>JAZQHD010000145.1:0-5625 GCA_045540375.1 Ructibacterium sp. | reverse complement strand
GGACGGTGAGGACAATGGCTAAGAAAAGCGGCGGGCAGATCGCTGGCGACCTTGCCCATTTAGCCAAAGCCCTTTACGACATTATCAAAGCATTTATGCAGGGTGGCTGGGGTGCCGCCGCCCTGCAACTCCTAAAGCACTATTGGCCCCAGATCCTGGCTATTGCCGTTGCATTACTCCTTATTCCAATCATTGTATTTTGCTGCCTGCCAATGTTTCTGTTTGGGTTTTCGTCCTCCACAGATACAGAAATTGCCTCGATGAACGCACAGGCAGATACTGTGTCAGCCTACTATGACTCCTACGATACCTACATAGATGAATGGGTGGAACATATCAAAACAGAGGTAACAGAATCCGGGGAACAAAATACAGAAACTACCGGTACGACCGGCAGCACTGAGCCTGAGGTAGTTTATGAGTACGAGGTAGTGATCCTTGGTGAAAAAATACAGAAAAACTGGTTTGTGGCGTTGCACGCGGTTACCATCGGGAACGATCTGAATGCGGCCAACGAAGCTGATATTCGCTCATTTGCTGGGAATTGCGTGGATTACACCTTGACGCAAGTGGAGGAAGATACAGAAACGGAGGCCGAGGGCACGGAACCGGCTGGCGAAAATACCGACCCAACGGAGTCAACGGTAGATTCTACGGAGTCAACGGAAGAATCCACCGATCCAACGGAAAGTACAGAACCACCGGAGCCGGTGGTTATCAAGATGCTTTTGGAGATCAAGCACCGGACACCCATTGAGATCATGGCGGCTTGCGGCTATACCCAGTCTGACGAAAACTGGGCGCGGCTGATGTATAAGACCCTGGAGCAGGGTCATAACTCTGCCGTGGGTACACTGGGCTCTGTCTTTGAGGATTCCAGCTGGCGAAATCATATCTCCTCGGACTATGGCCCCCGTACCAATCCCTATGTGGGCTTCCACCGTGGTATCGACATTGGTATGCCAATGGGCACACCGATCTGCGCAACCAAAGACGGCACTGTGTCCACCTCTGTGTACGGTACCGGAAGCTACGGTTACTACATCATTCTCGACCACGGAGACGGCATCCAGACGCTCTACGCCCACTGCAGCGAGTTGTTAGTGTCCGTGGGTGATGTCGTTACAAAAGGCCAGGTAATCGCCAAGGTGGGCTCCACAGGTAATAGTACAGGCCCGCATGTGCATTTTGAAGTCCGTATCAATGGCGAACGGGTCGATCCGTTGCCGTATCTGCCATAGAAAGGAACGCAAATGGAACCAACGATTTTTATTCCAACAAACTATACCGACGCAGGCAAGCTGTTCGGTATGTTTGAGATACGCAATGTTGTGGAGTGTGCCTGTCTGTGCATTCCGATAACGCTGCTGTGTATTCTACTGTCACCCTTTGGGCTGACAGGCACCATTATTCTCATAATGCTGCTGGATATTACCATTGGCGGCTTTGCCCTGATCGGCAAACAGGATAACTCTCTGCTCACATTCCTGCGTATCTACAAACGCTATAAGGATAACAAACGAATCATTACTTACAGGGGGACACAATGGGTAAAGAAAAAAGTGTAACCAAGAAGTTCAAAATGCCGGATATCAAGTCGTTGATATTCGGCGCACCGAAAACAGAAGCCCCCGTCCTGGGAAGCCGTTTTCCTAACGGTACGCAGGCTCTTGTTCCTGTGGTTGACATCCAGCAAGGGGTCATTATCACCGAGGACGGACGCTATCTGAAAATATTAGAGGTGCTGCCCACCAACTTCTACCTGAAGTCTGCGATGGAGCAGCAGAACATCATCTACTATATGGCGAGCTACCTGCGGATCGCTCCCACATCTTTGCAGATCGTGGTACAGACCGGACGGGCGGATATTGATGCCTATTGCGAGCAGATGCAAAAGTGCTACGACACGGAAACCAACGAAATGTGCCGGGATATGATTCTGGAGGACGCGCAACTTGTCAACTACCTTGCCGCCAATGAAGCGGTCACCCGTAAATTCTTCCTCGTATTCCAGTACGAAGGCAACGCCGGCGATTTCTCCGAGATCGCCAAGCAGATGGCGGAAGTAGCGGAAACGGCGCTGCAGTATTTGGACTACTGTGGTCTGGAAGTGCTGCGGCACGACCAGTATGACGATTTCCTGTTCCGGACTCTTTACACGGTCTATCACCGAAACGGTGGAAGCGATGTTGACCACAAGGCACTCTTTGCGGAATGTGGCACCATCCACGGCACCGAGGAGCTCCCGGAGGAGCTGTCCGAGGAGGACAAGCTGGGTATCCTGACAGTCCAGGATGTGCTTGCTCCCACGGAATGCGACCTTACCAACAAGGAGCATATCGTCATTGACGGCACCTACTATGCCTATCTGTATGTTTCCGGCTACGGCTATCCCACTCAGACCGGGCTTGCTTGGCTGTCACCTTTGGTAGAGTTGGGAGACGGTATCTCTATCAGTTATTACCTGAACAAGCGTCGGAAAGAACAGATTCTGCCCAAGGTTGCCAAAACTACAATGTTCAACCGCAGCCGTATGCGGGATGTGGAGGATACCCGGGCAGACTTTGAGGAAATGGACGACGCTATTTCCTCCGGTATGTATATCAAGGAACAGCTTAACCGCGAGGGTGAAGAATTCTTCTATATGAACACCCTCATCGAGGTTACCGCCTTTGACCCGGAGACTTTGGAGCAGCGGATCAAGCAGGTGCAGAACCGTTGTGCGGCGATGAATATGACTATTCGCCGGGCGGATTATTGCCACGAGCAGTGCTTCAAGTCGATGCTTCCGCTGTGCAAGTTGGATCCCGATATTGATAAAAAAAGCCGCCGCAACATTCTGACTCAGGGAGCTGCCGGGGCGTTCCCGTTCTCCTCCTTTGAGCTGTGCGACGACAAGGGAGTTCTGATGGGTATTAACCTCCACAACAACTCCACGGTCATTCTGGATAACTTCAATTCAGATATCTACTCCAACGGCAATATGGCTATCTTCGGTATGACCGGTGCCGGTAAGACCTACACCATTCTGCTTATGGCGATGCGTATGCGGATGAACGGTGTGCAGGTGTTCGTTATCGCTCCGGAAAAGGGCTTTGAGTACCGGGGGCCCTGTGAAGCTCTGGGCGGACAGTATATCAAGCTTGCCCGGGGCTCCACCGACTGCATCAACATTATGGACATTCGCCGTACCACAATGGATATCGACGATAACCTGCAGGGTCATGAGAGCCGCAAGGACTCCGTAATGCTGGATGTGGTGCAGGATGTAAAGACCTACTTCCAGCTCCGTTACCCAGCTATGACCCCGGAGGAACGGTATATGCTCAACGCCGCCATCATCGAGTGCTACGGCAATTTCGGTATTACCAAAGACAATGAAACGATTCTTAACCCGGACGGCTCTTTCAAGGAAATGCCTACACTGGTTGACCTGTATCCCATCGTAAATGCCATTCCTGAGCTGAAGAACATCGCCATAATTATCCGGGATCTCATTGAAAGCGGTATGGGCGGCAAGACCAATGTGGACCTGCGTTCCGGCTTTATCGTGATGGACACCTCTGCTTCCCGTGAGGAAGACTTAGCGGCTACCACATTCCTGGCAACCGTGTTCTTCCGGGATGAAATGAGTAAGTCCCGTACCCGAAAAAAAGCCGTGTTCGGTGATGAGCTTTGGATAATCGCCGGCAAGGAAGGCAACGAACAGGCATCTGAATTTGTGATAAAGCTGGTAAAGACCATTCGTGGCTACGGTGGAATTTTCGTTTCCTGTACCCAGAATACTATCGACTATTTTGCCCTCAATAACGGTAAGTTTGGTGACGCCGTCCTCAACAACAGCCGCTTAAAGCTCCTGCTCCAGATGGAGGAGCCGGAGGCTTTGAAGCTGAAAGAAAAGATCGGTCTGTCTGACGAAGAGGTTATGCAGATCCTTCGCTGCGGCAGAGGTCAGGGCCTGCTCTGTGCAGGTAAGAACCGCATTGCCGTGGAGATCCGTTCCTCTCAAACCCAGTATGACCTTATCACTACCAACCGTGCGGACCTTGAAAAACGTGCGAAAGGAGAAAACGAATGATGGAACTCAACGAAAAAGCAATCAGCGGAATGAAGCATCATTTGGACGCGTGCAGGAAGTATCTCACTGCTTTGGAGCAGGGGTATCGCTCTCCGGAAAAGAGGAACACACTGCTGGATGCGGCAATGCAGCAGGTCGAGCTTTGCTGTATTGATATGCGTCTGCTGTGTGAAAAAGCAAGAGCCAACCGAATCTATCCTCTGGTCGAAAAAGGCAAGTATAACCACAAGACCATCTATGGCGAAGTGAACATTCTGGACAACGGCTGGGTGGACATTCGGATGAACGCTTTGCTGCCCCACTGCAAGGTCGTGGGCGGCACCCAATATGTTACTGACACCATCATCCGGCTGCTGGAGGAATTTCGTAAAGATGGCGGCGAGCTGCCCCGCTATGAGAAGGCATACTTAGCCATTGTGCAGCACGCGCCGCAGGATTGCAGCGGAGCTTTCGATCAGGACAACAAGGGCTACAAGGGTGTTATCAACGCCCTGAAGGGCAGGCTGTTTGGTGACGACAATCAGTTTGAATTGGCACTTGGTCTGTTCACTTTTGTGGACGATGATCCCCACTGCCACATCTATGTTACGCCTTATGATGAAGCCGGAGATTTTCACTATCAGTTGTCCTCTTTTATGCTCTGAAACATGCCGTTTGCTCCCCGTGGTTTTCTGAAAATTTGAGCCAAATTTGAACATTGAGATTTTTGCCTCAAACCACGGGGAGCAAAAGTCCTTGCGACTCTAAGAGAAAATGCACATTTATGGGCCCTATTTTTGAGGGCAATCTAACAGTACTACTTCGGGGGGTGTGGTTTTGCAATTCAGCAGAGCAGAAATTGAGGTGCTTTGCCTGTGTGCCTGGTGCAAAGATATTCCAGCAAAAAGGTGCAGAAATATCCCTGCAGAGATACTGGATTCTTTGCTTCAGTATAAGCTCATACGCCTAAGCAGAAATAAGTTGGGGTATCGTTGCACGCCAGATGGGATTGCTCTACTCCATAGTGCAGAAATAGACTATGAGATTGATAAGTCTTATCGGACAAATGCTGATACGCTATTCCGCAGGTTCCAAGTGGCAGAGATTACGACTTTCTTCTGGAGATATGGAGTCGATGTGTTCGCAGAGTCTCCACCGGCAGAAAAACAGACCGATATTTTCGTGCCGGCTTTTGCACTAAGGCGCAGTCATAACGCAAATTTCTTCGGCAATGCAAAACTGGCAGGTTTCTATTATGCAGAAGAGTTCGCATTCATCCCGTACTTCATCACGCAGGAAAGTGGTGGCGTTTATCCGGAAATCGAGCAGCGCCACTTTCGTGCAGAGATGCTTCTGCAAGGCAGAAAGCCTCACATCCTTTACACCGGAGAAGGCAATCTGAAAAAGCTGATAGAAACAATCTCGTACAAAAAAGAACGCTCCAGCAAAGTTACTACCACTTACTACAAGGATGCTATGGGGCTGTTCAACTGTCCTGTCGCCATAGTACCAATGGATGAAGAAGGTATGCGTCAGCTGAGGATTCTGTCAGTACCGGACTACCGGCA
>JAZQHD010000144.1:0-6526 GCA_045540375.1 Ructibacterium sp. | reverse complement strand
TCCGAAGACGGACTCGTTGAAGGCGTTAAATTCAAACTCTCCGGTACTTCCACCACCGGTATTGTTGTAGAAGAATACGCAATCACCAATGCTGAAGGCGTTGCACTCTTTGAAGATATCCCCGTAGGCGATAACTATGTTTTTGAAGAAGTTGACACCGCAGAAAAATATGTTGTTCCCGCAAAACAGAATGTAAAAGTTGAATGGGAATACGTAACCGAAGCAACTTTTAATAACGTGCTCAAAAAATTCAACCTCGTGCTCACAAAAACCGACGCTGAAAAAGGCGGTGCTCAGGGTGATGCAACCCTTGAAGGTGCTGTATATGGTATCTACAAAGACGGCGAACTTCTTAAATCCTATACCACCGATACGAATGACAAATTCACTACTGATTACTTTGTATGTGGTGAAGGATATACCGTAAAAGAGATTACTCCTTCCAAAGGTTATCTCCTTGATGAAACTGTTTACACTCTCGATGTTGAAGCAGACAACTACACCATTGAGAAAAACACTGAAACCCTTGCAGTAACCGAACAGGTAATCAAAGGTACTGTCCAGCTTACCAAAGTTGATAAAGACTTCCCCGAAAACAAACTCACCGGTGCAGAATTTGAAGTTTATGTTGATACCAACAACGACAAGAAACTCGATGCTAACGATACCCTCCTCGGAAAACTCACTGAATCTGAAAGAGGTATCTACAGTATGTCCGGTCTTGTATATGGCGGATACTTTGTAAAAGAAACTGTTGCACCCAAAGGCTTCATCCTCGACTCCAACGCATACTACTTTGAAATTGCTGAAAACGGCAAAACCGTAGTAGTTGAAAACGAAGCCGGCAAAGGTTTTGTAAACGTATCTCAGTCCGGTTCTCTCAAGATCGTCAAAACTTCTTCTGACGGAAAAGTAGAAGGTTTCTCCTTCAGAGTAACTTCCGAAAATGGTTATGATGAAACCTTTACCACTGACAAAAACGGTGAAATTTTCATTGAAGATATTCGTCTTGGAACCTACACCATCAGCGAAATTGCGAACGGAGCTTCCTCCAACTACATTATGCCGGCAGCCAAAACCGCAAATGTAACCGCTGATGCAACCACCGTAGTAGAGATGCACAATGTGCTCCGTGAAACTCCCAAAACTGGTGACACCAGAATGCCGGGACTTTGGTTTGCTTCCATGATCGTATTCGGTGCAGGCGCTGTAGCAAGCGGATATATCGCATACAAAAAGAAAAAGTTTAATCAGTAATGGATGACAGATTTACGCTTTTTCTCTCGCTCTTTGCGGTAATGATGGCAGTAATTGTTTTCCATTATTCGGAAGACGATAAGTAAACAAAAGGCGGCAGTATTAACTGCCGCCTTTGACTATTTAATTATCTCTTTCCTCTTTTGTTGAAATCTGCATTCACTTCTGCAAAGGAAGCGCACATTTCTTCCTCAAAGGTTTCTTCGCTGCAGCATCTCATGGCAACGGTTGCCTTTGCAACGGCGTCATAAACTTTTCCGGTTCCGATATTATCGGAGCAATAGTTGATTGCTCTGTCGGCGCCGATTCCGAAATGACCCGCTGTTTCAACAGCGTCGATGTTAGCGCCGATGAAAACAAATTCCCAGCCGTGCTTTTTATGCTTTTCGATGGATTTTTTAACCTTATCGGAAGTATAGCGGTGGCTTGCGTTTTCGTAACCGTCGGTGATTATCACAAACATGGTTTTGGAAGGAACGTCCTCTTTGCGGATGTATTTATGGATGGAATCAATGTGGTCGATGGAATAACCTATGGCATCAATAAGTGCTGTGGTTCCCCTGGTCTGATAATCTTCTTCGGTCATGGGTTTTACTTCTTCGATATCGATTCTGTCGTGGATTGTGAGAATTTCGTGGTCGAAAAGAACTGTGGTGACGAAGGCTCTGCCTTCGGCGTTTTTCTGTTCCTTTAAAACGGAGTTGAAGCCTCCGATTGTGTCGTTTTCCAGTCCGCACATGGAACCGCTTCTGTCAAGAATAAATACGAGTTCGGTGATGTTGTTTTTCATAATGTTACCTCCTGAAAATAAAAAATGCAGCTGCTTTTTGTTTACAACTGCATTTTACATTATTTCAGGAAAGATATGGTCGCAAAAAAAGCGACATTTTTAAGGACCGAGCAAATCCTCATCAAAAGAGAAAAGCGCTTCGTTTATCTTTAAGATATCGTAGATTCCGTTTTTTATATGATATTCAACGATGATATCGAATCTACTGGATTTCGTAAGAGAATATCCCGCCTTGAGCAAAAGTTCTTCGGTTTCTTCAAGAGAAAGTTCCAGCGCAACTGCAAAAGCAAGAGCTGTTTTCTTTTTCGGATGATAATTCGGTGTACTGCGGATTTTTGAAAAAAGTTTGCGGTCGATGTTAGCTTTTTTATAGCATTGGGAATCAGTCATACCCTTTTCATCAATTTTCCGCAAAAGCATTTCAGAAAAACCTTCATCCACCATCGAAACAAGGTATTCCAGGGAAAGATCCGTTTCAAGAGCTGCCTGCGGCTCCGCTTCTTCAAAACAGGAAGCGCAGGGCATCATCATTCGCGGCATTTCCATATCGGATTTGGCTTCGCCGAAATTGAAAGGAACGGAAAGATTTGAATAATCCTCGAATTCCTCTCTTCTGCGTTTCTCCGCCATAACCTGTTTTATGCCGATATAATTATCGTCTATGTATTTTGCGATGTTCGGGAAAAGCTTTTCGCCGAGGGTAGTGCTCTCCTTATCGAAGATTACAAGATAGATGAGCATATCATGCTCAAGAAGAAATTCGCTAAAGCAATTAAGAGCAACCTTCATTGCTTTATCTTTCGGGTAACCGTAAGCTCCTGCGGAAATCAATGGGAAAGCAATGCTTTCACATTCCTTTTCAAGCGCTATGGCAAGGCATTCATTATATGCGCTGCGAAGAAGTTCCTCTTCTCCGTGTTCACCGTCTTTCCAGATGGGTCCGACAGCATGGATAACATATTTGCATGGAAGCTTATATCCTTTTGTAACTTTGGCTTTCCCGGTTTGACATTTTCCGAGAGTGATACATTCCGCAAGCAGACCGATTCCTGCGGCACGGTGAATTGCGCCGTCAACACCTCCGCCACCGCGAAGACCGTTATTTGCGGCGTTTACTATGGCATCGCATTCCATTTTTGTTATATCGTTTCTTACAAGCAAAAGCGGCATTAAATCACTTCCATAACATACTATATTTAAAATATTATCACAGCATTTTACAGCAGTCAATCAATTACATAATTAATCTGAAAGGTGGTGTGTTTATGTACCAACGACAAAATGCAGGATACATTATAACCGACAACATACATGTTGGAAACACCGAGTTTGTACTCGGCGAACATCCTGAAGCTGCTGCTCCATATGTAACATGGGAATGTACCGGAAATGACAATTATTTCTGGGGACATTACTTCATGGACAGAAAAACAGCGGAACGAGATCTGGTTGAAAGAGCTGAAAAAGAACTTAACTTCCAGCAGCAACAGGAAAAACAAACAAAAAATCGTTCAAATAACCGGAAGCGAGGTGAAGAACGGTGAACGATAAAAAGCACATCATCTGGAGTAACATAAATCTTGACTATGATGATTGGAAATTCGAGATGGAAGAATATTATCCGGAACTTTCCGAAGAAGAACGAATTGAGAAAATGTATGAAACAAACAACGATTATCTCGATGATGACCGCTGTAACCTCAATATAAAATTAAACGGACCTATTCTAGTTATTGCATACATAGGCAGATGGAACGGAAGGTTTTCCGGATACAAAGAAATTGAAAGCGGCAATATCTCCGACTGCCTTTATACTGATATGGATTACGCCACATGGTATGTCGATAAAAACGGTGATTTTCGCTGTGATGCAATCCACCATGACGGAACAAACCATTATCTTTATCGAACTTACAAAGATGGTGTTTCGGATTACCAGAAAGACCGTCTAAAAGAAAAGATTTATGAAGGTAATGCTACAAGAGCAGACATAACACAAATCACCAGAAGGCTTGGAGATGAAATTGCAAAAGTTTACGGATTTGATATCCCAAAACAGAAAAAGGATAAAGAAATGGAGAGATAAAAATGCTGTGCGATGCCAGAAAAGAATCTTTTGAAGAAGTAACCGTTTTCAGAAAAACAATGTTATTCACAAACAACAGAATTGATCCTAATACTGTTCCAAAAGGTTATCAATTGTATGAGGTCCGTCACGATGATGACATGCAGGGTATCCCATGCGAGATAGGAAAAAAGATAATTGTAAACCATTGGGGTACTCTCATTTCAAACAAACCAATAAAACTTGTGAAAAGCGCAATAAGCAATAATGCTTATCGACCCATCAATGAAGAAAGAGAATGGAATTACGAAGGAATATTCACAACACTTAATGAATATGTAGAAAAATTCCCTCCCAGAAAAGACAGAGTATCTGAACGATAGGAGGTGTCCCCTATGCCCAACAAATACGAACTCATAACAACCCTGTATAGAGAAACTTTGAACGAAGTTTCAAATCCTGCGGAGTGGCAAAAGTTCCTGCGAACCGCAGGATATAACTTCCGTTTGGATTTCGATGATTTGATTCTTCTCTATGCACAGAAGCCGGAATCAACCGCCGTGCTCGAAATTGAAAAATGGAATAACACTTTCGGCCGGTGGGTTAATAAAGGATCCACCGGCATTGCTTTTTTTGACAAAGAAAAACCCGGCAGCAGAAGTCTTCGGTATTTCTTCGATATTTCCGATACCCACGAAGCAAGATTTGCAAGACCTGTTCCAACTTGGAAAGTCCTGCCGGAATTTGAAGAAACCATAACCGAAACTTTGGGAAATGCTTTCGGCGAACTTGAGGATAAAAGCGAGTTTGGATATACTCTTTTATCTGCCGCAAAGAACGCAGTTGAAGATAATATGTCCGATTACCTCGAAAGACTGGAATACTACAAAGAAAACAGTTTTCTTGAAGATCTGGATGAACTGAACCTTAAAGTTACTTTCAGAGAAGCCCTCCAGAACAGTATCGGATATATGCTTCTCGCAAGGTGCGGAGTGGATACCGAAAGATACTTTACCGATGACGATTTCAGATGCGTGAAGAATTTCAGCACTGTTCATACGCTCAATGTCCTCGGAACAGCAACTGGTGATATCTCGCAGATGTGTCTGGATTCCATATCAAAAACTGTACTCAACCTGCAAAAGCAGGCTGAAAAAGAAAATCGCACATTTGCTCTTAACCGAACAAATGAATATCCTATGGTTGACACCAAAAGAGATGAAAGGAGAAACGAAAATGGAAATCACATACAGACCCGAGGAAGATTACAGAATCCCGAACCTTCTTCCGACTCAGGAGCCGAATTATCACCTTGGGAAATACGCATCACTCCGCCACAGCTTTCTTCGGAACCACAGAAAGACGGACTTCATCAATCTCCTGACCACAGGAAAACTGAACAGCCATCTGGCGGAGATTCAGAGGACAGCAGAAAAGAGAGTAGCCGAGATTACGAAGCAGATGAAGAAGGATCTGGGAGTAACAGAGGAACTGAAAGAGAAAGACCAGATGAAGTGGGTGGGGCTTATGAACAACATCAAAGCCTCGGCGGAAGAGATAGTGATGACCGAACTGATTCAGAGCTGACCGAAGAACTTCCACCCTTTCTGAATGAAGAACAGATAATGGCCATCATCAAAAACAAAGATGATGACCTCAAATACAAAAAATCGCAGATTGAACTGTTCTTTAATGCAAACCATGATTTTAACGAAAGATGCGAATATATCAAATCCGCATATCCAATAAGATATACTGAAATAATCCATGAAGGACAAAGAATCGGATATGTGGCACAGGTAAACGGACTTCTTATGTGGGAGGGTTCATACCTTTCATGCACAAAGGAGTCCGTTTTCTCATGGGGAGTTGTTGCCGAATGGGTGGCAAACCTTATTGATAAAAAAGAATATTTCATCAATACCAATATCACTCCGCCGAAAGATGTAACCGTTCAGCAGATGTCCCTCTTTGATTTCTCCGGAGAACAGAAACCTCTCAAAGCTGAAACTTTTGAGAACAGACTTTTTGAAAGACAAGAACTACCGCAGCAGATAATTGATGAAGCACTATGTATCGGTGCAAATGACCGTGACAGCAGGCTCATCATCTGCGGATATTTCAAAAAGGATAAACCTATTGAAGTAAACGCAGAGTTTCTCAAAAAACACTACGGAAGAAACGGCGCAGGATTCTTTGTGGGCAGTAACCGTTATGCCCTTTGGTACGATGAATCCGGAATGAGAATTGCCGGCGGCGAATCCGCAAAGAAAAGCTATGCCACCGAAATCACATGGGAGCAGGCCGCAAAGAGAATCCGTGAACTTCTAGATCTCGGAAGATATATGCCGCAGGAGGAACTGGATAAAGTCGATGCTTTTGAATACAAGACTTTAGCTGATACTCTCTGCTTT
>JAZQHD010000143.1:0-8278 GCA_045540375.1 Ructibacterium sp. | reverse complement strand
GCAGGAACTTATCGCAAGCTGCCTTGGGCAAGAAATTGAACCGAAGCAAGTCTGTAATTTGCGCTTATGAAAACAATTTGCGAATTCCACCCTTGGAGGTGCTGACTGATATAGCCGTCTTCTTCAATGTGTCGCTCGATTACCTTGTAGGCATAGACAAGGAGGAAATGATTTCAATTGAGGGATTAACGGACGAGCAGAAAGAAATAGTGCATTCGCTGATCTTTGAGTTTAAGGGGTCTACATCAAATTGTCCTGGTCTATCGGAAAAGCAGCAGTCCTTACTCAACAGGGTCTTGGTTGAACTCAACAAGAAGCATCGATAAAAGCAGAAGAGGCAACGGCAGTTATTCTACCGTTGCCTTTAGTTTTGTCTGTCTTTATTATTCTGCTGTTATATATCTTAGGGTGGGTACTTCTTTGATCTACCAATCTGACCGTGTCCTACTGACACCTAAAGGGCATAGTAACCCCTTGGCGAATTGGACAATCATTTTTAGGTCAGATAATACCGATTGCTTGTAAAAGAACCATTCTTGCGTTTCTTGTATTCCTTCCGCACAAGACCTGCTTTCTCCAAGTCTTTGACGGCTCTGCGGACAGTTTTATCAGAAATGGATAGTTCTTTCGCAATTGTCTTGACACTCGGCCACGCTTTCTTCTCCTTGTCGCATCGGTCGTAAAGGTAAATGTAAACGAGCTTCGCCCTGGAGGGAAGCTCGTCACAGCTATACAGTTTGCGATAATAAGACATTTTCTCACCTCCTTAGTCTGTTCGCACTTGATGTTCCGGTTCTCTAAACAGCGGCTCATCGCTCTGAGATAGAGCCTGTCCACCCGAAGCTGCTCTACGAGAAGGACGCACCGGAGGTGAATATACACTTGGGAACGCATCGAGGATGTTTTCTTCGATGATCTCCTTGTTGGTATAATGTACTTTGCGTGTACCCTTATCCTCGACTGTATACTTCTCGGTATCGAAGTCAATGCCCCACTTGAAGAACAGTTTCAGCTTGGAGATGAATGGATGCGTACCTGTTTTCATCACGATGAAGTTGCCTTTCTTCATTGACTTCAGTTCGTCAGCCGTCATAAGTGGGCGTTCCGTCATCTGTAGGCTTTGGGAGGGATCATTCTTGCTTCGGGATACAGAACCGGTCATAACTGTCCTCGATCCGAGGGACTTGGATATCTCATCCGCTGTTCCCGATGTGGGGGCAAAGCCACCGGCGATTGTTACCTGACAGTTATCCTTGATGATATCTGCGCCTTCGCTTCCATAGTTCTTCTCGAGCTGCTTATACGACTGAATAATACTTACGAGGGATAGCTTTCGGGATCGGGATGCAGAGTACATCATTTCAGCAGAACTGATGGCAGGGAGTGTACCGAACTCATCCATATAGAACATGACACGATCCTTCAAGGCGCCACCTTGCTCGTCCGCAACGGTCAGTATCTCACGGTATAACTGTTGCAATAACAGAGAGACCATAAAGTATGTTGCTGGATTTTCCTCGGGAAGTACGATAAAGATCGCACACTTGCTTGAACAGAACTTCTCAGCATCGATTGCCGTATCGAAGCACAGGATTTGTTCAAGTTCCGAATCAAGGAATGCGTTGAGTCGGGACATTGCTGTTGACATGATGGAAGCCATTGCCTGTTCACTTGTGTTCAGAGCAGCACCGGTGAACCATCTTGTTTTATGATCGGGAGGTAGCTTCTCCATGAGCAATTGGAACTGATTCTTTCCTTTGATTCCACTTGGTGCAAGCAGATCCTGGATCAGCTTGAATACAGAGACAATGTGTCGCTGCTCGGGAGGCGCGAACTCAGCAATTAGAAGAATAACTGATGTGATCAAGCCTTCGGCTGCATCATAGAAGAATGCGTTTTGACCATAGGAAGCTGCATCGCCATCGCTGAATATCAATGTTTTACCAATGATCTTAGCATACTTTTCAGCCTTGGCTTTGAGGGCGATGTTCTCGGGATGTGGCTTGTATTCGTCCATATTCTTGTTTGCAAGGTGGAGCAGGTTATTGCCATCCGACTTGCTCGGCTTACGCAAGTCGATGATTGCCACATCATAACCATAGTATTGCTTTGCGATATTTCCGTAATTACGATACAGATCGCCTTTGGTATCTGTCGTTAGGAATGACATTCCTGCAGCACAAGCATACTCCAAGTTTGGGTACAACCAATAGGCCGTCTTACCACAACCTGCCGCACCGATCATCAGCGTATGGACATCGTCATCATCGACCATGGCATAGTCCACGCCTTTCTTTTTCTTTACGCCCAGGATCACGCCCTGGGGGAGTTTCAGCTTGCCTTTCTTCGCTTGCTTTCTCCACACCTTCGGTTCATACGGAATGTATTTGTATATCTTCCGTAGTTCTCCCTTGGTGGAGAACCGGGCAGTACCGTGCTGACCGTCACCGACCGTCTTACTCTTAATCTCATTGAGGTTATAGATATGCGATATAAGAGTGATTCCACCAATGATCGCAAACATACCGGCTGCCACAAGAATTAAGATAATTGTGTTGTCCATTGCGGTTCTCCTTCCTTTTGAGATGTCGTTAAGTCCTCATTCCAATCCTTGTAGGTCGGAGTGAGGATTTCTGATTTATAGCCCAATACAAACAGCTTGTCGGATATCCGTTTCGCTGCTTTCTGTCCGGCTTCATCGTTATCGAGGCACAGATATACTTCTCTGATGTTCGGATTGTCTTTGAGGCATTGAAAAAGCACCCTGTCCGCTACGGAGCAGGATGCCGCATAAGTATTCTGTTGCCAGTTATGAGGGTTCATAGAAATATACGAAAGCATATCGATTGGAGCTTCGAAGAGGAAAATCTTATTGCTCGTTCCGTTCCAATGGAAGCTATACTCGGGAGTGCTTCCGTCCGCATTTCCTTTGTATGTGCTTTCTGATCCGCTTCCTCGCTTGTGTGCATGGCGAGGTGTGCCTTCTGTATCGTATCCCACAAAAACAGCGTTGTGATGCGGAAGAGACTCATATATCATCTGCCGATGTGCGAAGGCATTTACGACATCTCTATTCAGTCCTCGCTTGTGCAATAGATATGCGTACACTCTACGCATGTTATCGTTGCGGTCCGGGAGTGTAAATTCCTTAACCTCTCTCTTTACAGGAGGTGCCGCCGTAAGTGTTCCACCATATCCATTCAGCAAGTATTCCATTGCTTCGGGATAGTCCTTGCCGTAAAACTTTCTGACAAAGTCAATAGCATCGCCACCGACTTCTTCGTATTGGTGATACCACAGATTTCCTCGGATCGTAACCTTGTTTGATCCATCTCGCCATTGATATTCCTTGCCTGATCGTTTTAGGTGTTCGCCCTGGCGTTCCAACAGCTCCTTTAGATCTGTCTGCCTGGCACGATCCTTTTGTTCCTGGGTGTAATGAACATAAGTAGACATAGGGACTCCTTTCCAAAATTATTAGCCCATTTTTTGACCTTGCGCTTGTTTCTTTTGCTCGATCTTCCGCATGAGCTTGCGGTCAATTGCTCGGTTGTTATTATCTCTTTTTTCAGCATCGTCACGGATGATCTGTGAGAGTCGCGCCAATAGTCGCATCGATGCCAATACGGTTGCCGAGCTGCTGTGCATATATGGTCTGTAGTTATCGAGAAGATGCTGTGCATATTCATTCCCTTTGTTTGCTGCCGAGGTTAAGAGCTGCACCGCCATCTCATAATTCTTGTCGACTCCCTGGCCGTAGAGATACATTTTCCCGAGTTGATACTCTGCCCATTGGTTACCTCTCTCTGCAGCTTCCATCAACAAATGAACCGCATAACGAATGTCGCTGTACTGCGCTATACCTTGGAGGTGCATCTTTGCGAGGGAGTACATGGCATAGGCGTTCCCTTGGTGAACAGATTTTTCGAACATTCTTTGCGCTGTCGCATAGTCAGTCGAAACATCTTCACCCTTGAGATAAAGTTTGCCAATCTGATACTGTGCATATGGATTATCCTTTGCATCTGCTTCCCACAGCCACCGCAATGCTTCGCCTATATTCTTTTCAATCAATTCGCCTTGCAGGTAAACTTTCCCGAGTCTGTACATAGCAACATCAAACCCTTGCATAGCGGAAAGAGTCAACCAACGGATTCCTTCCTCGGGATCAAAGCCCTCGGATTCAATGTTCAGAAAACCACGCCCTCTGATATACTGACAATGCATATCGTTTGGATCAGTCCACGGACTCCGTTTTGGATTATGGTCATCTTCCGGCATTCTTTCTTCCTCGGGCGTATCAGTTTCTTCTTGCACATCATCCTCGAAGGTAATTCTATTGTGCATGATATTAAGTGCTTCTTGGATAACCGCATTCTTTATGGTGGTGAATTCTTTGTTAGCAGAGAGAGGAATGCGTTGGGGCATCGTATCCTGATAGGTGCGGATCACATTTTCTTTCTGCTCGTACCACAGGTTATACAGTACTGCAATCCTTTCATCCTTGGCAAGTTCATCAATGATACCGTTGATCAGATTCTTTGCTGTCTTTGGCATATACCCATAGACCATCTTGCCTTTATAATTTTCAAGGGATGCAGACATTTCCTTCAGCATCAATACAACAGTTTCGTTTTCATATGTGCTGTTATTGATCTGTTGAACGATTTCCGCAATCTTATCTCTACCGGTTCTGCGAAGCTCATCTCGATGGGCAGTCATATCCTGATAGGTATGATACAAATCATTTTTAAATATCTCCCGAGCAAAGTCTGACTTGAAAGTTTGTAACGCTTGCTCGGTCATATACGGTTCTTTCCCTACGGAATATGATACGAGATGAATATGGGGATGGTTGCCTTCATTATGAAAGGCAGCATACCATCGCAGGTCACCAAGAGGAATTCCCATTGCTTTGGCAAGCTTGTTCGCCTGACCACGGAGCAGATCTCTCCACGCCTTTGCGTTATCGTAACCAAGTTTCTCGGCATCTTCTCTGCGTAGCGACATGATAGTTGTCCATACCGCACCTTCATGTTTGGCAACCTCTTTGGAGACGGTGGGAAGATCAATCTCTTGATCACTCTGCGTAAACAATCCGTGAGTGCCTTGCTTTTCAACTCTCGGGCGCATAGCAATGTACCCAACATAGTTTTCTTTCTTGCCGATGAGATCCACATTGTCCTCAATTGTTCTGCTGATGAATTCAGATGCTGTGCTTTTGGTTTGACCTGCAATGTAATCCTGGTACTCAAAACTTTGCGCTGAGTCCGGGAAGTCATTTATAAGTTCCTTGATCAGTCGCTGTTGCTCCTTTGTAGCAGGTTGATGTTTCCAGGATTCATCGCACTTCTCAACACCTTCCCGAGTAGCAATATATTTCACCAGGTTCTCTCCGTGTTTAGGCGATCCTGATTTTATATAGCGCCACTTCAAAATAAATCTTGCCATTGTTATTTACCTTTCTGATAGCGTACCGCATCGTCAAAGGAAATCTGACCGTTTACTCTTTTGACTTCGTTCACGCACTTTCCACGAAGCCGGGAGAGCGTATCTTCATCAACACGGAAGTTCGCTGCTGATACATGCATCATCATCGCAAGTTCCACCGCATACTTGAATAGTAACGATGCCATTCTGTTTTCGAATGAGTCGAGCGATCCTTGGATCGTACTGACAATGGCCTCGGGAAAATACTCACGGCAGTCCTCTGCGCATACATACCCAGCGTAAAATAAAACTGCTTTCTCAATGAACTCTGATCTGCTCCGACAGTTATCCAATTGATACAGTCGTTCCACCTTTTCCATAGTAGATGGGTACGCCCATAGAGCAAATTTCTTCTTTGTTTCGTCCATTTTTCGTCATCTCCTTCCGTTGAAAAATCCGCATAAAATAAGGCTTTCTCAGCATTTGAGGTTGCGCATACATTTTATGCGCAACCTCCTTTTTAAGCCGACAACGCCTATAAAATCTCTTGCACCATGGGGCTTATTCGGATCACCGACCCCGAAGATTTGAAAAAGGCGTTTTTACGACCCCGATGTGCAAAAGTGCGAAAACCCTTGAACGGTCGGCATTGCCGTCCGATGTGAACCGTGTCGGGGAAGCCTTGCGACCCCGACACTTATTCCTGCAAGTAAAATCGGACGGCAAAAGCCGCCGATTTTCTCCGTCCTCTGCACCTTGCACAAGGGGCTTTCCTTGCCCTCGTTGCTCCCATAGGTATCCTTTCTCGGGCTTTGGTGTTATCGAGGCACACGGGGCGAAACAGGGCTTCAAATCGCCCTAACCTTCGCCCCGATCATAAGGAGTCCCAACGGCAACGGGGCCTGCCATTACCGTTGGGACGGTCATTTTAATTCTCGTTATTGGAGTCGTTTTCACGCACCTCCGGCGCAGTAGCGCCGACAGCAGAAGAAACAGAAGGTTTCTGTTTTCGTGGCCTGGGAGCTGCTGTGCTTACGCTGCCTGATTTCATATCAATGAAATCCCGAACTCCGGCAGGTACATTTTTGGAATACAGAATGTCGAGGGCTTTTTCGAGTTCCGTTTCCACCTTCATGTTCTTCTGATCCAAATACATTTTGAGAGCAGAGAGTTTTTCCTCATCAAAGGAAATCGTAATGGAGGTCTTTTTCATAGGTCATCACTCCTTTGCTTTATTTTTGAACCGCGCATCTATCTCCGTGAGAGTTTCATCACGATTAAACTTTGCGCGCCCTTGTCTGTCGGTTGCACGATTTCCGACTTTCTCTAATGTCATAAGGTCATTCCATATGTCCGGGTGATTGATGAACAGATGATAGAGTTCGCTTTCAGAAGCATTCGGACAAAAGAAACAGCCACCGCGCTTTGTGTAAGAGTAGATCGGTGAATACAGACCTTCCTCTTTGCAAAGCGCGGCAGCCATTTTCTCTGTGTAACCATATTTTGCAAGAAGGGATACTTTAGATGTACCCTCGAGACGAGCCAATCGCTTCTGCTCATCAATGGCAATTCCTACATACCATGTCGTGTTATTGGGATCGAACATTCCATCCACCAATTTGAAAGACGGAAGTTTGCAATCTCGCTGCACCTCACATCTATTTGGAATTGGGAAGCCAACAATTTTACCAACATTTTCACCGCGGCTTCTTACTCGATAAAAGCAGTCGAGGAATGTTTTGGGAGAGTCCACCACAATAGTTTCGATACCCCATGACTTGAGTTTTGGAATTGCGGTATTGACAATAAAGTCTTCATGCTCGGGTAACTCTGCGCTTCGATTTTTATCATACATTACCCTGGCATATACCACAGCATCCAAAGGTTCGTTGTGCCGTTTGGCAAGTATTACAGTCGCCAGGGAGTCCTTCCCAAACGAACAGCATGCTACATACTTCATTGGGAAGTCACTCCTTCATTTTACATTGATTGCATACCTTGCATTACAGGATCGCCACTATTGGACTGCTGCTCCTGTAGCTCTAATGCTTCATCGGTAATGAGCTGATAGGTATTCGGATTGAAAATATCCGGCTGTATGCGGTAGGCATCTTGCATCAGAAATTCGTTGATCGGCATTGTTGTTTCGCCAACCCGAATTCTCTCTACGCTTCCTTCCATAATGTCTTTGATATCGCCAGGGGTGAGATGAATATCACCATGGACTGTGCGGATATTAAAGTGGGACTCCGCATGAGTGATGAGTCGACCCTTTACCTTATTTCTGATTTCATCAAATTCCTTTTGACGCTGATCATCCGCTTTGATTCCTTCTGATACTACCTTGATAAATTCTTCGGTATCATCAACCAAGGTCTTGAATCTACTACCGAAATCAGCAAGGACGGAAAGGTTATTGCTATAGCAAAAGAAACCGCCGGCTTCGCAGTCATATGTGATCTGACCGATATTAGGATCATTTTCAAATGCCTTGCGAAATGCTGCTTCCCACTCATAACCATTACCGTGGGTATAGAATCCACGCTCGTCTTGAACGGGTTCGCCAATTTCTCTTGCATATGCATTGAACGCTTCCTGACCATAGTCGCCGAGATCGCCATGAAGGAAAGAAAAAGCAAGGCAGAGACTATATTGACCGTTTTCGTGATCAACAATATAGAACGGTCTGTTGGCCTCGTTAAAGTCTTTAATTTGCTTCGCTGTGTTCACGATATTTCACTCCTTATTCCATTTTGATTTCATTGGGCAGTTGTTCACCGTTGTATTCCTCCACGGTATAAACTGCGCCTTGTCTACTTGCCACGGTTTCATCTGTGCCGTTCCAATT
>JAZQHD010000142.1:0-2784 GCA_045540375.1 Ructibacterium sp. | reverse complement strand
GTTTGTGGCGGGAGTGCCGGTCAACCCAACGATACGGGAAACTCTGGGTCTGACCTTCAGCATTGCCTTGAACCGCTTTGTGTTGTGGTTCTTGAAGGAGGACAGTTCGTCAATCACGATCATATCAAAGGTGAACGGGATGCCGCTTTCCTCCACAAGCCACTGAACATTTTCACGGTTGATAATATAAATATCGGCGGGTCGCATCAGGGAAGCTTTGCGTTCTGCTTCTGTGCCGACAGCCACGGAGCAGATGAGGTTCTGGAGGTGATCCCACTTATCGACTTCCGCCGTCCATGTATCCCGTGCCACACGCAGCGGTGCAATCACCAGAACCCGGTGAACCTCGAAGCTGTCAAACAGAAGATTGCTGATAGCCGTGAGGGTGATGCTCGTTTTGCCAAGACCCATGTCCAAAAAGACGGTAGCGATGGGATGGGTCTCGATGTAGTCGATGGCGTATGCCTGGTAGTCATGCGGTGCGTATCTCATCAAGAATCCCTCCGATCTGCTCTTCGTTATCCAGGACATAGACCCTGAACCCCAACCTCCGTAAGAGTGCGTGGCGAGAGGTCTGCAATGCCCGTGGCTTTTTTCCTGGGGCCTTTACTTCCACAAAAGCCATATAGCCACCGGGCAAAAGAACGATTCTGTCCGGCATCCCATCAAATCCAGGAGAAACGAACTTCGGACAGATGCCGCCCTGCTTTTTTACCATCAGCGTTAATTTTTGCTCGATTGCTTTTTCTCTCATAATGCTTTCTCCATTCGTTTTTCTGACTATGTGCAAGGTGTATCAATGTCATTTACTAAACTCTTTCTTATGGTTTTTTCTTGAATTTTTCCCTTAAGAGACTTTTTGTAATAGACCTTGATACACCTTGTCATAGTCCCGGTTAATTCAGAAAATCCTCAAAGTCGCCATCATCTGTTTTCAGCTTCAGACCCTTAAAATAACGCTTGCGGTTCAGCACCAAACGCTCAAAGCCCGCATTCTCCAAGGCAAGGTAGAAATCTGCGGTGTTACGCACATATTCATTGCAATCAAGGCAGTAGTTGCGGTATGCCTGGTAAAGGGTACTGGAACTTTCCTTCAGACCGTCACCGACCTCGCACTTTTCAGCCAGGAAGTTACCGAACCAGTCATTCTGGCTGCGGTAGTCATCAATGGCTTTCTGCACGATAGCGGGAACGGGAAACTTGTAGCCCAGGTCAATGACCTTTTTGGCACCCTCGATGATCCAGGCAAGAATGCTCTCGGCAGCGTTCTGATACAGGTAGTCACCGTAATTTTTGATGTCGCTTTTGCCCTCAATCTTGGCATTGGACGGGATAACGATAAGGCGGCGCCAGGTACCGTCATCGGAAGCACTGACTCTGGGAAGATGGTTGGTATACAGCACCAGGCTGTGGCTCGGAGAGAAGCTGAAGGGGTCCTTGTACTTCTTTTCCGCAAAAATGTCATCCACGGAGCAGAGCTGCTTCACGGTGGAATCGTTCAGCCGAGCGCCTTCCTGCATCTCGGCGGCAATGAGCAGACGCTTGCCCTTAACCTCGGCCATTTCCGGCTTCACATTGCGGCGACATCCGAAGGTCAGCGTGTCGGCAGAGATATTGCCGCTGTAAAGACCCAGGACACGGGACACGGAGTTCCAGAAGGTGGACTTACCATTGCGACCACAACCGTATGCGATAATGAGAGCTTCGACCTCGACCTTGCCAACGGCAGCGAGACCACAGATCATCTGCACATAGTCGATGAGTTCCTGGTCACCGCAGAAAATGGTGTTCAGGCAGTCGAGCCAGATCTGTTTGCCACGGTCGCCGGGAGAAACGGTGGTAGTCTTGGTAATGAAGTCCTCCGGCGAATGCTCTCTTGCACCTGCCATACCAAAGCGGAGGTCATAGGTGGCATCTGGGGTACAAAGCAAATACGGGTTGGCATCCAAGTCCTGCGGGGTGATTTCCAACATGGGGCGGGACTCCTTCAGCGTGGCGGTGATATTCTTGGATGCACGGCGCTGAATGACATAGGACTGATATGCCTTTGCAGCGAGGAAGGCTTTGTAGGCTTCCATCTGTTCCTCGTTCATCATGCCTTCGGCTTTGGCTTTACTGTTGTTTTCCATGATTTCCTGTGCGCCGCAAGCCTTCAGCGTAGCAAGGGCGGCAAGCATATCGGAAGATGCCTCTGCAAGCTGACGGCGGGTCAGTTCGTGGGCAACAGCCTGTGCGCCGGGTTCGGTTTCCTGCCAGTACCGGCCGTTGTAACGGATGTAGTGGGTTGCCGGAGAATAACGCAGTTCCCCGGAGAAGTGCTTTGCCAAAACTTCTGCCTGTCCTACATCGGAGAAATCATCCGGTTTATAGGACGTATCATCGTTGTATAATTCTGGAGGAACATATCCGTCCTGCTGCTGAACCTTGGCATAGAACTTCTGGGCGGAGTGCCAGATGGTCATCAGTTCCTGCTGTTCCAAGGGAGGATTGCACTTGTCGGCTTCCTCCATGAAGCACTGGAAAGCGGTATCGTTGTCACCATACTTTTTGATGACGCGACCGGCAAAGCGGGACATAGTAGCATTACGGCTTCCTTCGGGAATGACCTGTGTGCCACCGTGAGAACCACCGGGCATATCCGCGTCAAAATCCTCTGCGGACAGATACTCACTTAAGGTCATATCACCAGGGTACAGTTCGACCTCTGGGTTCGCCGTTCCGAAAAAGAAACGGGCAGCATCCAGGGCTTTGGTATCGAAATACGGAAAAATGGTATTGACCAGT
>JAZQHD010000141.1:0-1629 GCA_045540375.1 Ructibacterium sp. | reverse complement strand
GACAGACCACCCCATCCAACATACTTTGATAGGGTTTCCTGCTCCTCCGGTGTAGCCAAACGGTGTTCGGCTTCCAAGGTCTTAAGCAAACGGATTGCAGAAACATTGTTGATATATCGCTGTCCGGGAGATCCGACACCCAAGTTATCGTCCATGATACGATAGTTCTTTCTCTGATCAGAGGGGATTTCAGGATAGAGAATCGTAGCAGGAGTCTGAGTCTTGCGGATTGTTTTCGGTGGCGTGAGGGTGATCTCCGGTACAGGTTCCGCTTCTGCAACCTTTTCTGAGACTTCTACATACAACGGGGCATAGGTGCTAAAATTCTCCGGCACTAAGCCTCGTTGAATCAAGTCTTCGTCCGGTACATCTATAAGGGCATCAAAGTCAAGATGCTCCAGTTCCTTGGTAATCAGTTCAGACAGGGAATCATATTGACGCCTCTCATAGACTTCGCCGTCTAATTCCCGAATCAAGGCAAATTCCACCAAGTCCACATAAATCTGAATGGGTATTTCATGATCTGTGATAGTGGTAAAGGTAATCGGAACCTTACTCATGTCATCCAAAGTCGCAGCTTCTCCGAACTCTTCTCGGCAATAATCCTCGATAAGTCCAATGGCTACATCAAGGGTTCCCGAATCTGCTCCGTCTACTTCTGCTCCGGATCGACTATGATTATCTCGTCTGAGATATTCAATGTCAGTGGAAGCAGAGCTATCAACTGGGATAGCCCCCTCTTTTTCACTTTTATCCTCGGTGGGAGATTGCTCTGTGTTGTTGAAAGTGCTTCGGCTTTCTCCATCTCCGCGGGGCATTTCATGTTCAACAGAAAATGATCCGTGATCCCCATTTGCTTTAGTCGTTCCTTCTGGAACTCCACGATTGTCATGGTTCGGTGAGTCTCCTCCTTCTTCTTCAGGTTCTTCGATCACATGAAGGTATCTGTCATTAGCAAGGCTCTCCTTTAGGCGTTCAAAAAACTGCTCTTTAGGGAAGTCCTTTATGTCTAACAGAAAATCTGCATCTCGGACGGTGATTTCTGTTTCTTTCACAGAAAGGATTTCGTACTGCTGTGTGCCGATTCTGACCAAATCGCCCTCTTTGATTCGATATTCTTTGGGTAAGGGAGGGGGAGGATTCAACTCGTCATAGGTTGGCTCCAAGGGCAGAGCGATTTCCCCCTTGAGCTTTTCAAGCATAGCCTTGGCTCGGTCTGCATGGTGGGTATTGGCTTCCACGATCCGTTCCATAATCTCTCGCATGGCAGGTAGGACAAAAGTCTTTTCTTCGCCTCTGCCTATGGTCTTTTCTCCCATACGGAAAGCTTGGTAGCAATCGTAGAGAGGATGAACATTGAGACAGTTTTCTTTCTGTGAAAGCTGTGTCCAGTAATCGTTATAGTCCGTAATAATGCCTTGATATTCCGATACCAAGGCACTACGCTTTCTCCGGGCTTCTTCTGCTCGCAGATATTTGGCATAGTTCTTCTTTTCTGTGGGAGACAAATAACGGTCTGCGGCAATCAGCTCTCGAATGCGAATCTCCACCATAGGCCAAGTCATAAGCACTTTTGCTTCCATTCCCGGTTTAGAGGAAGAAGAACGACGAATCGATATTCCTGTGGCA
>JAZQHD010000140.1:0-20311 GCA_045540375.1 Ructibacterium sp. | reverse complement strand
GACGACCCGTTGTCATTTCACAAACCCATGCGGGTCGTCGAGGACGCCGACCCCTACAACCATTCCTACGGAATCATCTCCAAAAGTTCTTCCTCGGTAATCACGGAAATGCCCAGGGCATTTGCTTTGTCCAGCTTACTGCCGGCCTCCTCGCCGGCAACCACAAAGTCGGTCTTTTTGGAAACACTGCCACTGACCTTACCGCCGTTTTGCTCAATCATGGTTTGTGCCTCGCTCCGTTTTAAGGTGGGTAGCGTTCCGGTGAGAACAAAGGTCTTTCCAGAGAGAGAATCTCCGGTTTGTTTGCTCTCATAATCCATCCGGACTCCGGCATCTTTCAGGCGAGAAATCAAATCCAGAGATTTTTCTTCCTGGAAATAATGAATCAGGCTCTCTGCCATCTTTTCGCCAATGTCAGGAACGGCGGAAAGCTCCTCGCGGGTAGCGTTCATCAGGGTATCAATATCACCGAATCTTTGTGCCAGAAGCTGTGCTGCTCTGGAGCCAATCAGCCGGACCCCCAAGCCAAAGAGAACCCGGTCAAGGCCTTGCTCCTTGGATTTTTCGATGGCGGCAAGCAGATTCTGTGCCGACTTTTCCGCAAATCGCTCTAAGGTTACAATATCCTCGTAGGTCAAGGTGTACAAATCCGCGCAGTCCTTGATACAACCCTCATCCAGAAGCTGTTCCACAATGGCAGGGCCAAGTCCGTCAATGTCCATGGCGGGCTTTGATGCAAAATGAATAATACTCCGCATCTGTTGTGCCGGACAGTTGGAACTCAGACACCGAACTGCCGCCTCTCCTTCCTCCCGATAGAGGGGTTCGCCGCAAGCAGGACAGGTTTTGGGCATGGCGAAGATGGTTTCGGCACCGGTTCGCTTTTCCTTGACCACTTCTACAACCTCAGGGATAATATCCCCGGCTTTTTGAATGATGACGGTATCCCCGATTCGGATATCCTTATCCCGGATATTGTCCTCGTTGTGGAGGGTGGCCCGGCTGACCGTGGAGCCTGCAATTCGCACCGGTTCCAGGACGGCGTTAGGGGTAATAACACCAGTTCTTCCCACCTGAAGAACAATCTCCAAAAGCCTGCTCTCCTTCTGCTCTGCCGGGAACTTGTATGCAACTGCCCAGCGAGGGGTTTTGGTGGTAACCCCCAGGGCTTCCCGCTCCGGGAATCGGTTAATCTTCACCACGGCACCGTCAATGTCAAAGGGAAGCTCGCCCCGGAGTTCCCCAATCCGCTGAATCTCGGCATAAGCCTCCTCTCCGCCGTAACACAGGGTTTCTGCAGGAATGGTCTTAAATCCTAATTCTGCCAGATATTCTAAAGACTCCTTATGGGTGGAGAGGGTTTTTCCCTGAATCTGCTGAACATTAAAGACAAAAATGTCCAGCCGCCGGGATGCAGTAATCCGGCTGTCCAACTGCCGGAGGGAGCCTGCTGCGGCATTTCTGGGATTGGCGAAGAGGGGTTCTCCTGCCACTTCCCGCTGTTCGTTCAGCTTTACAAAGCTGGCTTTGGACATAAAGACCTCGCCCCGAACCTCCAGGTAGGGGAGTTCTTCCCTGAGCCGAAGGGGAATGCTCCCGATGGTACGAAGGTTCTCGGTGATATCCTCGCCCACATGGCCGTTACCCCGGGTAGAACCCCGGACAAATCTGCCATTCTCGTATTCCAGGGAAACCGAAAGTCCGTCAATCTTCATTTCTACCGTGTATTCCGGCTTATCCGTTTCCAATGCTTTGGCGGTTCTTAAGTCGAAGTCCAAAAGCTCTTCCTTGGAGAAGACATCGGAAAGACTCTGCATCTGGACGGCGTGTTCCACCTCCAAAAAGCCTTCCAGCACCTGGCCTCCAACCCGTTGTGTGGGAGAATCGGGCGTTACAAGCTCCGGGAACGCTGCCTCCAAGGCGAGGAGTTCGTTCATCTTCTCGTCATAGACAAAGTCGCTGACCGTGGGATTGTCCTTCACATAGTATTCGTAATTATACCGCTCCAGCTCGGTGCGGAGGGCGGTGATTTTCTCTTTGGCATCGGTTTGCATCATAACAAAGTCCCCTTTTGTTTTTAAAGCCTTCTTTATGAATATTATACCCAATTTTATTCCAGGAATCAAGAGTTAATCTCCCATGGAAACATAAGTTTGCGGTACCGTACCGATGATGACGCTCTCTGCCAGAGGAACCTCGGTGGAAACCACACCCTCCTGGCTGGAAAAAATACCGGCTATCCGGACCGGAACCTTGATCATCAGGCTGAGCTGTTGTTTGGTTTGGTTAATTCCTGCAGAATCAAAGGTGTCCAGAAACTGAATATCAATCAGGTGTGTGGAAAAGATCCGGAGGGGTACCGGAACCCCGAAGCCGGTCAGCAGAGTATCCGAAAAGAAGGCTCCTGCCGGAATCTCAGCCAACACAGTCCGGTGGTGTTCCATCAGCTCTGCCACCCGGACAGCAATGGCGGTTTTTACCCGGTTGGCGGCGGTGTAATCGGTAACAATGTTTTCGATGGTGCCGTCGGCGTCCTTGTCTTCCTGGAGGATGGATCCTGCCTTGATATTCTCTGCCTCTAAGGCCTCGGTGGTAGCAATGTTGATTTCCCGGATGAGTTCACTGTTGAGATAGGACAGGGCAACCTCTTGTGCCAGAGGTCCAATCCTCTGTTCTGTCCGGTAGACACCATAGAGGAGAATCCCCACAGACAGCAAAAGTGTTAGAATCCCTTTTTTTGGTTTTTTCCACCTTTTTCGGCGGTAAGAGTTGGTTTTTTTCCGGAACCGATACCGTAATTTCCGCCAAAGAATCATCCAAAGACCTCCTCTCTCTTCTTTTTATGGTATGTTTTTGCCCAGGTTCGGTGCCTGACCCTACTTTTTACGAAAAACCCTGGACTTTTTCTTGGAGGTATGGTATGCTAAAGAAAGTAGAAGCAACAAGTTTCCTGGGAGGAGTTTTATGAGAAAGTATATGGCTCGAAGTATTGTACTCGTTTTGTTTTTAACCTTGCTGACTGGCATGGTCGGGTTTGCAGCAGATGAAGGGTGTCTTCCTGAGGAAACCCAGTATCCTCGTCCTACAGGCGGTGTTTATCGTCCGGAACCACGTCTTGTTCCGGTAGAAGATCCCCTCTTCCCGATTCGATTTTCCCCAACCCCGGAGAAGTCCCTTTACGACACTCTGTTAGAAGGCTGTAAAGCTCGTGCCTCATTGATTGATATCGAGGCATACCAAATCTCCTTGGATGACATTGAGGTCGTGTGTTACGAATTTACTATGCTTCATCCGGAAGCACTCGTTATTGGGCTTATCCCCTATCAGTATTACACAGGGTCTCGGTTGATGGTCAATGTTAAGCCTGTTTATCTTTTTGATAGTCTTGATGAGGACAGTGAGGCAAGAGCGTTGATGGCGGCTAAAGTGGAGGAATATTGTAACAGTGTAAAAAATATCACCGATCCCCTAGAACAGTTGCTCTTTGTTCACGATCAAATCGCCATAGATGGTATTTATGATTCGTACGCACTAGAAGTAGGTGTGAATGAGGAAACCGATATTTCGTTTCATGCCTATGGCTTTTTAGCGAATCATACGGCCGTTTGCCAGGGCTATGCTCAAGTTTTTTACATGGTGGCAAAAGAGCTTGGTTATGAGACGAATTATTGCTACAACGACGAGCATATCTGGAATTATATTAAGCTGAAGGAACAGTGGTATCACATGGACATAACCTGGGATGATCCCTTGCCGGATAAGGCAGGTGTTTCGGGGCATGATTACTTCTTGTGTTCTGACGAAGCTATGGAGGATCACGATCCTGAACAGTGGAAGACTCCCTTAGATTCCTTGCCGCCATGCACCAGTGTCGATTATGAGCATGGTTATATTTTCAACATTCCTAACAGAAAAGCAATTACGAAAGTAGGAGATAATTACCAGGTTACGGTTGATGATTGGAATATGACCTTCTCCAGCGATCGACTCTGGACGGGGAAGGTTTTGACTACCGCACCTGATAACGGAAGAGTTCTATATGTATATCTGGAGGAACCGGAAACCCCTATCTCCATCTATACCGCCCGGAAAGACAGGAAAGGTGTTCTCCGAGGCGGCGGTGTATCCACCCGAAGCGGGGAGACCATGTATCAGAACGGAATCCTTACCCTTTATTCCTACAACCTGCCCACCGGTACGGCCAGTGCTACGGTTGGTACCATCTATTTCCGGGATGCGGCCACCCAAAAACCTGTCGGACCAACCTTGTCGTTCTAAGATTATGGAATTAAAAAAAGGCTTGCCAATGGCAAGCCTTTTTTGGAGCTGGAAAAGGGACTTGAACCCTCGACTTCCTCATTACGAGTGAGGTACTCTACCAACTGAGTTATTCCAGCGGATCCATGGGTCAGTATAGCATAATTTAGAAGGCTTGTCAAGGTGATTTTACAGACAACAACTAGGCGTGCCGGTTTTGCCGGCACGCCTGATATCAAAAAGAATTCCTAGCAACCGCAACCGCAGCCGTTGTTGTCGTTACCGCAGCAGCAGAACAGGATGATGATCAGGATGATAATCCATAAACAGCTATCATTACCGCCAAAGGTGTTACCGAAGCAGCTCATTTAGTGCACCCCCTTTCCCTTTGATTGACAGTCGTGCTTGAAAATTCAGCAATCTTTGCCCGATACGTCGACGAGCAATGACAGTTACGTACAAGGAGTACGCGCCTGCCATTCCTCATCTCCTATCGAACAAATCTTACCAAATTTTCTGCGCACTCGTTTTGTGATAAATTGTCCGTCCAACATCGTAGGGAACGGATTCATCCGTTCCGCAACGGAAGGCATAAATGCCTTCCCTACAATCCTTATGGTACGGCATTGGTGGAGCGTTATCGCTCCTCTGCGCACTCGTTTTGTGATAAATTGTCCGTCCAACATCGTAGGGAACGGATTCATCCGTTCCGCAACGGAAGGCATAAATGCCTTCCCTACAATCCCTGTGGTACGGCATTGGTGGAGCGTTATTGCTCCTAGTCGCAGCAGCAGTCGCTGATGCGGCTATTGTTGTTATTTCCTCCGCAACAACAGGAAAGCAGGATGATCAGGATGATAATCCAGAGGCAGGAGTTGTTCCCGCAACCATTTCCAAACATGTTTGTTCCACCTCCTATTTTGTCTTCACTTTATCCTATGCGGAAGTCGGTTTTTGGTTCCGGATGAGAACAGAAATTTTCTTGCATAGGGATTTCCGGTATGGTAAAATAGAAAAAACATGCTAAAGGGCGGATGGCATACCGCTAGCATCGGTGGCAAGGTAGAGATTGCTGATGTTCAAGGACAACAGAAAATAGAAAGGAGAATCCTCATGTCCGTGGTTCAGGTTTTAGAAGTTACCAAGGAGTATCGGCTAAAAAGAGGAAAAAAGACCGCTCTTAACAGGGTTTCTTTTCAAATCGAAAAGGGTGAGGCTGTGGGACTGATTGGACGAAATGGCTCGGGGAAGTCTTCTCTTTTAAAGATTCTTGCAGGAATTACCGTGGCAGATTCCGGGACGGTTTCGGTACAGGGGCGTGTGGCGGCGCTATTGGAGCTGGGAGCCGGGTTTCATCCGGAATATACAGGCATCGAGAACATATACTTAAATGGAACCCTTCAAGGAAAAACCCGGGCAGAGACCCGGGCTAAGCTCCCGGAGATTTTAGATTTTGCCCAGATAGGAGAGTTTGTTCACCAAAAGGTCAAATTCTACTCTACCGGAATGTTTCTTCGGCTTGCTTTTGCGGCAGCAGTGGCCTTTGAACCGGAGATTTTGCTGGTAGACGAGGCTTTGGCGGTGGGGGATTTGTCCTTTCAGGCCAGATGTTTTCAAAAGCTCAAGGAATGTAAGGAACGGGGCGCTACCATTCTTTATGTCAGCCATGATATCGACTCGGTACGGCGGTTTTGTTCCCGGGCCATCTGGCTGGAGGAGGGTATGGTCCGGGCCAATGGGGATGTGGCGGAGGTTACGGCTGCCTACATGGCCGAAATGGTAGGTCAGGGGAACCATGCTGATGGGGGACGGTTTGGGACTCATCCCGGAGCGATCCGGAAGATTACCGCCCCTGCCTTTTGGGAATATGGTCAGGAAATCTCCATCCTGGCAGAAGTCTGCCTGCCGGAGGGCGCAGAACGATGCAACCTTTCTGTTTCGGTCAAGACCCGGGAGGGACTAGATTTGCTGGTGTTGTCTTCTCGGGAAAGGGACGAGTTCCTTACGGGAGGCGGGATAGAACGGGTGGAGTTTCGGTTCCAAAATCCCCTGTGCGGAGGGAGGTATCTTCTCTCTGCCGGATTAGAGATTCCGGGGAGCCATCCCATTTCTTATTACGATTATCAAGAGGCTGTTTTAGAGATTCAGACAGAAGATACCCCTTATTTTGGAAGTTTTCATATCCCTGTGGAGGTGAAACGGAATGTCAAAAACTAAGGCCAATATTACCCTTTTCTCGGTGGCAGAGATGAAGGGCGGGAATCTCTGGTTGGGACTGAGAAAGGGGTTTTGCGAGCTTCGACGACCCGGAAAACGGTCAGTTCAACCGGTCCCCATTCCCTCAGGAAGCTTTAGGAAGAAGCTATCCTTGATTCTCTGCACCGCTGGAATCTGTCCTGGACTGGGTGATGCAGTGGCCTCTGCCCTCTCCCAGTCCATGAACCAAAAGGACTACGAGGTTCTTATTGTCTGGAACCGGGAGAGTCCGCCACCAAAACAGGATTTTCCGCCGGAAATCCGGTGGGTCTGGGAGAAAACTCCCGGGATTTCCTATGCCCGGAATGCCGGAGCCAAGGCGGCTCAGGGGGAGATTCTGCTTTACATAGATGATGATGCGGTAGCAGATAGGAATCTGGCAGCCTTTATGGTTGCAACGTTCCGAAACCGTCCCCGCACCGCAGTGGTGGGCGGTCAGATTTTTTTAAAGCTCCCAGAACCTCGACCGCAGGAGGTTCTGCCGGGTCGAGAGGGACTTTGGAGTGCTTATCAGGTGCCATATTCCAGATTCCGCCAGATCACGGAGCAATATGCATTCCCCTATGGAGCCTGTTTTGCGGTGCGGAAGACCGCTCTGCTTGATCTGGGCGGTTTTCCTACCCAGTATGGCCGGGTAGGAGAGGACTACGGCGGCGGAGAGGAGACAGCTCTTTGTTTTATGGTTCTGCAAAAGGGGTGGAAGATAGGGATTCAGCCTAAAGCATGGGTAGAACATCGGGTAGAATCCAGACGGTTCAGCCGGGAGCATATTCAAAAGACCATCCGGGCAGGGATTGTAACCACCTATCGGCTCTGCAGGGATGGATATGCACCTAAGGGCTGGGATTTGCGCTATGTTCGGGAACGGCTGGACATTGCGGAGCTGGAATTGAAACGGCTGAAAAAAACCGGAGATTTATGGGAGCAATACTATAAGGAATGTGAACGGGATGCCTTTTTAGAGCTGATTCAGGAAATGGAGGGAACAGGCTGATGAAACAGAGATTTCTACCCCGGCTTCGGGCAAAAGAAATTGATACCGGCGGGGTGCCGGGTCTGGTTTCGGTGGTTCTCCCGGTTTATAACGGTGAAAAATATCTGAAAGAGGCCATCGAGTCGGTGATTTTCCAGACCTACCGAAATTGGGAGCTGATTGTGGTGGATGACGGGTCCTTGGATCAATCTCTGGAAATTGCAAAGGAGTATGCCGGAAGGGACGAGAGAATCCGGGTGATATCTCAGGAGAATCAAAAGCTCCCCCGGGCGTTGAATAACGGATTTTCTTTGGCAAAAGGCGAGTTTTACAGTTGGATCAGCGGAGATAATCGGTTCCTGCCGGAGTTTTTAGAGAAAATGGTGGAGGAGATGAATCGGCATCCGGAAGCGGATATGGTGTTCGGGAACCAATACCTGATTGATGAAGAGGGAGAACGGATTACCGGTCATGGCTGGTTTGAATTCCCTCCGGGAAGCGGTGCAGTCTGTTTCCCGCCTGCCACTCCCCTTTTGAATACGGTGGCCAACAATACCATTGGAGCGGCGTTTCTTTACCGAGCCGGCTGTGAAGCCGTGCTTGGCGGGTATTCTCCTCATCTGTTTCTGCTGGAGGATTACGACTACTTTATGCGGATGAATAGTTTGTTCCGGATCCGCCACCGTCGGGGAGAGCCGTTGTACGAGTATCGGTTTCATCCAGATTCCCTTACCGCCCATGATCAGGAACTAAAGATTACGGCTTCCCGGCCCCGGCTGATGGAGTTTGATGCTCATCGGCGAAAGTGCTATCGGGAAAAGGTTGCGGGAGAGATTCAAGGTCTTTCCGGCGGCGGGATGTGGTGGTGCCGGCGTTGGGGTGTAACGGTTCCGGAAAAGAAGAAGCCGGAATATCAGGTGGAAAAAGAGAAAACCCGCTACCGGGTATGGGTGGCGGATAAAGTTCTTGCCACCCTGAAAACCGAGCGGGATTTGGCGAAATTTCTTCGGTTACGAGTGCTTTCGGACAGACTCCGGCAGGAAGAAAAGGAATTTTTTGAAAATTCTTCTTTACCTGAGTAAGTTCTTGTGGTAAAATGAAAAAGATTAGGAGGTGCAGAGTCATGTTCAAACAACTATATTGGCGGCTGACGGCAAAAGTTTTGCTGGCAGTGATGCTCGCTGTTCTGATGATGGGCGGATGGAGTTTTTTTCATGTTCTGGACCTTTTGTGCGGAGCGTTCCGTGATGCGACTGCCAAGGTAGAGGAAAGCTCTCTCCCTGCGGCCCTGAGCCAGATTATGGCATCTTCGGACGAGCCGGCCTTAAAGATTCCGCAGGTGGAAAGTGCGATCAATTCCTATGCGGGGATTCTACAGCTAGACGAGAACCGCAGTTGTTTTTTGCTTTCGGCCCGGGATGCATCGGTAATCACCCCCGGTACGGTTCAGGGAACCACGGTGGGATTGACCGAGAATCTGAAAAACGCCATGCGGGGCGGAAGAGGAGATAGAGTTTCTTTCTTTGGAAAGACTCTGGATTATGCGCTCTTTATCAAGAATGGTTCTAAGATAGAAGACGGATATATTTTCTATGTTCGAGATAATCGGGCGGATATCAACAAAGCTATGACTAAAACCGCAACTCGACTTCTTTGGGTGCTTTTGGGTGGCCTGATTCTGTCGGTTGCAGCAGGAATTCTGGTTACCCGAATTATGATGACTCCGCTCCGGCAGTTAAGTCGCCGGGTAGACCGGTTTGCCGAGGGAGATTTCTCTCCGGGATTGGAAAAGATTCCCGACGGAGAGATGGGAGATTTGGTTCGGTCGTTTAATCGAATTGGCACCGTTATGAACGATAGTCTGAACCAGATTAACACCGAAAAACATAAGGTAGAGGTTATTCTGGAACATATCACCAGTGGGATCATTGCCTTTGATACCGAGCAAAGGGTAGTGCATATCAATCCGGCGGCAAAACGGATGTTCGGGGTTGAGAATCCGGAGGATCTCCAGTTTGACCGCTTTTTCCGGAAGCTGGGTGGCGGAATTTGTATGGCGGAATTTATGTATCTGGACCGCTCCAAGACCGAGGAACAGGAATTCCTGGTGGATAATAAGCACATCAAAGCCTATCTGGTTCCCTTTAAAATGGATGCGGCACGGATTGCCGGTGTGGTTTGTGTCTTTGAGGATGTAACCGAGCAGTTTAATCTGGAAACAGCACGGCAGAAGTTTGTTGCCGAGGTATCCCACGAATTAAAAACCCCTCTTACCACCATTCGTACCTATACCGAAACGCTCCTCAATGGGTATTTGGACGATAAAAAGACGGCGGTAAGCCTTCTCTCTACCGTAGAGGGCGAGGTGGATAAGATGACGGCACTGGTACAGAATTTGTTGATTCTCAACCGATTTGATATGCAACGGGTGGATATCCAGAAGGAGTTTTTCTCCATTGACGATATGCTAAGACAGATGGCAGATGTCTTTAAATTGGAGGCGGAGCAAAAAGGAATGACCCTAACCTACAACCGCACCACCGAAATGACCGATGTCTATGCCGATCCCGACCAGATTGAGCGGGCCATCAAGAATATTATCTCCAACTCCATCAAATATTGCGCACGGGGAGATAAAATTAATATTTACGCCGGAAACCTCTATAATAATGTTTATATCAAGGTAGAGGATAGCGGTAAGGGAATTCCCAAAAACGATTTAGATCATGTCTTTGAACGGTTCTACCGGGTGGACAAGGCAAGGAGCCGGGATAAGGGCGGCACCGGATTGGGACTTTCTATTACCAAGGAGATTATCGAGAGCCACGGCGGGACCATCCAGATTGAGAGTGAGTTTGGACGGTTTACCCGGGTTACCATCAATCTCCCCATGACCGATGTGAAGAAATAAGAAAAGGACTACTTCATAAGAAGTAGTCCTTTTGCGTTAGTCGTATAGTCCGGCCCGGTCGTTCATTACAATATGCCGAAGATCACGTTCGGTCAGGCCCAGACCTGTCTCGTCCCCTCGAAGTATTCCCTTGGCGACAATCTTCTTAACCGAATCTCTTGCCCAGATGGGCATAGAGTCATCCAGAAAGTTGTAAAGGGTGGGGTTTTTCAGCTCTTTGATTTCCTGAGAGAGGGAATCAATGGCGGCTTTTAGTTCTTGATATTCTGTCATGGATAATGCCTCCTTTTTAGCAGGTGTTTTTCCGGTAATGCCTTTGCAAATGGCGGCAGCAACCGCTTCGGCGCCCAGACGTTGATAGAGCTCCGCATCGGCTTGGCTGTCTACAAAGCAGACCTCTATCAAGGTTGCAGGAGCCTTGGTGCGGTGAACCACATAGAGGTGAGACCCTCGTTTCACGCCGCGGTTCCGAAAGCCAAGGGCTTCCAGTTCCGCCAGAATCCGTGAAGATTCGGCGGTGGGTTTTCCGGCCATAGTATAAAGCTCGCAGCCAGTTCCGCCACCGGCATTAAAATGGATAGAATAAAAAGCATCCAGTTCCCGGGCGTTGGCAGATGCCACAATCCGGGACAGGTTGGCAGAAATCGAGGGTGCCTCTTGGTTGGTGCAATCGTAGACGGTGTGCCCCAGAGAACGAAGTTGCTCCATCAATATTCGGCCTACTGCACGGGTTTCCCGGCTTTCGTTCAGGTAGCCCACCGCTCCGGAGCCAATGCCGGATGCGGTGTGGCCACAGTCTATGCCGATACGCATTGTTTTTTTGCCTCCTTTTCCCGTTTTTCCAGTTTCCGGAACGTCGGAAGAAAGGTGTCGGCGGCAAGGGCGGGTTTGGTAAAGCTATTGTTTTTCCACCAGGCAATGCCTGAGGTAAGCAGGGTGCATACCAGAGTGGTAAGCTGATAAACCTCGTCCTCGGCAAAAGGGAGAACCTCTTTTCCAAGAACCGCAAGAATCTGGTTGATGAGTGCCAGCCCCAATGCAATGGTTCGGGCAATGGTCTCTTTTTTTACTTTTGGCATAGTGCATTTCTCCTTTCCTGTTCCTGCTCCAAATCCCGAAGCCGATGCTCGGAAACCTTTTGGCGGTTGTCCAGAACCGCCACATCCTGCTCCAGTTGGAACATCCGTTCGATTAAGTGATTATGCTTGCCCACCTTTTTCTCCAACTGCCCCAAGCGATAATTGGTCAGCCGATTGGCGGTAAGAATCCCGAACAGGGAACCTAGCAGAGTTCCGGCAAGAGAGAGGAGCGCAACAAAAAGTTCGGTGTTCATACAATCCCTCCTGAATAGTTTATGATAAGAATGTTAGGATGGTTACCGGAGGAAAACACGAATATGGCTTTCGTCCAGACGCTCCATAACCCGATATGCCGTAGGAGTGCCAGTTTTGGTGGCAATGCCGCCCTCCTTAACCGAGCAATAGCCGCCGGCCTCGCAACTGCCGTCGTCGATGACCACCAGCTGACCCACAATTCCTACCGGAGCCCACTCCGGACGTTGGTTTCTGCCAAGATACTCTTTGGAATTGTCGTATTCGGGGTTTAAGAGAAACCGAGTTTCGGTGTGAGCGGGAATCACGCGGCCTCGTTGGTCGGTGGTTTCAGGAACCTCTACCGTTTCGGTCAGCCGTTGACCAAAGATATCCGTCAGGTACATCCCCTGCCACATATCGGAATAGGTATTTCCCTCTATGACAGGTGTGGCAGAAACGACGCCCAGAATGTAGTCATCCTCCGGGGTGGCTTTCCGGATTTTGTTCCCGGACAGGGTTACAAAGAATCCTCGACGGTCTTCCTTTTCCGGATTTTGGTCTTCCCATTCAAAGTACTCGGCATAGTCAGCACCGCTGGCAGAAAAGGCATTTTGCCCGTAGCAAAAACCGTCGTTGGTAACCCGAAATGCGTTTGCGGGTTCGTTAAATATGCCGACGCCAACGATAAAGGCTGTGCCGGTATTGTCGCTCAATCCGGTTGCACCGGCATGGGTTACGTTGTTTCTGCCAATTACTGTCTGGAAGTGATTGGAAGTGATGCCGTTGCCCAAGGCGACAGAAGAGGTGCCATTGGCCTCCGTAAATTCACCAGCAGCAAAGGATGCATTCCCGTTTGCACGGGAACCGCTGCCAAGAGCTGTGGAGTTATAGCCGGTTGCAAAAGTTTCAAATCCCGCAGCAAAGGCTCCTGTGCCCGTTGCATACGGCTTCATGCTGGAGCCTTCGGCTAGACCATCTTCGTTCCAGAGAACCACCGAGCCGACGCCGGTCCCCTTGGTAATGGGCTTGTTGTCCATGTCCGATTGCTTGGCATAGTATTCTGGAAGCTGACCGCCTAAGTGTTCGGCATTGTCGACGATGCCGGAGTGGTCGGTATCGTATACACTCCGAAGCATATCCCCTCCGCCGGCTTCGGCAACGGAGTTGTCTACATAGTTTTTTGTGGCAAGGAGTTCTTCGTTTGCATAAACGTTGCCGGCATAGCGACCATTTCCCTGCCAGTCCAGAGTATAGGCGTTGGAGCGGGAAGTATCTCCGGTTCCGTTGCCTACAATATGAGCATATTTTCCTGCAGAATCCTCAGTGTTATACTTACCTTGTACATGCTGTGCGGAAGAACGGGCAATGGTTCCTAATCCTTCGGCGTGTGCATAGGTTGCGCCAGCAACGGTTAATTCTCCCTCGGCATGGGCGCTTCCGTGGGATGCAATGGTGGAGCCGCCCTCAGCGTGGGAGTTTATGCCGGATGCCAGGGTGTAAGTACCCTCGGCATGAGCCCTTTTGTTGGTCGCCTTTGTGCTAAGTCCTTCTGCGTGGGCAAACTCTGACGAGGCTTCCGTGTTCTGACCTTCTGCGTGGCAAGAATTAGCCGAAGCTACGGTCTGATAGCCCTCGGCATGGGAATAAGGACCGGATGCGGTACTGTAACCGCCCTCGGCATGAGCACAAAAAGCCGTAGCCTGAGAACCGCCGCCCTCGGCATGAGCATCTGTTCCGCTTGCAATGGAAAGTGCGCCCTCTGCGTGGGAATTGTTTCCGTTGGCCTGGCAGGTGCCACCCTCCGCATGAGCGCTTTTGCCTGATGCTACATTGTTGTTTCCCTCGACATGGGCGTTTTCCCCGGAGGCAGTATTGGCATCGCCCTCTGCGTGGGAACACTTTCCCTGTGCAATGGTGGAGCCACCCTCGGCATGGGAGTAAAAACCAATTGCCTGACAGCTACCGCCCTCCGCATGAGAGCCGATTCCCTGGGCCAACGTGCCATAACCTTCTGCGTGGGAACATTCGCCGTTTGTTGTGGTGTTCTTTCCTTCTGCATGGGAGGAAAAACCGTTGGCAGCGGTGTAATTCCCCTCTGCGTGGGCGTCTAACGTTCCGACCGTTCCACGCCCCTCTAAATGACAGGAAAACTCCCCGTCGGTGTCCGTTACCATCTGAGAACCAATACTACCGCCGTTCACGAAAAAGGTGCCATAGAAGGAAGGAACCTTGGATGGAGTAAAGGTAACGTCCAGTTCACTGTTCTTGGTTTGATCGATGTTTCCGGCAATCGTTACGGTCCTTCCTTGAATCGAAACAATGGTTCCGCTGTATCGTGCCTGGCCGGTTCCCGTTTTCAGGAAGAGAAACCAAGTCATACCCGGCTCGATATTTGCCACCGAATCCAGGGTTACCGTGTTTTTGGTGTAGCTCTGAATCAGAAAGGTTCGAAGAACTGCCTGGTTGGATCTTCCCTCCAGGTGGGCATAGGGAATATTGGTTGTATTCTGGGAGTCGTTAAAGGCTTCCGAGCCGATGGGATCTAGAGGGAGACCTACAGCCGTTGCATTCGGGGCAATGCCGGCCAGTTTTTCTTTTTCGGCGGCGGTATAGTTCTGTTGGGAAAGGCCCATACCGGAAGACTTGTCTAGCTTGGCGTCCAGGGCTTCTGCGACCGAGGTTTTGTCATCGACCAGGATGGTGTCTGCCCGATGCTTCCCTTCTGTTCCTTTGTAGTGTCCCTCCAGACGGGCGGTTAGGGTGTTCACCAAATATTCTGCATAGTGCTTCACCCAGGAGGAAGAACCTTTGGAGGCATAGGTTTTCCCCTTTTTGTCATACCATAATGACATCAAATCACTCCTTTTGTGAATATTTGCAGACGGCGCTTTCTGCTATAGAGAAGTATAATACGAAATTCGATGTCATAGCGTGTCAAGGTTCCGGAAAAGAAAAAACTCCCGGAAGAGGGAGATAAAAGGGTTTTTTGAAATATTTTTTGGAAAGCTCTTGACAAGAATGGTGGTGCATGATATAATAAACCCCTGTGATGTAGGGGTATAGCTCAGTTGGTAGAGCAGCGGTCTCCAAAACCGCGTGCCGGGAGTTCGAGTCTCTCTACCCCTGCCAGAAACACCGATACCATAATGCGGTACCGGTGTTTTTTTGTGCAAGAAAGGACTCGAACAACCAAGGCACGCGGTTTTCCCGCGTGAACGGGTGAACCGCCGATGCGCCGCCGGTGGCGGATACAGCATTAATTAAAAAATTCATAAACTGTTTTTGAAAGATGCGTAATATGGCTTCTCGCCATGCTGGTATCCGGCACCGCATTTGACATGACACAGATAACATAATCTGCTCCCGGAGAAAAGACAATGGCAACATCGTTTTCCACATCACTTAACTCTCCGGTTTTGTTCGCAGATACAATTCCCTCTGGCAGACCAGCAGGAATCTTCCCGGTTCGTGTCTGCTGTTTCAGGAGCTTTAGCATGGCTGTATCTGCCTCTTTGGAAACCAAACTCTTGTGATACAGCTTGCTCAAAAGCTTACCGCAATCAACAACCGAGGTATAGTTTTGCTCCGGAATCGGAGTCGGTCTTGCGTTTTTCATGTCCCGTTGCTGTTCCGTATCCGGACAGGCTAGATCGACGGCATAGGAATTTACCTTTGTTAGGCCCTCTTGGAATGCGTCCTGGTACATATCAGTGTAGGTGCCTCCCCCAAGGGTGGCAACCAAGCGGTTGGACGCTTCATTGTCGCTGACAGTAATCATGGAGGAGAGGTCTGAGTTTACGGTTTCCTCCGAAATGGTTCCATGTTCTATTTCTTCATAAACCTTTCCCATGATAAATAGTTTAATCAAGCTTGCAGAAACCATTTTCTTGTTGTTGATTTCAAAGGCATCTCCCCGCGTTAAGTCCTCTACATAAACAGCCCATTCGCCGTCATATTCTGCCAGATCTTTCCGAATTTTTTCTTCTAGGATGGCAAGGGCATTTTTTTCGTCGATGGAGTTCTCTGCTTTGGAGGAATTGCCCTCCGATGGGGGAGGCGGGGCTTCGGTTTTGTCCGTGGCCTTTAGCTTGGAGACAAGAAACCCGCCGAAGAAGCCAATGGAACTAATCAACAAGAAAATAGCAATATTGATCATTGTTTTTTTCATATTCATACTTCCTATTGATTGAGTGCTGTATACACGTAGTCGGAAATTCTTGAAACAGTATCTGTCGATGTGGCCATCTGTCCATTATTGCATAATACGGAGATAATGTACTCAGAATCGGCAGAATTTACAATTGCGACTTCGTTGTAGATGGAATCTGTTACCGCATTGTGGTTCAGGAAAATAGCATCGCCGGGGAGATTCTTGCCGATGCCACGATATCCGGCTTCATCATAGATTGTAAAATTGGACAATAAATATTCCTTGTTGATATTGTCGTTGGAGGAGGTATATAGTTCTGCCAACATTTTGGCGGCATCCCTCGCACTTATGTAATTGTCCTTATACTCGGCGGATTCGCCCAGATACCTTTGAATATCCACAGAATCAAAAGTCTTGATGTTACAAACACTGTTAATATATTCCCGACCCAAATGGTCGATCAAAGAATTGGTGGCGTTATTATCGCTGTAGTTCAACATCTGCTGGATAAGAAAGTGCAGATCAAAGGTGTTGCCATCCTGGTCCTGTTTTAGAGAGCCTCTTCCGGCATAGCGATATTGAAATAGAATCTGATCATCCCAGGCATAGAAACCACTATCTAATCCCTTTGCCACCGTGTACAAAACGGGCAGGTTAACCAAAGCAGAAGCGGACATGAGTTGTCCCGCATTGCTTGTTTCGTAGGTGGTGTCGTTCTTAATGTCCACAATACAAACGCTGATATCTGCGCTGTTTGCATCAGCTGCAATGATGGCATCAAGCTGTTCCATATCAATGAGGTCCTTTTCCTTTTTCTCTTCCCGGTCCTCCTTATCGGCGTTTTTGTCCGCTCTCTGAGAAATTTTGGTGGAAGGCTCGTCGACCGAGGAATCTTGATCACGGAAAACAAAAAATACAATCACAATAAAGCATACTAAGGCAACAATGGCACCCAGCATCACGTAGATGGCAAGGTTGTGATTGCCACGTTTCTCCTTGTTTGCCTTATGGGAAGAAGTGTAGGTTTCCACGGGTGCAAAGGTAGAAAACGGGTCTACTTCCGTGGTGCTTGTAGGCATTTGTTTGGGTTTGACAGGCTCTTGATAGGAGATTTCTTCTGGTTCCGGTGTAGGAATAATCCCGGGGGCAGGGGTTGTATCCGGCTGGGTGGTCTCGGGGGAAGGCATGCTGTTGGAAATGCTTCCCGTGGCCGGAGTTTCAGTTTTGATTGGCGAGCCACAAAAGTCGCAAACAGTTTGCCCGTCTGCAACGGAGGTGCCACAAATTTTACAAATCATTGATACCGCTCCTTTCTATTTATTAATTTGATAATCTTAACTGGATATTCCGTTCTTCGGCCAGTTGAATAATCCTATTAATGGTGTCAATCGCTTGTTCGGGGTTTGTAGAAACCTGATTTCGTAATGCGCCGATTAAATGAATGATTTCTAACTCAAGGTTCCGTACCGAAAGGTTCGTATGTATCTGACTTGCGTGAATAACGTCATACGCCTTTTCCACCTGCTTTTTTAACTTTCTGTCGGAAACAGAATCCATAATAAGCTTCAAACGAGCAGAGCCTTCCTTGACGTATTTAAGCTCTGCCTCATGTCGTTCAATGCTTTCGGCGGTTTGTTCGTTGGCAATCATATTGGACAGCAATAAAATCAGATAAATAGCCGTAATAATCATATGAATAATCAAAGTGGCCTTAATTCCATCAGGGTTGATTAAAATGATAATTACACCCACAATTAATTCTATCATGAAATAAGTAGAAGAAATCGAAGAAATCGGAAAACCTAAAACTGCAGTGTTTGTGGTTTTTCTGGTGAAAACAGGTGCCAGCAACATCATCAGGTAAGCAAAGTGAATAAATCCGTAAGAAAGCCATGCAGCGCCACCATAGTTTGATGCATCTGCCATAAAGAAGATGGTATTAAACACGATTAGGAAAATCAGGTCCATCATAATCCATAAAATACTAGTTTTTTTCATTAGTTTCTCCTCACATTCTGCTTAAAATCTCAGCTTTTTTCGCATCGTATTCCGTTTGTTCGATTAACCCTGCATCTAAGAGCTGCTTCAGTTTTGACAAGGTTGCCATGGGGTCATCTGCTCCGGTGTTTTCTGCCGGTGCAGACGCCTGTGCTCCTTGTTGCGTGAATCTCCCCGAAGGTGCCTGCTGGGGTGCCTGCTGGGGTGGTTGCTGAGAAAAACTGTTGCTCATAGGCTTAAACATTTCCTGTGCCATGGAGCTAAACATTCCGCCTGCAGCCATGCCCATGCCCATGCCGGCACCTGCAGCTGCAACGCCGCCTGCTCCGGGATTATTGGAAAGGTTTTTAAGGATATCAGCAGCTTGTTGCTTGCCCCAATCATCCCCAAGAATATCCATTACAGCCTTGTCGCCTTGAGCCAGATTTCCTCTTGCGATGGCTTCTCCTTGAGAAAGTTTTACGTTTCCAATAGATTCAATCTGGAATGCATCAATGGCATCATATTTGCTAATATCAATATCAATGGCAGCAAGAGAGAACGATACGCAACGCAAACCATACTCGGACAGGGTTTCGTCAATGGTTGGTACAATCTGCTCGGAAAGGTCATCCAGGTAGGCGTCAATGCCAATCAGCTCCTGTTCCAGATTATTTAAGAATTTGGAAACAGCCGATTTGATTTTTCCCTGAAACTCGCTCTGAAAATATCGGGGCAGATCTTCTTGGAACTGATATGGAACATTGTTCCCAATCATTTTTTCCAGGAAGATAACAGGATTGGAAATCTGCACCTTGTAGGCGCCTCTTACCCGTGCATCTGTGCGGATGCCATGTACTTTATCACGTACCTGAACCGGGGAATCGGTTCCCCACTTAATTTCAACACTGTGGGCTTTCCGGACAAAATAAACAACACAGTTAAAAGTGCTAACTCCGCCGGTGAAGGCATTCCGGAGTCTGCTGATGAACGGATAGTTCTCGGTAGAAAGCTTGTAGGTGCCGTTTTCAAAGGTCTGTTCTACGGTACCGCCTTTAATGAAGATAGCTTCCTCGCCGGGCATAACAATGAGTGTTGAATTGGTGTTAAAGTCCTCTTCCGGCTGCCGCCAGATTAAAAGTTCTCCGGGGCCGGTGTTTTTAATGACGTCAGCCCAATGCTTTTTGCCGCCGGTGAAGGCAACTTCGTTTGGATTTTTATGAAACAATCCCATGTACAATCATCCTTTCTGTCTTTCTATTTATTAATAAAATGCTATGAAAAACAAGCCTAAAACAAGGTCGATCACAAACTGAATAATAAAACTAATTATCAAAAAGGCAATAAATCCTATAATGAGTCTAAAAAGGAAGAAAAAACCTCGACTTTTCAAGATGGGATTTACAATCGTCAGAACCAGAATGAAAGAAATAATAAAGCTTATGAGGTTCCAGACGCCGAGTATAGCTATTCTCATAAATTAGTCCTCCTGTAATATGTTTTACTTATGTTCTATCCTTAAAATAATTTGACCAATATGGATTCTCGGCATCAAATATTTCTTTTTGTTCTAGGGTTAATTCATGTGGATAATCTCTAAACAAATTAAAAACTCGTTCCCCATCAAATGTAAACAAAAATTCTCCCTTACGTTCAGGGGTTCTTAACCATTTAACCTTGTTATTAGTTGTATTATTATCTGACATGACCGGATGCTCCTTTCATTTGATTTGTTTCAGCAGTATTAATATACCCTAAGATATTACGAAACTCTTTGTTTTTTCCTAATGAGTCCACATCGATAAGAAAATTAGGATATTCGGACGCATTGTTTGAATCACATCCAAACCTATTTTTTAGGACTGTGTTGTCAAGCGAACTCCATCCGTTGTTTGTAGCAGATTGAAGTTCCAAAAATTCATACCCATTATTTCCTTTTCTTACAACGGAAGCATGTAATCCTGTAGCAAGATAATATTCCTTACCATCTTCCATCCCTTTTAAAAGCTCATTTGCACAATAAATATCATCTGTTCCATTGATTATTTTTGAGTCTACACCGGGTAAATTTGCAATAGATTGTATGGAATCATTATTTGAAAAATAATCTCTACTGTCTCCATCTCTAAAGTCTAAAACATTATATCCTGCTTTATTACCGGCGTACGCAAAAGCTAACGATGAACAAGAACCTTGAGTTAAATCTCCACCACCCAATTGATTTATGATATCTTCTGGGGTCCTTTGTTCACTTGCTAATTCAATTGGACGATGTTTAACATTAGCATCGTTTAATGCATCAACGATAGATGTGTATTCTTTAGAATTCATAGGTGGCAACTCATAGTCCGGGAAAGCCTGGCTTTGTAATTCTCTCCATTTTGGATCCTGTGAATATGTATCAAAATCATCAGGGCCGTAATTGTGTTCACTCATATAGCTTCCCAGCTGATTGTAAGCGCTTTCCTGAGAAA
>JAZQHD010000139.1:0-4671 GCA_045540375.1 Ructibacterium sp. | reverse complement strand
AGGTGACCGAAGGTGTTTGTTATAACAGATATAGAGTGGATGACCAACGCAGCCGGTCATTTTTCACCAACGCAGCTTGCGGCGATCCGAGTAGATGAATCATGGAACGAGATCGACAGGTTCGACTCATTTATTCGCCCTCGGGACAGCGAGTTTCACGATTGGAAGCATGTGTCCTATACCGGCGGCACAGCTACCGATTTTTTACATGCAAGAAATGCCCACAATGTCCTCCAGTCTTTTTTGGAATGGCTTTCCGAAGATGATACCATCCTTTGGTGGTATGAGGAATCAGACGCGGTTTTCAAGAAACTTGTTAGCCTTATTTTTAAGACCAAACTAAAAAACAAGGCAGTAACCATCAACGAATATGTGTATGCTTTTCTACAAGGAGAAAAGAACTCTCGTGGAAACGCATATAGAATAGCGGAAGCAAGGGATATTGTTACGAATCCAAATTTGAAACATTGCTCCATGAATGATGCCATTGTCATGCAAAAGCTGATGCAAAAAATCAGGTATCCACAGAGCGATCTGCTGAAGCCTGTAGATCGTGCTAAGAAAGAGTGGTATCCTTCACAGCAGTCAAAAGATCTTCCGTACCAGTATGATCCAAAAACAAATATGATCCACAATAAGGACTGCCCTGTGCTTATTGCGAGTGGAGCGATAACCAAGGGTTATGAAACATGGAAAAGTCCCCTGCGAAAAGGATACAAACCTTGCTCCTGTTGTAAGGAAGAATATCAAAGAGCATTCAGAGAAAGAAATATGGACATCCTGGAACGAACCCAATATACATATGTTTATGCAGCAGACTCCAATGTGTTCCATAAATACACTTGTGGCGTTATACTCTCTGCCAAGAGCATTTTGGGTACGAGGAAATACGAAACAGTTGTAAACTCCGGAAGAATGCCGTGTAAACTTTGTAATCCCTCTCCCGAGGATACATATAAACCGATCCCACCGCAACTGAAGGTCGCTCGTCTTCAAAAGCGTCCCAAGCGCATGGTTGCTAAGGATGATGCACGGGCGATTTTGCGTCAGAAGGTTGCGTCTGAGGAACGCTATAGAAGGCTCAAGGATGAAACACTTACAAAACAGGAAAGAGATGATATCTATACTCTGACCCAGCCTCGCTTTGCTTTTTGGGTTGGACAAGGATATCAGACCTTCCACCTACATTCTTGCCCAAAGCTCCAAGAGGTGAGCAATCTGCGTGGATTTGGCACATACAAAGAAGCAATCCGTGCCGGTTACACCCCGTGTCGCAAGTGTAGACCCACAGCAAAACATGATGCAAAGGTCTCAATACCGATCACAAATCGTGTAAGAGAAAACGAAAAGATCGAAGACCTGGAAGCGATGTGCAACGAATGCGGATATGCCAACCACAGAGAAGGCGCATATCTTTATTTGGAAACGCCCGTTGGAAAGTGGCGTATCAATGTGAGTGAGTCCCCAGTAAAGTTAGATCATATCAATCTTGTGAAAACACCCGGTGTCAAGAAGTACCATGAACAGCCGCGAATATTCCTTTCCTTCATCGATACCTTTGATTACATAAAACGGCACGATGATGAGTTGGAGAGGAAGGCAGCCGAAGGTCGTGTTTTCGTCAAACTTTTTGATGAGTAAGGAGAAGAAAATGGATAATTATGAAGCAATCATGAAAATGGATAGAGAACATTTAGCCGCATTTCTTGATGATGTCTATGTAACCGGTCTAAATAACGGGATGTATGCCGCTACAAGGGAAAATGATGAGGAACAGAATGCCGTTCTCGATGAATTTCCTTATGACGAAAAATGGCTGGCAGAGGATGCTGAGAATGCAACCTTGTACAAGCAAGCCAAGGATGGGGATGAGTATCTCCTTAATGCAAGTGTTGCGGCTACGCTTCGTATAGCAGGTATTGAAACAGATGAAGAATAAAAAGAGATCGAAAAAAAGTATAATCGCAATAGTCATTGCATCAGTTGCTCTGCTGCTATTATTATCCGTGGTAGTCCTAATGACCGGCAAGGAAGTATCCACCGGAAGATGTTTAGTCGCAGACAACGGAAAAGTTCTGTGGATCGATGACGGCGGTAGTCCGGTAGAATTAATAGACAGGGCTTGGTTTGGTCTTCCCGAAAACCTTGAAACTGGTGATAGAATATGGCTAATTCACGCTGATGCAATTGCCGAGTCATATCCAGGACAGGTAGGCGCGTATTTCTGCATTAAAATCGAGGATGGATCGATATCAGATATCCCAAGCGGAACAATTAGTTCCCTAAAGGAATTAGGATGGATCAAGACTGATGAGAGTGTCTCTAACATCGGTGGTGTAGACGGCCCCTCCGAAGTAATAGTTGAGAATAAACTGTTAATCTCATCTGACGAGTACTACGCATACTTAACCCAAAAGGCTGAAGATGCGATCAAAGATACCTGCTTTCAAAAATACAGTATTGGAATTAGCGAATACCCGTACTTCGACATTGTCTTTGTCCTCGGAGAGAAGATTGAAGATTCGGATTTCTTCGAAGCAGCAGACACGATTGCAAAGCGAATTTATAATGAACTAATCGCTATAGAATTCGAAACACCACCGATTTATAAGTATTCATACAATAATTTGTCGATAGAGTTTTATACAGAAGCAAACAGAAACCAAGGGGCAAACTGCTGTTATCAGATTATTGTTGACGAACTGGATAAAAATAAAAACTTTGAGGAAAATGTCACCCTGTTAACACAACAAGGGTAAGTTACGACAAAAAGTGTCCTACAAAGGCAAGTGGCCATGGTGTATCATATAGTCAGAAAAAAGCAAAGGAGAACTGCAATATGAAAAAACCTCAAACTATCGCGCAATTCATCATGGACTGCTTTAATGAACTTTGTCTTGATTATGATGATTATTTCAGCTTTATAGGCAAAGATGGAAAAAAACACAGAATCCCACTATGTGTGGATGGTAAACTCGATAAAGAGGCGGTAAAGCTTGCCGGTCGCATCTTAGGGATCAATGTAAAGGATTTAATGTCCTGTAATTATGATGCTTTTATCAAGTGGATGGACAAGTTCGAGTATTTTTCATGTTACCGTCAATTTAATGCGGCATATGAAAGAACTATTTATTCTCGCCGTTATGATGAGATAAAGCTGAAAGAAGCCATCTTTGGTGTAAAATTGCCCAAGCCTATCAAATATGATTTGCGACAGATAAAGAAAAGACTCGAGGAAAAATTAAAGGAACTTGATACTTCGCTACCAGGCACCTTTCATGAGGATGCGGAGATTCAGGACTTGAAAGTCGGGATCAGCAACTTCTGTCATTACCCCAAAATAAAAGAATTTATTGAGTCCTATCTACAGATGATCGAGCGAGCCGGGGAATTGTTCTTCAAGGCCATTGACGAAGATCTATGTGATGACGAAATTAACGAGTATAATATAATAGTTTCAGTCATTGGAATAAAGGACTTTGTGTATCCAACAAAGGGCAATCTTTATTACGATAACATTGTTAGATGCCGCGAAATATACAAGAGAGAGAATCTACCAAACTTCTATGACTACATAACCTTTGCTCCAACACGCTCGGTCGTACCGTGGCGTTGTGCTGAGTTTGTAGAAAATCAGGAACTTGTACAGAGATATATTAACTTTCATCCCAACGACAAGCGATATATGCGTGAATTTGCTATGCAAACAAAGCAATTTAAGTGTGATTTTGTTTGGTCGGATGCTAAGCCTGTGCGACTTGACGATGATGGCGAAGAAATGTATGGGGATGACTTTGATGACATTTTTGGAAAGCCCACAAAACCTGCCTTAGAACGCACAGTTGTTTTCGTTCCTAAAACTCCCGAGGAAATCGGAGATAACGAAAAATACGCCGATATACTATTGCAACTTTGCGGATCAGAAAAAAAGGGAGGCATTGTCCTTCCACCGTATCGTAATAAGGTCGAGGGAGATGTTCAGCGAATAATGAGTCGCATACCGCTTATGATTGGCACGCAATATGCGACTTGGTATAAAGATGTTCATAAGGTAGAACTCATATTCGAGGATGAGGTCGGAGGTGGTAGCAATGAGTGATTTCGATGCTACCAAACGAGCTGGAGAAGTGCTCCGAAAGCTGATCCAAGAGAATTACACTTCTCAAGAAGAATTTGCATATGACTTCGGAACGGACATCCGAACAGTCAGCCGTTATGTAAATAATGGCATCAACAAGATAAGTATCCTTCAAGAACTTGCGGTTTTCTTTCATGTGAACATCGTAGACTTTTTGATGGAGGATCAATAACTAAATATTTTACCTATTAAGAGTGCGCGAGAGATCAAGCTCGTTGACCGCACAGCAACCTGCCATCCGGTAAGGTGCTAAAGCTTGACCGATAGGTTATCTCACGAACCTGTCGGTAACGATGGGTTCGTTTTTTCTGCACTCTTTAGGATATAAATCAAAAAGGAGTGCATTATAATGCGAACAATCAAGAATCTTATTAACCAGGACAAGAAGGTCTATATCCTTCTCCGCACTAAGGCCATCCGTTATCGCTTTATGAGCGATGCGGATCGAGAAGGCATAACCTTCGGGGATGGCGTGAAAGCCACCGAAAGATCGGCCGAGGATATTATGGCTCTGAAGGCAGACGGTACTATCT
>JAZQHD010000138.1:0-27492 GCA_045540375.1 Ructibacterium sp. | reverse complement strand
CTGCTTTTCACGGATGGCGCTTTCCGGGCAGTATTCGTCCATCTGAAGGTCGATCAGCTCATTCACGCAATCCCGCAGGCCAACCATGCCTTTGACACGCTCTGCGGCGGTGGTGTTCAGCTCCGGTTTCACCATACGGCTGTTTTCACGGTAGTACACTTCGCCGTTCACCACGGTATAGGAGTAGTTTTTCACATTGGGGTCAGCGGGGATGGAGGTGTCGATTTCTTCACCTTCGCCCAGCTCCGGCAGCTCCGCTTCCTGATACTTGCCGCGAATGTATTTCACGGCATCGTGAAGCTGGTCAGCAAGTTCCAGCCCCTCAATGGGAACAACGGTAAAGTCCTGTCTGCCATATTGGGTGCTTTCGGAGGTCTGTCTGCCTAAGATCATCTCCGGGTGGTCGATGAAATAGCTGTTGATGGCAAACCCGTCCTCGTTCTGCCCCAGGTGTACCCACTCCGGTTCAATGTCGATGGGATGGTCACGCTTCTGGAGGAAGATAATGTCCGATACCACTTCCGTACCGGCGTTTGCCTTAAAAGCGTTGTTCGGCAGACGGATCGCGCCCAGCAGCTCCGCCCGTTCCGCGATGTACTTGCGTACTTCGGGGGATTGCTTATCCATGGTGTAGCGGGAGGTCACAAAAGCAACCACGCCGCCCGGACGCACCTGATCGAGCGTTTTTGCGAAGAAGTAGTCGTGAATAGAAAAACCGAGCTTGTTGTAAGCCCGGTCATTTACCTGATATTGTCCGAAAGGCACATTGCCGATGGCAAGGTCAAAGAAGTCGCGTCGGTCTGTGGTTTCAAAACCCGCCACGGTAATGTCGGCCTTGGGATAAAGCTGCTGCGCAATGCGTCCGGTGATGCTGTCCAGCTCCACGCCATACAAGCGGCTGTTTCGCATTTCCTCCGGGAGAAGTCCGAAGAAGTTGCCCACACCCATAGATGGTTCCAGAATGTTGCCGGTCTGGAAGCCCATATTGCCAACCGCTTCATAAATCGCCTTGATAACGGTAGGGCTGGTGTAGTGGGCGTTCAGGGTGGAAGCTCTTGCCGCTTCATATTCCTCCGGGGTCAGCAGTTCTTTCAGTTCTGCGTATTCGTTGCGCCAGTTTTCCTTTGTGGGGTCAAAGGCATCTGCAAGACCGCCCCAGCCCACATAGCGGGACAACACTTCCTGCTGTTCGGGGATTGCCTGTCTGCCATCCGCTTCCAGAGATTTCAGCAGCTTAATGGCGTTGATGTTCGCCTGATACTTGGTTTTTGCGCCGCCCACGCCCAGATTATCGTCCGTGATATGGAAATTCTGCGCGTTCCTGCGGATCTCCGCCTTGGATTCCTCATACATAGCTTCCTCGGCAGCGGCGGTATTGGGGAAGGTGCGCCACTCACCATCAATCCGAACAGATACGGGATTTCCGTCCAGCACTTCCTCAAAATCGGGTTCCCTGTCAGCGGAAACAGACTGTGCAGGCGAGTCATGTTCCGGTTCGTCCACCCGCAGCCGCTCTACCACAATGTCATAGGGGAGATTGTTTTTCTCGCCGGAATAAAATGCCACGGGTTCGGTGGTGATCTGCGGCTGTTCTGTTTCCCTTACTTCCGGTGTGAACAGATGCGCGTTGCGCTCGTCCCTGCGGATGTAGTCCTCGAACATTTCCCGGTTGATGGATTGATGGCTCCAGCTATACGGGCCGGTGTCGATCCGCACATCAATCTCTCCGATGTAGCCGATAGTCCCCTTGATGTCGCGGTCAGGGTACGGCACGACCACGGTATCGCCCACTTTGTAGGACGGAACGCCCTCCAGCGTGACAGGCTCCCGTGAAACGGGTTCGTGATAGAAACCGTCGCGTTCCTGCTGATACATGGCGCGGAGGACAGGCACGATCTCGTCCCACTTGAACGACAGCTTGGTGTTGAATTTGTCCTGGAGTTCAATTTCCAGTCCCACGGTGGTAGCGCGGAAGTCTGCTTCCTCACCGCTGAGAAGGGTCATGGTTTCCACGGTTCCCGCGTAGGTTTCGGACATTCGATGCGTGATCTGCTTGTTGCCCTCACCGTTGCGGAACCACTTGGAGATGATTTCCTTATCCCTTGCATCCAGCAGACCGCCTTCGCCGGTCAACACATCCTGCAAATCCGTGTCGGTAATATCCAGTTCCGCAGGGAGAAATTCTGTGATGCCGCCGTTGCGGTAGTCCTGCTGTAACAGGCGTTCAAACTGCGCCTTGCTCTCCGCACGGAAGATGGGATAAGCCAGCGCCGGGTCACGGAGCTGCACATTGTAGTCCCCAACCTCGGTGATCTCAAAGAGGGTATCATCCAGATAGACGGTATCGCCCACCTTGTAGGGTGTTTCGGTATATGCCGCCGCAGAGGTTTCCGCAACCGGCTCCGATTTTTCTGCCGCAATCGCCTGTTCCGCAGGGACAACGGTAATATTGCCCCGATCCATGTACCGCTCAAAGTCGGTTCTCTCCATGCTGACAGGCTCCTGCTCCGGTACGCTTGGCATGGTGTACCAAACATCATCCTCGTCCACACGGTCAATAACCAAGGAAACCTTGGTGTCGGCATCAAAGGATGCAAGCAGATGATCGCCGGGATGATAGGCGTTTCCGTTTGGCGTTGTGAATATCACAGCTTCCGGGATGCCCTGGGTGCGCTGGATGGCGGCGAGATAGTCAATCGCATTTGCCTGTTCCGCAAAGCGCAGCAGTTGGCCACCTTCACCGTAATACTTCTTGATGGCATCATCCCAAATACCGGTAATGCCGCCCTCATAAGGCAGCAGACGGATGGAATAGCGGTCAGGGGCATCCATTGCCTTTTCCTGTGCGGCGATCTGCTCCACATCATTCATCACCTGACGGATGAACGGGTCATTGTCGAGCTTTTCGGGGTCAACTACTTCGCCGTTTACAATGCCGCGCTGGGCAAGATTTTCACGGATGGCAATGGGGTCAACATCGTCCAGACGGTCATACTCCGCTTCGGTATAGAACTTATCCTCTTTGATAAGCTGTGCGATACGCCGCTGTACCTTTGCCCACGGCAGTACCGCAGGCTCCGAATTGCCAACGGAGATTTGCAGCGGCAGGGCTGCATCACCCATGCCATATTCCTGTGCCAGCCATGCGGCGGTGTCCTTTTCCCGTCCATGCTCTTTCATATAGCGCACAACAGCGCGTTTGCTTTCGATATTGCCGTTCCATTCCTGCAAGGCCGCGTCAATATCTGCCTGTGTGACTTTATACGGGGAAGGTGTCACCGTAGTTGCCAGCGCGGGATAGGTTTCCTCCAAAAGCTCCTGATGCAGACGGTTATGGAAGGTCGGCATATCAAAATAGAGCTTCGTAAGCTGGAGATCACCGGATTCTGTGACGATGCGCTGGATAGCGGCTGCGCCCTCGATGTAGGCGTTTTCCCGGTCAGAGTTACGGCAGGCGTTGACATAGGCGGTATCTGCAATCAGCGCATTACCAACGGACAGTTTATACTGTTCAAACAGTTCCTTTACAGTAGGTTTTGCCTGTTTCGGTTCGCTGACTGTCTGCATCGGCTCCCGGCTGATGGCGGCAAGAGAATAGACCTTGCGCTCAGTGCTTCCGTCTTGGGTGGCGGCAATGGTAACGCCGTAGCTTTCACGCAGGCGCTCCACATACTGTTCCAGCGCGTGTGCGGGAACGCCGCACATATCCACGCGACCTGCACCGGGGATGGGGCGTGTGGTCAAATGCAAATCCAGCTTTTCGGCTGCTGTTTTTGCATCTTCGCCGTACATCTCAAAGAAATCGCCCACCTGATACAGAACAATATCATCCCGATGGTCATGCTTGATGTCGTTGTAGTCCAGAAAAGCCGGGGGCGGCGAAACGGTTTCCGGCACCTGTTCGTTGGTTTCTTCCGCAATTATGCCTGCTTCTTCCTGTGCCTTTGCTGCCTTTTCCGCTTCATACTTTTCAAGAGCTTCCGGGGTGAAGTACCGTCCTTTGCGGATCAGCTCGTCAATGCGCTTGGCAACCTGATTCCAGTTCAGCTTTACATCGGCGCAATCCCGCTTGTTGTAGCACAGACCTTTACCATCGTGATCTTCATGGCTTCCCGTTGCACGGGAAAGGGCGTGGGAATGACCGCCGATGCCATACTCCTTTTTCAAGAAGTCCGTCTGCTCCTTGGGCGTGTGGGGTTCCCGGAAGAAGTCATAGATACGGCCTTTCCCACCGGAAAAGCTGCTCCCACCGGACAGGGCTGCGTTGATTTCGTCCTCGGTGATAAACTGCTTCGCTTCGGGCAGCTCTGCCATAGCGGTGGAAAACTCACGGCGCGGCAGGGACAGGTCTTTCAGACTGTTCCAGATTTCCTCTGTCTTATGGAAGTGGAACCGCATCAGGCTCCGATCTTGGCTGTATGCTGTCCAAAAGGCAGCATATTCATCGGAGAGGGTCTGTCTGAAAGTGGGGTTTTTGAGGGCTTCGGACAGTCTTGCGGTAGCTTCGGGATAACCACCCCTGCGGTATTCCTGCAAACAGGACAGATACCCTTGCTCCCGTGCTTCCTCGCTGAGATCTCCGCGCAGATGCCAAAGGGCGCTTGCAATCAGGTCGCGCTCATGTCCATGGGCTTCCTCCAGCTCCACATTGGTGGCATATTGTCCGTCCCCCAAAAGCTGACCGATACGCTCGGCGGCGTCCTGCCATGAAATGACCTGTGCGGTGGCAGAATACCGGGCGGTTTTGCCCTTTGCCAGATGGATGCCATCCTCGGCATACCATGCGCTGATGCTCTTATCACCGATTGTTATGCCGTTGCCGCCATAAAACAGGTTTTTGAGATATTCCGCATTTTCCTCCACAGACTTCTGTTTGGAAAACTCGGCGGCAATCTTTTTGCGGTGGTGGTCAGCATTGCTTCCAAGGCGCAGGAAATGGTCGATTTCCTCCTGGGCAAAAGAAAAAGCGAAGGGCGTTTTTGTTACGCTCTCCGCTTGTGCGATGGATTGGATTTGTTCCGCTTCCGTGGGGAAGAAGGATAGCTGCCCGCCGCCGGGGGCATCAAAGATACTTAGCTGAACACCAGTTCCGCGAGGATCACTTCCTCGGCCTGTGCTTTGAGGGTGTTCATCAGTCCCGCCCACTTCATCGGATCGCTGGCTTTCAGTTCCTCCGTCACGCCCGCCGACTTCATCAGTTCGGGCATCATCAGTTCCAGACGGTTGTTCGCTGCTTCCTCGATCTCCCTCAGATGGGGGTACAGCTTCTCCGACAGCAGCAGGCTGTTCCACAGCACCGGACGATGCTCCTTCAGATAATTCTTCCGCATCCTCCCGTACTTGCCCAACGGGGTCTGCGGCTGTTCGCTCAGGCTCAGATCGGGAATCAGATAATCCCCGTTCTGCGTGTAGGTCAGTTCGCTCATGGCTTTCGCTCCTTTCCGCGACTTTCTCGCGCTCGTAGTTTTTAATTGTTACTTCGATCTGCCGCAATACCTGTTCGCTGGACTGGCTGATAGCAGTACCCAGGGCGGCAACGGTCTGAGGGGTATTGAAATCAAAGACATTCAGAAAATCTTCATGCTCGAAGTATTCTCCCGGCTCCATTCCGCAGCGGGACAACAGTGCGTAGGTGGTGCTGACCACGGCGGCGTTCCGAAAAGCCACTCCGATGTTGAAATCATCATACTCTTCCAAAAAGGAATCGTCAACGATGCCGAGGATGTCGCGCCCGTGGTTGTTCCAGTATTCATCCACAAGCTGTGCCGCAACACGCTCCAACTGATCGGCAAGACCGTTTTCACCGGAAACATCAAACCGGCGTTCCAGCGCCGCAGATACCACATCCCGATGCTCCGGCTGATATTCCCAAAAGTAAGGGCGGCGAGAGTTCTCGCCGCCGCCTGTGTCGGATACATCGAATACATATCTCAGCTTGGGATTATCTCCGGTGGTGTCAATGAGGGCGATACCCTTGCTGCCGCGCCGTACATACCGGCGCATCTGTTTGTTCCAAAGGTCGTATTCCGCACAGGCCGTAGCTTCCGGGCGCTGGGCGAAAATCATAAGCTGTTCGTTGTAGGGGTACTTATACAGCCTCGCAGCGGTGGTCAGAAACGCCGTCCACTTTTGGTAGCTTCCCGTGATCTGCCCCGCCGTGTGGTCTGCCATCTGCGCGTAGAACTGTAATTTACTTGGCATAATTCAATCCTCCTTTTTGAGTTTTATTTACACCTAACCATCGGCTGTTTTCGCCGTATGGGGATGCACAAAAAATTTTTTAGAACTTTTTTGAAAAAAGTTGCGACCAACGCCGATAAAATCGTACTTATGGGGTGAAAGGCAATAAATCGCAATTTTCGGTTTAATGTTGCGGTGTTTGCCATTACTATGAAATGCAAGGAGGAAATAGGCTTATGGTCGCAAATTACGCTTCATTCGGCTTTTCGCGGTGGAATGCCTATTTCGCTGTGCGCTTCTGGAGGTTGAGATTAAAAATCAACAGGAACCGCGCATAGCTTATACAACCTATATAGCTATGCGCTAATCCACCCCCAATGTTTGAAACTGGTATGGAGGGATAGCATGGAAAAAGATATTAAAGGGAGAACTTCACTGAAAGTGTTAGACATATTCTTCGATTCACTCTCATTCATTTCGATACAATACATTCTACTTTGTTGTATCTATGCTTTTAGGGCGAACATTGTTTATGTCTTCTTCATCGCTCTTAATGCCTCTGTGGTTTGCAAGCATTGGATAAATTTGAAAAATGCTATATCCGACAAGGTATGGTTTGCAGTGGTATTTATCATAAATTTTATTGTGCTTGTGGCTTTCATCCTCATGTTTGGATACTTGGAAATCTCACCTATACTCAAGGAGGTATTATAATGAAATTTACAAAAAAGATGTTGTCTGCTATACTTGCAGTGTCTTTAGTGCTTTGTTGCTCTGTTCCCGCCTTTGCTGCTTCTGATGAAGCCAACAGAGAAACGCAGACATATTTTGAAGACTATGTTTCTGATTTCAGAAACTATATCGACAGCGCAACTCGAACCCGATCCGAAAAGTCCCCCGAACAGCTTGTGTTGGACTTCATCTCATCTAAAAGTCAGAATTATGATGCGGAAATACTCATGAGTGCATCCGATGAGGAAACAATTTATTTGGATGAAGAAAACTCGATTACGCTTGATGGTATAATGATTTATGTCCACGGTGCTGATGTAGTCGAGGCTACACCAGAAAGAATTGCCAAAGGTGCCATTGACATAAACGAAAACACTCGAAGCGCAACAAGCGTTACCAGCATCCGAAGCTTCTATCATGCGGTATATGCGTTGCTGTTGGGGCAAGAGATTTATAGAATCACTCAAGAAGCACAGTTTACTTATGACGGTTCAACGGTATATGCAAACTATGCTGATGGATATTACGAACGCGGATTCCTGAGTATTTGGCAGGTTAGTGACTTTGAGGATTCTCAGGAAAGCACCTACTATGGGGATGCAAGGGTTAAGTCATCTGCTAATTTCCACTACGGATTAGAAATAAACGGAATAGGTCTTGTTATACAGGATAATAATTGCTGGGTTGATGCCAGATGCACTAAAAACGGTTCCGTTAGCGGATATTGCGACGGAGGACACAAAGATCCTATTTTCGACATTCTTTAATTGAAAGACATTTGGAGGGAAAGTTATGAGCAAAGTAGTAAAAATCATTCTCATTTCACTTGCTGCAATCCTGTTAATCACCTTGGTCATCATGCTTTTGAGTTTTTCTGCATGATTGGCTAATCCAATTAAGCAGAGGTGGCAACCGCGAGGTTGCCACCTTTTTTATACCCTTATTCCTGAAAATCCGGGAACAAGTCCAGGGCTTCAAACTCCGCATCGCTCATCTCATGCAGTTTAGCAATGGCGCTGTCCGTCAGCTCACGCAGCTCCGTTTCATCGGCGGCAAGGTAGCCGCGCATTTCCGTCAACGCCGCGATCAACCCTTCCCGTGTGCCGGGATTGTAAAGGCTCATAAGCTGCTGCTCGTCAAAAGTGATGTTCATATTCAAATCTCCCTTTCCGCGCTCTTTTTGGGCGCTGTCTTGTGTGTCCGTTCCTGAATGGGCTGGTTTCTGAGCTGTTCCAAGACGGAGGGTTTCTTTTCCTTGCGGTCATGGTCAGCAGCTTTCCCGTTGTTGATGATACCGTCGATCATGCCGTAATCATCTTCCATAGACATTTCAGCGGTTTTCAAATGGTTCTCCGGCCGCTGGAACGCAGGAAGCTCCTTAAATCCAACGCTGTCGCAGTAGTGATATGATACCTTCCCATCCAGCTTTAACGCAACGATGTCGCTGACAGACAGGCTATGCCCGGTGAAATCAACGGGGCGTTCCTCATTGAAAATGTAGTAGAAGTTTTCAAGGATTCTGCTTCTGTCACTGTCAGGATAGACTTCGCGGGTGTAGATCGCTTCATAGTTGGCAGGGTCAGGCGGTGCGGTCAGACTTTCCATGCGGGCAAACCGCAGTTCCACGGGAGCATCGCGGCGAAGCTGGTAGATCGCCATAGAATCGGTGGGGCTGTCCAAAAACCGCTGTTCCACATCACGCAGAGGAATATCCGCTTTGATTGCTTCCCAATCCTCACGGGAGATACCAAACAGACCGTCATGGTTTACCACATCTTCGGTGTCAAACACCATCGCTTCGGTATTGTCGGCATAGAGCATATACACGGTGATGTCCTTTTCTGCCAGCTCCATTGCCCGGTCTTTGGAAAGGGGCAGCATATCGCTGTCCGTATAACCGTAGTATTCCATCATCTTCGGCGTGATGGTGGGATCGGGGAGCGGTTCATCCATGGCCTGTTCGGGTGCATCCGGGAGCATAGTTTCCGGTGCTGCTGCCGCACTGTCCTCCGTGCCGCTGTCCATATCCTCACCAACAACGGGTGCCGGGGCTTTCTGCGCTTCCTGTAAGGTTTCCAGCATATCCAGCGAAGCAAGCCGCACGGCGTAGGTATCCAGATCGTGCAGTTTGCAGATTTCCATGCAGGCGGTGGAAAGTAGAATATTGGGATTGTCAAGCTGCCCTCCGTCCAGCAGACGCATGGTTTCCCTGTCATAAAGGGTGTAGTCAAACCCTTCATCACTTCTCTGGATGTGGAGATAGGTGTTGTCCGATACAAGATAGAGCTTTTCGGACTGTTCCAGCGCCTTAATCTGTTCGGGGGTCATGGTGCCGGACTTCAACGCTTCCTGTAATTCCAGGCACTTTTCGTATGCGCCCACATAAAGTACATCGCCGGGAACAAGGGCAAAATCCTTTGTGACCGTGTACTGCTGAATGTAGGTGTTATCATCGGAAGTAGTGCGATTGAAATTACTGTGCAGCTTGTACTCAAACCGCGCAGGGTCAGACTGTTCCGTTGCCTGTTCGGGAACGGTGGGAACAAATTCCCGCTGGTTGAGCTGTGCCAATCTGTCCATAAGCGCGCCCTGTTCGGTAAAGCGGGGCTGTCCGTCCTCACCGATGATCTTATATACATCCAGCAGCGCATCGGAAATGGGGCGCAGATCGTGGTTTTTAATCCTTTCATCTGCCCATGCCGCTATCCCTGCTTCATCTGCAGCAGGGATGCTCTGACCGGGTTCCGCCTCATTGACCTTTACCATAAAGGCGGCAAAGTCATTGGAAAATGCCGTGATTTCCTCTTGGGTCAGGAACGGAGATACCGGCTCCGCTGTCTGTTCGGGGATCTCCGTCTGTCCCTGGATTTGCGGAGTGATGCCGCGCTCCTTGCAGATTTCCGCAAAGTGGCGGTCAATATCAGAGATAAGCCCGGAAGCGGTCTTGCTGATGGTTTCCAGACTGGCGCGGAGTTCTTTCAGTTCCTTGCCCTGTGACCATGTAGCGATATAGCCGAAGCTGTTTTCGGCGGTTTCAATACCGTAATACTGGCAGACAGCATAGGAAATGCTTTCTGCTTCCACTTCCTCGGTATGCCGGTCTTTGCGCTGTTCGTTCAAGAACTGATAGACGGAGATTTCGCCGCCGACAAAGTTCAAACCCTCGTCCTCGGTCAAGTACAGACGGTCATCTTCGCCAAGATCAAGGGGTTTTGCCGTAATAATTGCACCGGCGTGATTGACCGCCACATTCGGCTCGACGGTTACAGGCATACCGGGATCGTAGTCGGAACCTCGCAAATCATACCGATGTAGCCCATCGGGGAGGTCGGCAAGGGCGATACGCCCGTTGGAGAACAGGCCGGGTACATCGAATATTTCGATTTCCTGATACTTGGGTGCATCTTTGGGTTCCTCCACCTTCCTGTAGTTGTGGAGTTTGGCATGGGCGATCTCATGGACAGCAGCGCATACCGTCTGCACTTCACTCATACCGTCCCGGATAGTGATACTCTGATTGGTGGAGTTGAAATAACCGTCCGTGTCGCTTGCGATGGGGCTTATCTCCATCGGCACAGGGGAAGAACGGCGCAGCGCTTCCATAAAAACCTCATACTGCTGAACATTGCCGTTCAGATCGGAAGCAAGCTGCGGCAGGGGCTTTCCCTCAGTCTGCGACACATCAAAGACGGATACCACCTTATACATGGGGATTTTGACTTCCTTTTCCTCCACCATAACCTTACCGTCTGCATCCAGCATCGGCGCTTTGGTGTCGGGGTCGAGCTTGACTTCCTCAATCTTTTTCTTGTAGGGCGTGGGCGCGATGATCTTGATGCCTTTTTCACCTTTCATCACATTGCGCCCAAACTGGTCGCGCCACTTATTGAAGCCTGCCACATGGGTGGCGTTGGGGCGCTGCATATAAATGAGCATGGTATTGTTGACCGAATAGCGGTGGAAGCGGCTCATGGTGGACAGGTATTGCCTGTACTTATCGCTTTCAAACAGTTCCTTGATGCCGGTTTCGATACTGTCTACGATTTCCCGCATCCGGTCTTTGCTGGTCTGTTTCTCAGCCATGACGATCTCCTTTCAGATAAAAAAATAGCGCCCCTGCACAGGTGAAAACACATCCTGCACAGGGGCAATTCTCCGCATATAGAACTCGTTTTTGCTCTTACGGGTGTAAACTATCAGCCCCTTGGATTTTCGTGCCGGAAAACCCTTGCAAACAGGGGCTTTTATACCCTCTATTTGCGGAGGTTCCAGTAGTGTTCACGCTTCCTTTTCGCGTCCTGTTTCCTGCGCTCCCGCTTGGCACAGGATGGGCAATATTTGGCGCGGTTGGAAGTGGAGAAGATAGGCTTGCCGCAGACAAGGCAGCTCTTTTCCGGCCTGTTTCGCATGACCTCTGCGTACAGCTCGCAGTCGGCGGGCAAGACTGCGTTTCGGAACCATTTGCACAGCAGCGAATAGGAAATGCCCTGCACACATACGCAAGGCTCCCCGTCATCCAGCAAGATGCAGTTGCCGTGGTCATAGTTACAGCACAGCCCCCGAATGAGCTTTCTGGAACGGCGAAGCTGCTTCTCGTCCATACGCGGCAGATCAGTCATTGCCGAATACCATCTTATAACTCACGCGCTGTCCGTCATCTTCAAGCAAAATGACCGTATCATAGGTCTTTCCAGTCTTTTCCGAATAACAGCCTTTCAGCGGGGCGCGGCCATCTTTCAGCAGCGTGGCGGCAAGGGTTTTGGTCAGGGTCTTTTTCTTGGCGGTAAAGAATTTGCTGTTTTTCCACAGAGCGAAGGAGCAGGCGCGGTTTTCGCAGAAAAAGCCCTTGGGCGTTTCCGTTACATCCGCTTTGCATCGGGGGCATTTGCCCACTATCTCGCGCCCGGAGGGGAACAGGACTTCCGCACCGGGGATGGGTTTATAGGTCTGCATCAGCTCACCCAGCATGGCGGTGATCCCGTCCATGAAGCTGTCCGGGACAATTTCTCCGCGCTCGATCTCTTTCAAGCGGTGTTCCCATTCTGCGGTAAGCTGGGGAGATTGGAGCTGTTCGGGCAGTACGGTGATAAGCGCCGTGCCGGTGGATGTGGGAAGAAGGTTTACCACCTTCTTGGATTTTTTGCGCTCCACAAAACCGGAGGACACCAGCTTTTCAATGATACCGGAACGGGTTGCCGGGGTTCCGATGCCCTTGCGCTCCGCATCGTCGGGCATATCCTCTTTGCCCGCGCTTTCCATCGCTGACAACAGCGTGTCCTCGGTAAAGTGCTTGGGCGGCGTGGTTTTTCCGGTCTTGACCGCTGCATCCGATACGGAAATAGGCTGATGCTCTGCAACATCCGGGAGAGTGGATGCTGCTTCCGTCTGTTCCTGTTCGTAGGACTTCCAGCCGGGGACAAGGACGGTCTTGCCCTTGGCGGTGAAGCTGTGACCGGCACATTCCACTGTAATGACCGTTTCTGCATAGCGGTGTGCTTCGCAGATGGCACGGAGCAAGCCCTTTGCTGCCAGCTTCAGCACTTCGCGTTCACCAAGGGGCAGCGACATCAAATCTGTTTTTCCTGCGCTGACGGTGGGGACGATGGCGTGGTGGTCGGTCACTTTCTTGTTGTTGCACACCTGTTTTGCGTGGATAGTCGCGGGCGATACCACACCGCAGACAGCGGCGGCAGAAGAAACAAGGTCGCTGATACTGTCCTCCATATCCTCGGTCAGAAAGCGGCTGTCTGTACGGGGGTAGGTACAGAGCTTCTTTTCATAGAGGGCTTGGAGATAATCAAGGGTCTGTTGGGCGGTGTAGCCCAGGATGCGGTTTGCATCACGCTGGAGCGCAGTCAGATCGTAGAGCGCGGGGGCTTTTTCTGCCTTTTCCTTTCGCTCCGACGATTTCACAGTTGCCGTTTTGCCTTTACAGGCGTTGGCAATGCTGTCTGCGGTTTTTCTGTCCTTCATTCTGTCTGTCGCGGCGATAAAGCCGCAATCAAGCTGTACCGTGTAGAACGGTTCCGGGACAAATGCGGAAATATCCGCTTCCCGCTGTACCAGCAGCGCCAGCGTTGGGGACATGACGCGCCCGATGTTCAAGGTGCGCCCATAAGTAAGGGAGAAGTAGCGGGTAGCGTTGATACCCACCAGCCAGTCGGCCTTTGCACGGCAGAGGGCTGACTGATGCAGCCCGTCATAGTCGCGCCCCGATTTTAACTGTTTGAAACCGGCGTGGATTGCATCATCTTCCATGGATGAGATCCACAGCCGCAAAATGGGCTTGGAACATCCCGCAAGGCAGTAGACGGTACGGAAGATCAGTTCACCCTCGCGCCCTGCATCACAGGCATTGACTACCTCGGATACATCCTCGCGGCGGAGCAGGCCGCTCAGAATATCAAACTGCTTGCGCTTGTCCTCGCGGATGGTAAAGCGGTAGTTCATCGGCACGATGGGCAAGTCTTTCATCGTCCACTTGGCATAGTCGGCGTTGTATGCGGCGGCGTCTGCCAGTTCTGCCAGATGCCCGAAGCACCAGGACACCAAATACCCACTTCCCTCCAAATACCCGTCATGCCGTTTCTTTGCGTTCAGGACTGCGGCGATACTCTGCGCCACAGAGGGTTTTTCAGCGATTACAAGGCGCATGGCACCACCTCCATCCTCTGAATATCACGGTAGCAGGGACGGACACATTCTTCTCCGAAACGCCTGCACCCATGACAGGGATGCCCCTTGGGGGCTGCGGGAGGGGTTTCCTCCCGCATGGGTTTGGGTTTCTGCATCATCATCCGTTCCAGCGGATTATTGGTGAAGTATCTCATGCGTTCTCGTCCTCCGTTTCATCCTCCGTTTCGGATTCTTCATCATACTGCTCAAACTCGTATTCATCGTCCTCGCCGTAGTCGTAATCATCCAGATTGGAGCTGCCCTTGGTCTGCGGCTTGCCCTTTTTCACTTTGAGGAAGTAGAACGCCGCACCGCCGCCCAGGGCAGCGATCAGGACAAAGACAAGGATACCGCCCATGCCGCCTTTTTCCTCCGGTTCCTCCACAGGCTCGGTAGGCTCATCAGGCACTTCCGGTTCGGGTTCCTTGCCCATGCACTCGGTCATATTGACCGCGCATACCTCGCAACCGGTGTTGACGCTTCCAGCTACGCATTTATTGGCACAGACACAGGTGGGAGCTTCCGTTTCGCCGCCATCCTCTGCCAGTCCTTCCATATCGGCAAGGTCAACAGGGTTCAGGAAGTAGGTTTTATACTGTTCTTCTTCCTCGCCCACGGGAGAATCATAATCAATGACGATGTAGAAGGTGTTTCCATCCCTGTCCTGCACGGTAATGAACTGCTTATTGGTTTCCTTGTCATACAGAAGGTCGCGGGTGGAAATGTCCGATTCCTCGCTGAAAGGCTCGCCCTGCACGGTGGAGGGTTCCGTAGGCTCCGGGGTGGTCGTTTCGCCTGTGTCAGTCGGCTTCTTCTCGGTGCTGCTGATGGTCAGGTATTTTCCATGAACATAGCCAACACGCTCCGGCAGAAGAATCTTGATCCAATCGCCATCTGTGCCGATGACTTCTACCACCGTGCCGTTGGCAAGCTGGGTAAATGCTTTGTTGTCCATCCCTGCACCGGTACGGACATTGAGGTTGCCGCCGTTGGTGGTCACGGTGCCGGTGTACTCGGTTTCGGCTTCCTCCGTCTTTTCCGCTTCGGTGCTTTCGGAAGGGGGCAACTCATGGTCGTGGTAATCGCCGCCGCTGGCAAATGCGGTAACGGGGAAAATGCTGATGCAGAGAATCACAGCCAAAAGGCTGAGAAGAATACGGGGTTTCGTCTTACTCATGGCTCGGTTCCTCCTGTTCAGAAGTGATCGGGGCAGGCGCGCCCTGCATACGGCGGAACAGTTCGGCAAACTGCTCCATCGTCATGCCGTTTTCACGCACCATACCGATGATGTCGGTGTCCTCCAACTCACGAATCTGCTTTTCCAGTTCGCGGTTGCGCCCTTGCAGATCGGAAATCTTTCTCTTGTTCTTTTCAAACTCCGTGCGGAGCTTCGTAATTTTGGGATTCATATTTCACTCTCCTTTATGGCAAGCGCCCATAACAGTAGAAATGGGACTGCCAGTAGCTTGAATTTAGGTTTGCGTAGGAAATCGGGTCGCCGCAATGGATCATCATTCCATTTCCCACATAGATGCCAACATGACTGACACCGGGGGTATCGTAGGTGCCTGTGAAGAACACCAGATCGCCGGGTTGCACATTGGCAGAGGATACGCGGGTACAGATGTTGCAAAGTCCCTGTGCGCCCAATCTGCCTACATCCCAGCCGGAATGATTGATGACCCAACTGACAAAGCCCGAACAGTCAAAAGAAGTGGACGGGCTGCTGCCGCCCCAAACATAGGGATAGCCAAGGTATTTCTCCGCTTCCGTGATAATGGCGGCGAACACTTCATCTTCCAGAGCTTCCGGGGGAATTTCGTAATCGGTATAGCTGCCCTCGGCATATTTCCCGATATACTCCGAACCGGGGAACAGGTCTGGACGGTTGCCCAGGGTTGCCATATAGGTGGCATACATCCCAAGCTGTTCTTCGCCCATGATGTAGACGGGAACATGGCTCAGATTGAAGTTTTCCAGCGTGACCGTGCAGATGTAATAGTCATAGGGAACCTGAACCTCGTATTCATATTCCTCGGTGCTGGTTTCTCCGGTTTCCGGGTCGGTGACGGTGTAACTGCCTGTCCGGGTTTCCGTCCGGTAACGGGTTTCCACTACGACATCTTCCGTGAGGATGTACTGCTTCTCGAACAGCATTTGAAGCGTTCCCTGTACTTCATCCAGTGTCCATTCACCCTGATGCAGTGCCGTGAGAATAGAGATCAGCACATAGGGGTCATGTTCAATATCGTCCAGATCGAAGTGATACTCGTCGTAGTCGTGGGTACGCTCATAGTTGTCCAGATACTCTTGCAGCTCGGCTTCCATATCACAGTAGGCCGCTTCCGCACCGCGCATATCCGCATCCTGTGAGGGATAGGTGCTTGCAACAATACCGGAACCCGCGCCTTCCAACAGCACAGAACAGGAGGACAGCCCGTTTAGGAAGAACGCCAGCATCAGAAACAGCGCGGCGGCGATAGCAAAGCCTTTTTTGTGCCGCCATACAAACTGACCTGCTTGCTTGGTTTTCTCAGCGGCTTTTTTCGCCGCCTTTGTGGTGTTCTCCGTGGTCTTTGCCGTATTCTTTGCGGTCTTACCGTACTTGGCGGCGACATACTGCTTCTTGATAGCCTGTTTCTGTTGCCACTTGGAAACGGGGTTGCTGGTGGGGTGTTCTATCTGCGCTTTCTTTTGGAGCGCATCAATATTTGCCTTTTCCAGCCGGGTTTCCGCTCTGGCGGCAGCACGGTAGGGTTTGAGCTGATGGGAACGATGGGCGGATTGTATCAACCGCCCGCCGCTCTCGGCTGCGCCCTCCAGCTTGTGTGCGGATTCCACGCCCACATTATCGTCCTCGCTCTGCTGGACTTCCCGATGGAACTGAGAAAGAACAAGGTTTGCAGGCGCATCCTGTGCCGCATGGGTCAGCTTGGAGGGAGGTTTTTTCTTGTCCACTTCCTCAAATCGGAGGTGTGTTTTCACCTTGCCGGTGGCAGGGTCAAAACCACGCTCTTTTTTAACAACGGTTTTCTTTGGGATTTTCGCCTGTGCTTTATCTGCCTTTGCCGCCGCTTTTTCCACCCTCTTAATGGGCTTTTTCAGCTTTGGCTCGGCAAGGTCGGCATCGGAGAAGTGTAAGCGAGGTTCTCTTTTCATTCCTTCGCCACCTCTTGCGGCTTGGTGGTCATCACCCGATACAGCTCAGTGTCCTTCGGGAAGTGGTCAACGAAGGGCAGGATGGTGTTGCCGTAGAACAACAGTCCTTCACCCTCACCGGAATGGGTCACATAGGAAAGCTGATGGGGCGAAATGTTGAGCTGCTTTGCAAGGATTTGTCTGTCACCCGCCGCCTGATTGAGCATATAGATGAAATCGCTGTTTTCAAAAATGTTCTCAACCTCGCGGGAGGATAACAGGTCTTTGACATTCTGGGTGATTCCGGTGGGGATGCCACCCCATTTTCGATAACGCTTCCAGATCTCCACGCTGTACGAAGCGGTCTGTTCCTCTTTCAAAAGCAGATGGAACTCGTCCAGATAGTATCTTGTTGTCTTATGTGCGGCGCGATTGATAGTAACGCGATTCCACACCTGATCCTGTACCACCAGCATCCCAATCTTTTTGAGCTGCTTGCCCAACTCCTTAATGTCGTAGCAGACAATGCGGCTGTTCACATCCACATTGGTATGGTGGTTGAACACATTGAGGGAGCCGGTAACATAGATTTCAAGTGCAGTGGCGATGTACTGCGCTTCCTTTTCATCCTGGGCGCGGAGGGCATTATACAAGTCCTCCAAAATCGGCATATTTTCCGGTTTGGGGTCGTTGAGGTAGTCCCGGTAGACAATACGCACACAGCGGTCAATGATGGTTTTTTCTACCGGAGCAAGACCGTCCTTGCCGCCGACGATCAGTTCGCACAGCGACAGGATAAAGTCGGATTTCAGCGACAGCGGGTTATCGTCATCACTATAATCCAGATTTATGTCCATAGGGTTAATGTAGCAAGGAAGACCGTCATAGCCCTTGCCGGTGGGTGACAGCTTGATTACCTGTCCCGACAGGCGCTCTACCAGCGGCGTGTATTCACCCTCCGGGTCGCAGATAATAATGTCATCCTTGGGGCAAATCAGAAACGCATTGGTGATCTCGCGCTTTGCAGAGAAGGACTTGCCGCTGCCGGGGGTGCCGAGTATCAGCCCATTCGGGTTTTTCAGCAGCTTGCGGTCTACCATGATAAGGTTGTTGGAAAGGGCATTGATGCCGTAGTACAGGGCTTCCATGCCACTCTGGAACAACTCCTGCGTGGTAAAGGGAACGAAGATCGCCACGCTGGAAGTGGTCAGGCCGCGCTGAATCTCGATCTGATTCATGCCCAGAGGCAGGCTGCTCATAAGCCCTTCTTCCTGCTGGAAGTCCAGACGGGTCAGCGCACAGTTATATTTCTGCGCGATGCTGGAAGTCTGGAAGATGTTGTTGTCAAGCTGACGGGGCGTATCCGCCGTATTCATAATGAGGAATGTCAGCAAGAACATTCTCTCGTTGCGGGACTGCAAATCCTGCAACAGCTTCTTGGCTTCCGCGCCATAGGTGGCAAGATCGGACGGGATAATGTCCATGTCGTAACCGGCGCGAACAGCTTTTTTCTGTTCCTCGATTTTGGATTTATCCAAATCGGTGATCTTGCGCTTGACTGTCTTAATGGCATTGACCTGATCCATGGATTGCACATGGAGATTGACGATAATGCTGCTCTCCATATCAAGGAAGTCTGCCAGCATACGGTCATTCAGCTCCGGTGCTAAAATCTGCACGAAGCTGACCGCGCCCAGCTTTTTGCCCATGCGGAACATCCTGCCGGTCTTGAACTCAAAGGAGCTGGGCGCGATAAAGTCCTTGGTGGACAGCCCGGAGGGAGCAAGCCAGTCCCACGAAAAGCGGAACGGTTCCTGTTCATCCATGCGGAGAATATCGTGCATGACGCGCAGGCGGTCATACCCATTCAGCGGTGCAGCCACAACGCCCAGCCGCTTGAAGTTGTTGAGAAGGTCGGTTTCAATGCGTTCCAGACGGGGCTTTGCTGTGCGAAGATTGTCTGCTTCAATGCCGAAGGTCAGGTATTTGGTCTTAATCAGACCGTTGTTGCCGCGTGCAAGCTGGTTTTGCAGCATCTCGGCATACTCGGCTCGGATGGCGTCAAACTCATCACCGCAGGGCGGGATGGTGATGCTTCGGGCAAAGGTTTCCTGCGATGCCGACAGGTTGACAAAGGAAAGCTGGAACTGCACAGAGCTGTCAAAGTAATTTAGAAAATCGCACCACGATTCAAAGATTGCGGTTTTATCCTCGTTTTGCGAAAGCTGGTAGTTGATGTCCTGATACTGGATGGTCTTGGTGTAGCGCGTATCGGTCACACGGCAGATACCGTCAGGCCACATACGCTGATATGGGATGCTGTCCTGCGCCGATTTCTCTTTCTTATCCGTCCTGTTCGCCCTTGCGATGGCGGCCTCGATCTGTTTTCTTTCGGCGCGGGTCAGTTTCTTTTTTGTGGACAATTCGATACACCTCCCGGTCTAATTGGTTTTGCCGCTCCAGGACGGCATAGAAATTGTTGGTCTTATAGGGTCGCTGCTTCGGCCTTTGAAAGCACACTCGGTAGATGTTGCGGATGACTACCTCCAGCGGCTGACCGTTCTTTTCGTACATGGCAAACAGCATTGCCGGTATCATTACCACCATCATCACCATGGCGGCAGGGCTTGTGCCGATACTGCCTTTCAGCAAAAAGAAAAGCGGTACGCCGATCAGCGCGCCGCAGCCGAAGCAGATGAGCTGTCTTTTCGTGAGATTGAACAGCACTTTGGTTTTTACTTTGGTTAAGTCCTTCGGGACATTGACATAGGCCATAGCTGCACTCCTTTCCGGCCTTAATGGGCGTTAAACACGGACTTGGCAAGGCTGCTCGTCTTGAACAGGCAGAAACACAAAAGCACCGTGTAGCCCATACAAGTCCAGATGGCGTTGCTGATGTCATCCACAACGGCGATATTCTGTACCAGCACGGCATAGATCGCCACGCAGACGATAATCAAAAACGCCTGGAAGCCCAGCGCCAGCAGAGAGCGGATGTAGTTCTGTCCCATACCGCCCCATTCCTTGCCCATCATGGTTGCCATGGGAATCGGGGCAACAGAGGTCACAAGGTATATTTCGATCATGCGCCCATAAATGACGATAAAAATACAAATCGTCAGCGCCCACATGGTTATACCGACAAACAGGGATTGGAACCACAAGCCGAACAGCGGCCCCAGCTCCATTTCCATCAGCCGCGCTTCCATATCCACCATGACCGTGGATATGTCGATGCTGGCATCGCCAACGATGACACCGGACGCGCTGGCAACTACGCTTTGGGCTGCATCGAACACTCCCATTACAATCGTCCATGTATTCGTCACAATGAGGACAGCAGCGGCAGACTTGAACGCCCACTTGAAGAACATCCATGTGTCTACATCGTTCAGGTTGTTTTTATCGGTTATGAGCTGGATTAGCTCCAGCGTCATAACGAAAGCGAGAATTGCGCCTGCAATGGGGACAATCACGGTTTCCGACAGGCTTTGTACCATATTGAAGATACTGCCATTCCACGCCTGCGGCGTTAAGCCCACCTGACCGGAGATCTCGGCAACCTTCTGATTGGTCGCATCGAACATCCCGGACAGATTGCTCACGATACCGCCAACAAGCATTTCTTTCAGCCATTCCGTGATCTTATCCCATAAGAAATCCATAGGGTTGCCCTCCTTTCAGGAGGATGCCGCCACAGGGCGGCACCCTCCGGAGATTTATGGGTGACAAACGAAACGCCGATTAACCGAACAGACCGGAGAGCAGGGGAACCAGGGTGATGCCAATGAGGGCAACGCCGCCGCCAGCCATGAGCTGCTTCATGCCCTGGCTCTTGGCACCGGGGTTATCGTTACCATAGCCCTCCAGCAGATTGATCGCGCCCCAAATACCGAGGCCAGCGCCCAGAGCAACAACGAGGGTCTGAAGAACACCAACAGCAGAATTAAAGAAAGCCATAAAAGTACCTCCGAAAAAATAATTTTTTGATTTAGATTTTGGAAGGTACATTCATTCCACGATTTTTCACTGGTTCGTTATGAAGTTAGGCTGCTGCCATCAGGCAACAGGTTCACCGGAAAGGTCTACGCGATACACCTCGAAAGCATCATCCGGCTTGAGTTTGAGGCGGTGGGACATAAAACGCTCTATGTCAAAGGCGTTTTTCTTGTCATAATCCGATGTATAGCGATAGAGGGGGTGCTTGGTGAGATCATATTTGTTGGACAGAAACGGGCGTACACCACGGAGCTGGAGGATGCACTTGCCACCGTCCAAAACGGCAAGCTCGTCCACACTCATAAGCTCCTTACCCAATTTCTGATAATTGAGAGAATGGGAAACCTCGCGCCCTCGACTTTCGCCGGTGTTGTAGCTGTCGATGGTTTCCTTACCCAGCGCCGCCGCCAGTTCTTTCAGCGTACCGGGTTCTTTTCCGCCCAGGAAGATGGAGCAATCCATGTTTCCCACAATGGTGTCTGCGCTGTCCTTATACAAGGCTTTGAGCTGGCTTTGCGCCTGCAAGACAAGACAGCAGGAAATCTCTCTGGAACGGATCGTTGCCACCAGCTTTTCCAGACGGGGTATCTGCCCGATATTCGCCGCCTCGTCGATCAGACAGCGCACATGGACAGGCAAGCGCCCGCCGTACACATCGTCTGCTTTTTCGCAGAGCAGATTAAAGAGCTGGGTGTAACACATGGAAATGAGAAAGTTAAAGGTATCGTCCGTATCGGACATGATGATGAACAGGGCGGTTTTTCTATCGCCCAGGGTGTCCAGTTGCAGTTCGTCGTAGGCTGTCAGCTCCCGAAGCTCCTGAATATCAAAGGGCGCAAGGCGCGCACCGCAGCTAATCAAGATGCTTTTTGCGGTCTTGCCGGCAGCTAACTTGTACTTGGCATACTGACGGACTGCAAAGTGGTTGGGTTTGCGCTCCTTCAGCTCGGCAAACATCAGGTCAACGGGATTCTGAAATTCTTCATCATCCTCCCGGACTTCCATGGCATTGATAAACTCAATGAGGGTGGAGAAGTTCTGTTCCTCCACCGGCGCTTCATAGTGGATGTAGCCGATGAGCGCGGTATAGAGCAGGGTTTCCGCTTTCACCCAAAAATCATCCCCGGCTTTGCCCTCGCCCTTGGTGTTGGCGATCAGGGTCGTTACCAGCTTCAAAATGTCCTTTTCCGAATGGATATAGGCAAAGGGGTTGTAGTGGTGACTTTTCTTGAAATTGATGGTGTTCAAGATTTTGATGCGGTACTGATTGCGCCGCAGCGCATTTCCGCACTCCGTCACAATACTGCCCTTGGGGTCTGTGACCACGAAGCTGACCGGATAGGTTTTGGATGTGCATTGGAGCAAATTGGGTTTCAGCCAGAAGCGGGTCTTACCGGAGCCGCTTCCCCCGATGATTAAAACATTCTTATTCCGCGCCGTTTTCGGGTCTTTCGGGCGGTTGTTCATGGTCAGGCACTCCGTCTGCGTGAGAATGATGTTGTTCTCAAACACGGGGTCTACATAGGGGCGAATATCGTCTGCGTTGCCCCAACGGGCGCTGCCATATTCCAGATTTTTGCGGAATTTCTTGGCGTTCTTGCCCTTAAAGTAGACCACAAGCCGAATGACAACGGCGGCAGCAATGCCTACACACAGGTCAATGGGATGGAAGCTGGGCATGATGGACTGGAACGCGGTACTCATGCCGGTCATAATGTTCAGCAGCTTACCGGAGAGGTCTGCGCCGGGAGCCAGCCGCGCCGCTTCGCTCACTTTGGTGATAAGTAGCGCGATGAACACATACGGGATGTTCGGAAGAATGAGCTTTTTGTAATTGATCTGTTTCATCGTTCCAGCTCCTTCCGTTTCGTCCTGTCCACCACAGCCGATTTAATGAGCGCCTTGAAATGCTGGAGCTTTTCCAGTACGGAGGGGCGTTCCGCTTTTTTGACCTGTTTGGCGGTGTATTCCTTGAACGCGGCAGTCATGGCATCGGCATCCGGTGCTTTGAAGAACACCAAATACCGGTTTTCGCCCTTGACCTTGAACGGAGCGAAGTCAATGCCGTATTTCCGGGCAATGCGGTTGAATGAGCCGATGTTCTTGTCGGTGACTTCGATGCTCTGCAAGCCCTTGTCCTTGGCGGCAAGCTGCTTGACGGTCATCTTGCCGTGGGGATTTTCCTTGTTGTACTGATGCTTCTGATGGCTTGCTTTCATCTGCTCCACCAGCTTGGCAAGGGCTTTTTTCAATTCCTGTTCGCCCAGCTTCCCGCAGTCTACGATCAGCGAAACTACTTTCTGTTCAACTTCTTCCTGCACGACTTATCACGCTCCTTTCCTCAGATTTGCAGGGAGAACAGGCAGGCACTAAGGTGGTACTACCAAATGGCGAAGAAAGATAATCCTCACTTGCTTCTCCTTTCTCCGAAATGTACCGGCTGGTTGCGAAGCTGCTTTGCCGCATTCTCGGCAATCCGCAGTTTGTTGACGGGCGGCAGATATGCAACGGAAACACCAGCCCATGCGTCGATCAGAATACCGGAAGCCTTATTGAGAACGGTGTAATCCACATCCGTTGAAGTTTCCTGCTCCGGGAAGAATATCTGCTGTATATCCGACAGGGCTTTTCTTTCCTCGGATGTGAATACATACCCAAGCGCAGAGCGAAGCCCCATTTTGATGGAGGCTTCCCGCAGGATTTTGGATACGCGCAAATAGAACTCTGCCCGTTTCTTTTCATCGGTCTTATTCACGGCGGTGTCCTCCTTCGGCGCGTCCCTGTCCCTTAACGGTCAGGATACCGTCCAGCGTGGTAGCGGTGATCCGCAGGCGTTCCGCAACGGCAATGTCGTTCTTCATGCTTTCATCCACGGTATCGCCGCAGACAACAAGCACATGGGAGCGGCGCAGATATTCACGCGCCATGTCGATACCGTCCTTATGCTCCTGGGGAATTTCATCACTCAGGAACAGGGGCAGGAACAGCATGGGGCAGATGGGCGAAAAGCCAGCGTCATAGACAGCCCTGCAATATTTGGCGGCATTTTCGGTGTTTTCAAATTCGTTCTCGCCCCAGGGGGCGGTGATGTAGGCAATAGGGCGTTTCATCGGTATCTAAATCCTTTCTCCCGTTTCGGGCATGAAAATAGCGACCTTTACAGGCCGCTGTGAAAATCGTGATTGACCAGCATGGTGTAGTGGTTGTCGATGGTGGAAACGGAGTTGAACAGCGCCGCCATGAGATAGGCTTTTGTGTTCCAGACGCGGGTAGTGTTTTCCCGGATACCGTCCATAACCTTCTCGATGTGCATGGAGGTTATTTTCTCAAACCGCTGTTGGACAAATCCCGTGGGATATTCCGCATCCCGCCCGATCTTGATGGTAGGACTTCGGTTCATGGCAACCTCCAGCATGATTTCCACAAGCTCGTCAAGCTGCATACGGTCATGCTGCTGGCAGATACAGTCGTACTCTATCTGCTCTTTGATTTCTGCTCTCTTATCAAATCCGTCCGTCAGTCCGTCCGCCGCAGGCGCAGCAGAAGGAAAGAATGAATGAGTATTTGATAGATCAGTAATTGTTTTTTGAGTATTTGATTTCTTAGTATTTAATTGCGCGGGATTATCCGTATCCGGTTCCTCCGCATCTGATTCCTCCATATCTGGATTTACCATATACGGGTTTTCCGTATCTGGTAAGGTCGTATCCGGTGCAGAGTTTTTCGGTTTCCGGGGTTTCTCAAAGATGGTGTATTCCGTATCGGAGATCCGCCCATCTTTGCCGCGAAGCCGTCGGCGTATGATGTAGCCTGCCTGTTCCAGCTCTTTGAGCGTTTTACCTATGGCATCTACACCCTCCTTGCAGATTGCCGCCAGTCCTCGCGTAGTGTAGTTCCACTCATCGGGCAGGGACAGCATCATGGATAGCAGCCCCTTTGCTTTGAGGGAAAGGTTGCTGTCTTTCAGGTGATGATTGCACATCACCGTATAATCCCGCGTCCGTTCAACGCGAAATACAGCCATGTTTTTTCACCTGTTTCTGTGGAAATATGCTCTGTGGGTTACAGCTCGTAGATGGGCTGGTTGTGGTCGTAGTAGGGTTCGCACATGGCGGCAAGCTCGGCAACCAAGTCCTCCAAATCCAGATCAAGGTCGCTGTCCGTCCAATCGTTGCCCTTGTAAACACGGTACTCGGTGATGTACTCGCCGTTGCCCACTTCAACATAGAAGTTCGCAACGATGGCAAAGCCCATATCTTCAAGCAGCCACAGCTCCATAGAACGGGCGGCAACTACCGCACCGGCGAAGCCCTCACCCATATCCTCATACATCAGGGTTGCTCTCTGCTTAAACAACTCAGTGCCGCGATAGTCCATACTGAACTCATGCTCACCGTCAGCGCGGTAAGAGTATACCGTTTCGGCATTGTTCCAGACCGCTTGCAGCAGGGTATCGTAGTCTATGTCCTCCAGAAACTCGTCGATCTCCGTTTCGGAATAGCCGACTTCCGTACCTTTCCGGAAAAGCTCGGTCAGCGCATTTTCCAGTTCTGTTACTTTGTTCAAGGTAAATCCCTCCAATCGTTTTAGTGACGCCGCTTTTTCCGGTCAGCGAGGATATGTCCCTCGATGATGGCGGCGTGTTTGCGGATTTTGATTTCACCGCGTTTTTCGGATGCCAGGGCTTTTGCATAACCCTCATCGGAGAGGAACAGCCGTAGCCGCTCACCCTTATCACCCACAGGGGCTTCCCAAGTCAGAACATCGAAAATAATCATGTGGCGGGTTTCATCCATGAAGCGTTCCAGCGCGAGGATGCCGTGACCGCCGATGAAGTCAGCATCAGCTCCCATACTCGGCACCACGCGCTTTGATCTGAAAGGCGGCAAGGCCATATCTGGCGATAAGGGTGGCGTTGACGATCAGGCGCAGCGCCTCCGGGTCGATGATCTCCGGGTCTGACAAGTCCTCCACGGTGACGGATTCTGTTTTGGAGTACAGGTCACGCGCCGCCATGAACAGGGCGTAGTTATGGGGGGAGATATTACGAAGTACGGCATAACCAAACTCAATACCGTGCTTGCAGAAGCAGTTTGCCGTGCGGCGGTGAATGTCATCATTGGCAGTGAGCAGATACATCGCCGCATAATAGGCGTTGGTATCACGGGAGCGGCGATACTTCTGAACGGCGCGCTCAAACTGCATCCTGCGCTCATGCTGTTCGTTGCTCCACAGGCTTCCGTGGAAATGCTTGATAAGCAGCTTGAAGCGGTAGAACAGGCGGCGGTCATAAGAAAAGGTTTCCGTGATCGCTTCGCGGTAGCCTACCACACCGGCCTCAATGCGTTCTGCCAGCCAGGGGCAGCGCAGAGCGGTACAGCCCACTTTTTTCACATACTCGGTGCAGAGCTGGCAGCTAACATCCTGCGGACTGTATTTGAAAGTATTGATATACATGGGTTCCTCCTTCCGGGCATAAAAATATCGGGCAAGCAAACAGGGCTTGTCCGATCATCGGCTTTGGTCGCGCTGGCGCTTTTTCTGCCATGCGTCCAGTAACTTGAATATGACTTCCTCCATGCGCTGCGGCGTGTAGGAGCGCGGGAAGTATTTTTTGATCTTGTCCATGGGAATGGTTAAATTCCACACTTCGGGTTTCTTCTGTTCCATCATAATCGAGAGCATGGTGTCCTCATTCAGTTCGCCGCTCTGACTGAGTTTCTTCATTCTCTGCGCCTGGGACAGCGAGGGCGTGGCCTGTTCGCTGTCGATGGTTTCAAGCAATAGGGCTTGTTCCTTGGGGGTAAGCGCCGCAAGCTGATATGCGGGGGTAAGGGCGATTTTCTTTTCATCCACCATCTGCTGAAGCTCCGGGACTAACTGCGTCAGGGAGATATAGTTGCGGATGGTATCGCCGCTCACACCGGCTTCCTGTCCGATCTCATCGTCGCTTCGGAACTTAGCCGAAATATTCGGCGAAGTTAAATCCGTCCGTGCGCCCTGCCGTTTGATGGCATCCATTTTCATCTTGTATGCCTTGGCGCGTTCAGAGGGCAGGATGTTTTCGCGCTGAAGGTTGCTGTCCACCATGATGATGGTTGCGGTATCCCTGTCCATGTTTCGGACGATGGCAGGCATGGAAGCCAGCTCTGCCAGTTCACAGGCGTGTTTGCGACGGTGTCCGGCGATGATTTCATATCCACCTTCTTCCCTTGGACGGACAATCGCGGGGACGAGTACGCCATACGCCTTGACGCTTTCTGCGGTTTCCCTCATGGAATCATCATCCCTCACCTGAAATGGGTGATCTGGAAAAGGATGCAGTTCGGCAAGTGGGATTTGGATAACGACTTCCGGTTGTACTTCCTTTTCCGAGGGAGGCGCGGTCTTTTTACCATGCTCTTTCTGCGTGGTTTTCTCCGGCATTGTTTTCCTCCTGTCGGTATTGGATTTTGGGTACAAAAAAAGGACATTTCTTCTTTTCAGAGGAAATGTCCTGATTTCTTGGGCAGGCAGACAGCCCGCCCAAACGGTATTTAGTTTTTGTCGTTAATATAACACCTCCTACGATATAACTACTTCGCGGCTTGATTTTTCGGGTTGGAAAAGGATGAAAAACCTTGCCTGATAACCGAAAACCCTTGAAATACGGGGCTTTTCCGGTTTGTCGTAATTATACCGTAAGGGCATACATTCGCCACCATATCGTTGGAACACGGCATGGACGTGAAAACACTCTCCGCCATCATCGGACATGTCTCCTCCAGA
>JAZQHD010000137.1:0-17034 GCA_045540375.1 Ructibacterium sp. | reverse complement strand
AAAGGGCATGCATAAGCGATCGAGCTTTTTTTTCTCCAACGCAATCACAAATTTCTTTATATGTATAACCGTATGGGTCCGAATTTATCATTTCTTCAGTGATAATTATTGTGTTTTTATTTTTCATATCATCAATACCTTTCGAGAAATATAATTACAAAATACGATAAACTACCATTATTATAATAACATTTCTAAAACAAAAAATCAATAATCTACATGAGCAGTATTGTTCCCAATTTTAAGAATCCGTATAAATGCCGTGAGGAAGATATGAAGCCGTTGGAAGACAGTATCCGTGAGAACGGTATTATTCAGCCGCTTATGGTACGAAAGGACGATAAGGCGGATGTGTACGAAATCATATCGGGTCACAGAAGATACCTTGCAGCAACAAGGCTTAAGCTGACAGAGGTGCCGGTGGTAGTTTTAGATATCACAAAGGAAGAAGCAGACATTATCCTTGTTGACAGTAATCTGTACCGTGAGCATATTCTGCCCTCGGAAAAAGCCTTTGCATACAAGATGAAAATGGATGCTATTAAAAGGCAAGGTAACCTTTTATCAGCAAATACGAACAGCACAGAGGAAGAAATGGATATCCTTTTTGATTGTTCGCAAGAGGAGAGCCGGATACTTTTAGAGAGTATGAAAGCCATAAAACAGGTTCTCCGAGGCTACAACATAACAAAGTAAAAAAGATACGGCCACCAAGGCGCATCTGCACTCCTTATGGGGGTGCTCTTTGCGTTACACCCTGGTGGCGCATATTTGAAAACGCCCTGCAACCATAAATGCGTGGTTGTAAGGCGTTTTTGTTTATGCTTGAACCGCTATTTCTGTTCCGTTCTTGAATAGGAATGTTATGCTGTTGTCTTTGTGAACGGTAGCCGTTTCCAGTAAGGTTAACCACAACTCTTCGTCCCAGGCTTCCAAGACGAGGGGCTGTTTTTCTATGGAGCCAATAAAGATGCGGAGTTCTCGGTCCCTTTGCATCCGGCTCTCACGCTCTGTGGTTACCACCTTTAGCCGATCCGTGGCTTTCTCGTACCGCTTCACCAAGCGGTTATATTTCTTTGCGTATTCTTCTTGGGATTGCTCTTTGGATGCATTCTCCTTAATACACTGGTTGACCAGTTCGGCAACAACCTGGATTTCATCGTTTAAGGCATCAATTTCGGCATCCAAAGCGGTGCAATCGGAAACAATCTCACGCATTGCCTCGCAGGCTTTGAGAACTTGCTCACAGGAGCCCATAAGCTGATTGAATGCTTTGAGGAACATCTGCTGAATGGTTTCTGCTGCAAGGGTCGGTGTTTCGCATTTGGCTTCACCGCTAAACTTGCTGTTGCATCTCCAAATCACTCTGCGATAGGCATCCGTTGAGTGCCACACCTTTTGACCGTAGAAGCCGCCGCAATCACCGCAGATAAGTTTGCTGGCGAAGATGCTTGAACCGCTGTAGGCTCGTCCCAGGGTCTGTCGACGGGCAATTTCTGCCTGTACCATATCGAAGTCAATGGCAGTTATAATGGCCGGATGGCTTCCCTCAACATAGTACTGTGGAATTTCCCCCTCGTTGACCTTTTGCTTCTTTGTAAGGAAGTCCACCGTGAACTTTTTCTGTAATAAGGCATCTCCTTTGTACTTTTCGTTCTGAAGGATACTCATTACCGTGGTTGGACGCCATTTTGCCTTGCCGCCAGGTGTCGGTATCCCAAGTTCCATAAGGTGCTTACAAATTCCCGTAGAGGTCTTACCTTGTAAGAAAAGTCGGTAGATTAAGCGGACAATCTCGGCTTCCTCTTCGTTGATAACCGGGAGACCGTTCTCGCCCTTGTCATAGCCGAGAAACTGCTTATAAGGCATACTGACCTTACCATCAGCAAAACGCTTACGCTGACCCCAGGTGACGTTCTCGGAGATGCTTCGGCTTTCTTCCTGGGCAAGGCTGGACATAATGGTTATCAGCAATTCGCCCTTGCTGTCGAAAGTGTAAATGTTCTCCTTTTCAAAGAAAACCTCAACGTGGTGTTCTTTGAGGGTGCGGACAGTTACGAGGCTGTCCACGGTATTTCTCGCAAATCTACTTACGCTCTTGGTCACGATCAAATCAATCTTGCCCGCCAAGGCATCAGCCACCATTTCGTTGAAGCCCTCACGCCGTTTAGTGTTCGTGCCTGAAATACCCTCATCGGTATAAACCTTTACAAACTCCCAATCGTCTCGCTTTTTGATGTACTGCGTGTAGTAATCAATCTGGGCTTCGTAACTTGTGAACTGCTCATCACTGTCGGTAGAAACACGAGCATAGGCTGCGACTCTTCGCTTTGCAATGGAAGCGGTCGGCAACGCTGTGAATTTGTCCTTTGTGGCAGGAATTACTGTAATTGCTCTTGCCATTGTTCTTGTCTCCTTTCATAGGCTCTTTGCCGTGCTGCCTCGCGCCTTTCAGGTGTCCAGGACTCTGCCCTGGAGCGGTCTACCCAGGTCTTTGTTATGACCGAACCATCCATAAGGTGGAAGTGCAGTATGTTGTCATCATCGGCTATGATTTTCTTAATGTTTGCCGGATCGGTTGTGATTTCACCGAGCAAGGTATCGAGGGTTGTTTCCGGGATTTGCTTGGAAGCACAGTACCGTTTACCTTTCGTGTTGAAAGTGGCGCAGACCCAAACCACCTGGGTTTTCGTAGTCTTTCTGCGGTAGTTCTTACCGCATTTCGCACACTGTATCAAACCCGTGTAAGTGAATACAGGCTTGGCAGGTGGAGTGATTTTTCGGCTATTGGCTCTGCGTTCAATCTCCGCTTGTACCGCATCAAACATAACCGGGTCGATAATGGCATCGTGGGCATCCTCGGCGAGGTAGCGAGGTTTCTGCCCGGTGTTCTTGATGGTTTTCTTGGTGATGTGGTTCTCACGGAAGGTTTTCTGAAGCAGAAGGTTTCCCGTATAAGTGTAGTTGCGGAGAATTCTTGCAACGGTTTGTGGCTGCCATATCCCACCGTTCCTTGTGGGGATGCCATCCTCGGTAAGCTGAATGGCTATGAGGTTGGGTCCCGCTCCGGCAAGGTAATCTCTGTAAATGCGCCGTACCACTTCGGCTTCATCCTCGATGATGTAATACTGACCGTCCTTAATGCGGTAACCGAGCATCCTTCCGCACCAGGGCATACCGCTTTCAAAGTTCTTTTTGATGCGCCACTTTTGGTTCTCGCTGGCGGATCTGCTTTCTTCCTGGGCATAGGATGCCAGGATGGTCAGCATCAGTTCACCGTCAGAACTAATGGTGTGGATGTTTTGTTCCTCAAAATAAACGTCCACCTCCAAAGCTTTGAGCATACGAACGGTCTCAAGGAGCGTTAGCGTATTTCTCGCAAAGCGGGAGATGGACTTACAAATTATCATATCGATTTTTCCGTTACGGCAATCGTCAAGCATACGCTGAAAGTCTGCACGACCTTCCTTTGTGCCGGTTATGGCTTCATCGGAATACACACCGACAAACTCCCAACCGTCCTCTTTTTGAATGAGGTTATTGTAGTAGCTGACCTGGGCGGATAACGAGTGAAGCATTGCATCCTTGCCAGATGATACACGGCAGTACGCTGCAACTCTCTTTTTCCGCATAAGCCTTGGCGGATAAGCAACTCTTGTTACTGTTTTTGGCATTATAACACCTCCTTCACAGGTGCTATATTACCTCTATTATCAGTATATATCCAGTCATTCTCCCGAAATAAACTGTCAGAATTGATACCAAAAATGTCGCACATTTTTGTCTCTATTACACTGTATTCTTCGGCGGTTATTAGCCCTTTGGAGAGCATAATTTTGGCTTGTGCCATCGATGCCTGATAGCCCATAAGAGCCTGGAAGTAGTTACTGTCCATCGCACTCACTCCTTTCCCGGTAGCAAGCCTGGGAGCAGAATTTGCGGTTAGCCCCAATGTAATCCATAAAGACCTTACCGCACGTAGGACAAGTGTGCGGAGACATTTTCTTGCTTTCTCGTTCATTGCGGTGCTTATTCCAGTATTCCTGCCGACAACGGTCGCAACAGAACAGGCGTGGCTTTGTTTTTGTTTCACCCTTTATGGGGACACCGCAGTTTTTGCATACAGAGCCGACAGGCTTCTTATCTGCGGTGATGTTGTTTCTATGGCAGAACGATTTGACCGTGCCAACAGAGAGGCCGACAGTATCAGCAATATCGGCATACGGCACATTGCGTTTTCGCATCGATATAATCTTCTCTTTTTGAGTGGTGTTCATAGTGATTCCTCCGTTCCGAGGGGCTACCTCACTCACCACTGGTCACGAGGGTGTCGTTTGGGAAAAAATGATGCTAATTTTCTGCAAAAAAAATAAAGCCCACCGAACCGATGAAGGTTCGATGGGCTTGGTGTTAGTTGGGGATCTTCAGTTTCCAACCGCTGTAAATCACATTGGAAGTGAGGTTGTTCAGTTCTTTGATTTCAGGATAGCGGTTGCCGTTGCCGAGATACTTCTTGGCGATATCCCAAAGGGTGTCACCCTTAACAACGGTGTGGACGCGGTAGGTTTCTTCTTCCTTGGCTGTGGCCACAACCTTGAGGTTCTCCACAGCAACCCAGGTGTTGATACCGCTTACCACATCGCCACCGGTCTTTTTGACCTTCTTGCCGAGCAGTACGCAGGTCTTTCCACCTTTGGTTACGGGTTTGCCCTTGTAGGTGGTCTGCGTTACGATGTGATGCCAGTTCTTAACCCAGGCGGGAATTTCCTTGGTGGTAGGATTGTACTTCACTGCATCAGCGGCGAACTCAACCTTGTCACCTTCCTTGATGTTAGCCGTGGGTGCAGGTGTGGAGGGCGTGGTCGGCTTTTCAGTAGGAGCAGCGTTAGCTTTCAGCTTTGCTGCTACCTCTGCACGGAAGGTATCCATGGACTTGCCGTGTTTGGGGAACCAGTGCATAACATCACCGTGGTTGGAAGCCACACCCTGCTTATAGCCTTCGCTGTGGCAGATAATGTTCTTTTCGGTGAGACCATATTCCTTGCAGAGGTAAACGCAGAGGTCGATTGCTTCCTGGTACACCTTTTTGAAGTAGGTCGCATCAGTAAGACCATCCTCACAGATTTCAAAGCCGATGTGGGTGTTGTTTGCAGAACCACCGGCGTGCCAACCGCGATGATCCCAAGGCAGAGTTTGATACGTTGCCACAGAGCCGTCAGCCAGCTTGCCGATGAAGCCGTGGACGCAGACCTCACGACCACCGGGATGATAGGTGTTCCAGTGGTTGTTGTACTGGTTCTTGCCGAGTTTACCATCGTCGGGACCGACATAACGCTTCAGCCAGGGGTTATTCGCCCCCGTGGAATGAACCATAATGCCCTTAACGGTAATCTTGCGACCTGCCTTGTAGCAGGCATTTTCCGTCAAAATCAGTTTCTGTAAATTCATCTTATTTCTCCTCCTTCTTTACGAGCTGCTTTACAGCCTGGTTAGTACCCGTTGCAGAGAGTCCGCTTGCAGAACCCAAAACGATAGCAACGAGCAGGTTCTCCGTTCCCATAACACCGGGAACAAAGTAAAATGCGATTACACCGCACACTGCACCAAGAACGCAGGCAATGAGAGGAATAAACCTCTTGAACCTGTCGTCACCGCCCATTGCGGTCTTAACGATGTCGATGATGGTGTAAACGATAGCCGCCAATGCGGGAATGGTTGCGATTTCAAAAGTAGTCATTGTACTTCCTCCTTACTTGTGTGCTTGCTTGTTGATGTGGTTTTCGATCTGTTCAATGGCTTCTGTTACGGGGCCATTGCACCCTTGTTCTTTCAAACCCATAAGGCAAGCTAAAACACCGCGAACAAGCACGGTTTGCTCTTCTTTGATGGATTTGATGTCACGATCTTGCTTTTCCTGCTTCAAGAACCATCGGTAAATACCGAATACTGCACCGAAGACAACCCCAAGTGCAGTAATGGTCGCAGCCAAAGCCGTGATGTTGATTTCCATAGCCGTTTCCTCCTTTTAGATTTGGGTATGAAAAAGGCACCCCAAGTGGAGTGCCATAGTTCCTTATTTCAGCCAGGACGGTCTGTCCGGCTTCTTTTTTGTTTCGGTTACATCGAGCCAATCCTTGTACCACTTCCGTAGTTCCTTGGTTTGCTTTTCTGTGAGAGTGTCATACCACAGCCACCCTCGGTTGATAACAGAAAAGCACTCCGCATCACGCTCAACACGGAGTTGTGCATTTTCGGCTTCGTTCTGAAGGATGGTTGCTTGACCTTCATCAAAGACCAACTTTCCATCTTGAACCCTGTATGCACGGTAGTTGCACTCGAAGTGTTCAAGGTCAGAGGGCATCTCAATTTCGGCACTTTCGAGAATATCACCGATAAGAGCATAGCTTTCGATATAACCGCTATTGTCCGTTAGAATCTTCAATGCGATACCTCCTTAGTTGACACCATAGACATTGGTGATAGAGCCAGTTCCGCCACCGATGGTTAAGGTAACCGTGGTGCTGGAATACTTGAGTTTGAAACCACGATAATTGACCTCGTCTGCTATCTGCCAGGTAACGTCCGAAGTAGTAATCAGCCCTTTGGGGATGAATAACGACATTTTGGAAGCACCAGAACTTGGCAGACCAACAATGACATACCCCTTGTAACTTCCGTAGTTGAATGTGGTCGAGCCGGAACTCAAAGTACCGCTGTACAAGGAGGTGCAAGTGATGCCCAGGTTGGTTCTTGCCGCCGCAGCAGTAGTCGCTCCCGTGCCACCTTTGCCTAATGGAATGGTCGCACCACCAGAATGGTAAACTGTGTAACGAGTTCCAGGGTGGGTATCTGCTGCACAGTTTGGCGCGTAATAGAGTGTTCCTGATTCGGAATACAATCTGTCATACGCAGTAGAACTACGGTAAAAGTTGATACCTTCACCTGCAGAGTCAACTGCATCCTGGAAGTACAAAGCATTCAAGCCAATGATATCGGAGTTCTGCATATTGATACCGTAAACACCATCAACTTTGTACTGATTTCCTGTTACGTTGATAACCTTTGGAGCAATGGTCTGCCCGGCAATAAGGTTCGTACACGCAGCCGCAGCAGTAGTTGCACCCGTGCCTCCCTTTGCGATAGTAACCGCAGAGGACAGCTTGGAGGGTGCAAGAGAGCCGTTTAGCGTTGTTGCTGTAACGGTAGTTGCCGTAACGGTGCCGGACACCTTGGCATCACCGACCACATGGAGTGCGACTTCCGGGTCTGGGGTGTTGATACCGACTTTCTTTTTACGCAGTGCCACAAGGGGCGTGCCTTGAGGGACAACATAGTAAAGGTCAACCGAGGACAACGAATTCAACTGATCTCTAATTTGTAGATGGAAGTCGTAGGATGAGTTGGCGTCCAGGCTACACAGTTCCAAATTGGAGAACGAGTAAGAAGTACCGCTTTTGGTTACCGAGGATAGAATTGACGTGTACGAGCCATAGGAAGTGGCACTCGTCAGCTTATACCGATACCGCACATATAAAAGGCTATTCTTTTGAGTGCCGGAAACGGAAATAGCAGAAATCGTACCATTAAAAGCAAGCTGCATCTCCGCCTCAATGTCGTTGGTTCTTCGGAGTGTTAAGGACGATACCTTCGGTTTTGCATAAGTGACAACAGTAATCTGCTGTGTCTTGCTTACCGTGTACCCACGAGAGTCAGTAGCAGTAACCACCACATCCAAAGTGCCGGATTTCGCAACTGCACCGAGGTTGATTACTGCTCCCGTTGTGTTGGAAAGGGTCACACCGTTGCAGGTGGCAGAATAGGAAGAAATCGTAGCGTTATTTCTTGCCGTTGCCGTAGCGGGCGTAACATACAAATACGAGTAACTTTGGATGAACACCTGGTCATTTCCTGTAACGGTCGAGGTTGATGAACGACCATCATAAAAAGTAAAAGCACCCATCGTGGGTGCAGAGTTTGCAGAGGTTGTCTGAACGGTTGCTGTCTTTGTGGAAGTGGAGCCGATCTGCGTTGAACCGCTGTATGTCAGCAATGCGAAAGTTCCAGTAAAGGATTTTACCGCTGACATTGCCGTCAAAAGTGTGGTTCTTTGGGCAGCCGTTAGAGAGATCGTTCTTGTTGCCGTACCCTTTGTCCAAGACAACCCGGTAATCTCCAAGTAAACCGTAGAGCCGTTTTTGATTTGGAGTTTATGTGTGTAGGCTGCATCGTACACCGTGGTACTCATACTGATACTGACCGAAGAAGCATCGGCCGTAAGAGTTGAAACGCTATCTACGGTTGAGCCACCCAGGGTTTTGGCGGATACGGCACTGGAAGATCCGTATACCTGGTTAGACTTCTTTCTCGCACGGACTTTGACCGAATAAGTCGTGTTTGGTGTCAGCGAAGAAAGGGTCGTGTTTGCACTTGTTCCCGCTGTGGTAGAGAATTGTGTCCAATTCGTGCCACCATTGGTACTGTACTGCCAAATGTCAGCGGTTGCCGAAGAGGTAGCACTAATCTTAAAGCCGTTAGCGGTGATATTGGAAACACTGCAGGACACTGTCGGTGCAGTTCGGTCAAGGGCGTCAAGGTCTATGGTTGTTGATGCTGTGATTGTACCAATACTCACGCCACTATAAGTTCCGCTAAAACGCCAGGAAGCGGACAAAGCCACACCTGTTTTTTTACCATCGCTGCCGTGGGCAACACGTACGGTATAGGTTTTGAGTAAAGTTGTATCGTAGCCAGCCGCACTATCGCTGATTGCCGCCGCGGTGTAGGTTTCGGAAACTCCGTTAATGGAAACCGTGGAGTCTGAACGAGATCCAACGGACAGCGTGTAGTACTTCAAATAAACATTGAGGGTCACATCAGAATAGTTGCCAATGACACTCTGCGACGCAGACCATGTACAATACAGGCCAAAGTTGTCTACGGGGTATTTAGAAAAACTTCCGCTTGTAGCCATAATATCTCCTTTCTCGCTTAGTCAAGGATTACGATATTAAGCCCCTCTGATGCCGTGGGCATCGGCACGAACTTTGTTCTGCCAACCGTTAATTCACCATCCACCGTGGTTTTCTTGGTGACGGTTTCATCCTTGTTCAGCGTGAATATCTTTTCTTCGTTGTAGTAGCCGGAAAATTCCGTGTTGTTAATAACCGTCCTTTGTGCAGAGTCTGCGTTAGAAACCTCAATACCACGGCGGTCAATTTTTACCTCGGTGGTATAAATCTCATTAGGTGCAGGAGTCCATTTGTGAATGGTCGTGCCTTCAGCAAAAATGATGTCCGACAGATACAGACTTGCCAAGCGGTTATATGCGTAAATGGTAATGGTACTGTCCTGCACATCGGGAATAATCGCATTGTATTCCGTCCACCCAAAAGTGGAACTCGTGTTGAACAGATACTTTGTCATTGAGCCGTTATATTTCACATAGAAATACGAAGAATAACTCGCCCCTGTTTTCTTTGCACGGAGCGAAATAACATAAGACGAGCCTGGTACAACACCCGTTATTACTTGCTTAAGCGTGGAACTGTCACCAAGCACAAAGCAGGAATCGGAAGTAGTGTTGTTCTGCACATCAGTTGAACTGTCGGTTGCAACCGTGCCGGTTATCGTCCAATCATCTGTGATGCCGTTAAGACCGGCAGAGTTTTTTACAAAGTTAATACCGCCAGCAAACTGCTCACTCATCGTAAGGGAAAGGCCATCAACGGTGTGTTCCAGTTCGGAAATCTGCTCCTGCATTTCCAGGACGGTTTCTTTCTCCCCGGAAACCTCACCGCTGACGGTCTCTACCGTTTTTGTAAGGTTTGAAACATAACTGTTTAAACCATCAATGGATGTTTGGAACTCACCAAAGCGAGAGGTGTGGGTGGACACGGTCACACGGAGTTCTTCCAGGTTGTTTTGAACAACCCAACCGAGTCCATCCCACACCATTGTTTCCGGCGGGACAGTTGCCGTATTTACCCACAGCATACCGATGTACGGGTTTTCGGGGGCTTCATCAGAAGTGATCACATCGCAAAGATTAACGATGGTAAATTGTGCAATTGCCCGCATAGAAACACCTCCTTACAGATTTACAACCACCATAAAGGTTGCTTTGGTAGCAACGTCCGCAGAAGAAACGGACAGCGTTTTGCCGGTCTTGCTGCCGGAAGTACCCCAAGAGGTGTCGATAGCACCATCCTTGTTGTACTTGGTCCAGGTATAGGTGCCCTTGCCGTCGGCATCGATTTCCGCACCCGCCTGGTAAACAACAGCAGTAAGAACCGTAGAGCCGACACCGTTCTTGAAGACATCTCCGCCCGTGGAAGTAACGATAACCTGGATGGGATCGGAGTTGTCGATGAAGGTTGCAACATCGGTAAAGGAACTGTTGTAGGTATTGGAAGTGGAGTCGGAGTCGGTTGCTACGCACTTGAACACCGCATAACTGTCAACCGCGGCAGCATACACGGTAATGGTTGCCGTAGTAGTGCCGGAATACATACCCGTTGTATCGGTCAGCTTTCTCCAACCAGTGCCGAATGCTGCATCATAACCGGCAGAAGAACTGGAAGTGACGGTGGAATCCATCACTGCCCACTTGTAAGTGACATTGGTAGTATCAACGGTAGAACCGCGCCAAAGTTCAGCCTTCGCAGTAAGGGTTGCAACTTCGTGGTTTTTGAAGACATTACCACCGGGAGTGGTAATAAGCAGATCCGTAATGCCGGAGCCGTTAACCACTCGTGCGAAAGAAATAGTCAGCGGATGCGTGATAGACAGACCCGTGGAGTCGTCTTTATAGGTAATAACGCAGCGGTAATCAATACCAGGCTGACCCGCCATTACATTACCCTTAATGGTTAAAATGTGGCTCTTGGCACCGCTCAATGCGTAGTTGCCGGACGAGGTAATAGCCGTAGTGGAACTGCCAACGTACCACTTAACCGAGGTAACATTGGTGGATGTGATTTTATCGGTAGTTGTACCGATGACATAAAGGCTGGGGGTCAGCACCACATTGTGCGTAGCCCAGTCGGGGGTATACGTGCCGTTGTCGGGATTATACATTTGGGTTTTGGTGTGGGAAGAACCAATATAACCCGTCAGCGTAAGGGCGTCATTGTAGTCAATAATCGTAAACTGACCTTGTGCTTTACTCATTGGAATTTCCTCCTTGTAATCAGCCGAGTAGGCTGTTTCTTGTAGTAGTGTCGATGAGGTCGCAGAAGAAGGTTGCCCTTACCTTGACGTCATCGGAGTCGATTTCGATGGATTTCGTTCCACCGAAGTGTGCATCATTCCACAGCTTATCGGCTTCGGCATCATCGGAAACCCTGGTCCAGATGAACTGGTTGTCATCCAGGGTATCGGTGATATTTTCATCCCAAGAGTAAACTGTGGCATAAAGGGTTGTGCGGATATTGTTATTTTTGAAGATGTTACCATTGGACGAACTGATAACCAGGCGGTACATCTTCTGCTCTTCAATGGTGGCAATGCGGTCTTCCACTTTCTCCACGGTTTCCGTGGTCGCATAAGCACGGAGTACCACTTCGCCGGTCTCCAAATCCCAATAGGAAGAACCATCCTGGGATTGGAGGACACCTGCTTTGATGATGTTTGCCACCAACGAGCCGGAAGTGATGAAGTCGGCAACAATCTGCCCGTCAGCGGTGATTGCTGTTTCGTAGGGACCGTTGTAGCCGTTTTTGGAGAAACCGAGTCCGCCTACATTCCATCTCCAAACATTGACCGCTTCATCGATGGTCGGTGCATCCAAAATGAGCAGTTCATAAGGCTTGCCCGTATCGGTGTCGGTATGAATAACCACATAGCCACCCGTCTGCCCGGTTATAAGTCCCGTAGCATTTTTGATGGCCGAGTTCATAAGGGCGGGAAATCTGTCGATTTTTGTCGATGCTTCCTCTGCGGCGGCTTCGGCAGCACTTACGTTATTCAGCAAGTTTGCCTTTGCAGAGCCGAGTGTGATGGATACATATTTTTCAGCCAGGGTGTCATACACCGTGGTGATGACCTTCGCTTTTGCCGTGATGCCGAGAACGCTGTGACGGATAGTAACGGTGTCGCAAAGAGACACACGCTCCAATACGGCCACATAGTCCGGCTTTTTCCACAGTGGCTCGAAAGCCACGGTCAAAGTAGGAACGGCTGTGCCAAGCGGATTGTTTTTGAGATAGTTGTTTGCATAGGCGCGGAGCCTTTCTTCGGTGACGGGGTTCTCTTCATCGAAGTATTCCGTGAAATCCTTAATAAGGGTCTTTCGCTGAACAAGGGTTGCATCAGCAATGGGCAACAGCACCTCCGAAAGCGTGATGACCGTTTCCGTGCCATCCTCTGCGGTGATAACCGCATACGGCAGAAGGTCGGTATATACATCGGTGGTTTCGTTATCGTGTTCCAGATCCGTGAGGTTCTTTCCGTACTCGATAACCACGCCCGTTTTTTGACCTCGACCCTGGTGATGAATGACGTGGAAGTTGTCCCACTCGTATTCGCCACCCCATAAATCCAAAAAAGAACCCGCCACACCGCCCAAACAAGCACGGACGCTCTGCGGTCTTGTAACCGAGAACGGCTTTGCTGTTGAATAGTCGGTGTGGCAAGTAAAGCCGTGAGGAGTGGCTGTGTTTTGGAAAACCCGCTCCATTGCAAGGCTTGGAGATATGGAATCGGAAGACCACTGCAACGCAGCCACCGAAGAAAGGTCGTAGGAAATGTGCTGTGCATATACCGTTATCTCACCATTGATTGGTGTAGAAATGCGGTAAATACGGAACACCTGGTCTTTGGCTGTGTCATTTGGTTTTGCCTTTACCAGCCGTTCTTCGGCTATCTCCTTGTAAAGGGGTCCGTTGATGGGATACTTAAATTCGCACTCGAAGGCACCGTTGCGTTCTTCGGTTACCTCACATGAGGTACAATCCTTCAGAACACCGATGCCGAAAGAGGCGAAGTTGGTAGCGTTGGCTTTATAAAGTACAGGAATCATATCGAACACCACCTTGGAGCAATGGACAGACCTTGGATGTCCCCGTCAAAAGAAAAAGTATTCTCACCGGGATACAGCAGCGGAAAGCCATCACCCTCAACGGTGTCGTTCTTCGGTTCGTTGCCTTTATAGCAGACCATCTGCTTGGAGTCGATTTCCACGTATCCATCGATAGCGGTGAATGAAAGCGTGGTATTATTGTCAGCCGATTGGATGGTCAGTGTACCTCTGCCGCTACCCACCACACGAATGATGGGATAGCTTGGGAACTGATACGGATTGGTTAGGCTTTTGCCGTTACCCACAAGCTGTGTCTTTTCTCCCGCAACGGAGTAACGGAACGGCTCACAAGAGAAGCTGATCGTGAATACTCCAATGCGGTTAAGTTCATCCTCGATATCGAGTTTCCCGGCATATACAGCCTTACGGGTAAACTCGGTATCGTAGGTATCGGAAAGAGCGTGGTATTGGTTCAGCCCAGAGTAGAGCCACCCCTTAACGGCTGTGATTTTCTGTGATAACTCTGCGACACTTTTCGCAGGCAGAAAGACCGAGTAGGTCACTTGTACATTGGGAAATCTGCCGTCCCCGGAGATTAAATCACCGTGGCGACCGGGAATGGATAAAAAGTCCGTTTCGTATTCGGGCGCAGAAAAAGCATCCTTACGCTCAATGCGAATTCCCATATCCGAGGACTTAATGCCCTTATACACAAAATAATTCACGCAAATACCACTCCTTTCCGTTTTGCGAATTGTCCGGCAGTAACGAGAACCTCGTTGGTAAGCTGCTGAATATCCTCGCTTGAATAGTTGTTAAAGTTCGTAATGTTCAGCACAAGCTGAAGCACTCCGTTTTTGGCAGAGTCCGCCAAGCCACCGCTGACGGTGCCGTGAACGTTGCCGTCCACATTAAAGTCCGTAGGCAGTGCGGTTTCCATATCCTCGGCAAGGCCGTGCATCACATCGTTGATATCAGCACTCATTGCTTCGGCTGCCTTTACGGCTTCGCCGCCGTTGGCATCAATTGAGCCGGACAGACCCTTGACAAGCATTTCACCGACCCAGGCCATCTCATCAGACGGAGAGTGGATACCAAAGAAGTCACAGATGCCGTCCCAAATGGAACTAATCCACCCGGACACCTTGTCCCACAGCCAGGAAGCAAGTCCCTGGATACCTTCCCACAGACCCTTTACGATGTTGCCACCGATTTTTGCCATCTCACCAAAGAGTGAGCCGAAAGCCTTAACGATACCCGCAATAATCTGCGGTACGGCTTTTACGATTTCCACGATAATGGTCGGCAGGTTCTTGATCAGCGAAATAAAGAGGTCAACACCCGCCTTGATGATAAGCGGAATGTTGCCGATTACTGCGTTGATAATGCCGGAAATTATCTGCGGAATGGCGTTTACGATGGTCGTTATAATCTGCGGTAAAGCTTGAATGAGCGAAATCAAGAGGTCGATACCTGCTTGAATGATAAGCGGTATGGCTTCCAACACCGCTGTGATGATACCATCAATAATCTGCGGAATTGCCTCCACAATTGCGATGATGATTTCGGGAAGAGCCGCCACCAAAGAAGTCAGAAGCTGAATGCCTGTCTCGATGATTTGCGGAATGGCATCCAAGATGAAATTGATAATGCCCATAATGATTTCCGGCAACGCCGCAATCAAGATAGGAAGTGCATCAAGGATACCCTGGGCAAGCCCCATAATCAATTGCAGTGCTGCATCCAGTATCATAGGCAGATTCTCAATGAGGGTCTGCACGATTTGGATGACCACTTGGATGATGGTGGGGATCAATGTGGGCAGTGCATTTGCGATACCCGTAGCAAGGGTAACAACTGCCTGCAACGCCGTATCCAATAACAGCGGAAGGTTCTCAAGGATACCACTCACAAGAGCCATAACCAGTTGTAGGGCACCTTCCGCAATTTGGGGTAAGGCTTCAATTAACCCCGTCAGCAATGCGAAAATAATCTGAGAAGCCGTGTCGATAATTGTCGGTAGATTGTCAATAAGTGCCTGTGCCAAAGAGCCTACGATTTCACCCACGATTTCCAAGAGTTCGGGTAAGAACTCCATAATCATATCGAGGACTTTTGGGAGGATCTCACCAATGACATCGGACATCTTGCTGATATCACCGTTGGCATCAAGGATGCCGTTTGTGAACTCACCAAGCAATGCGTTGCCTTCTGTTGCGAGGTCGGTCAGTACTGGGAGCAGAACCGTACCGAGAGCATTCTTGGCTGCGGTAGCACCCACGTTCAGATACTGCAACTGGTCATCCAATGCACCATAAGCGTTCAGCATTTCATCGCTGACCACATAACCGGCAGCACGGGCTTGTTCACCGAGTTCGTTCATTCGTCCTGCTCCCGCCTCAATAAGGGGGTTCAGTTCCTGGGCAGACTTGCCGAGGATTTGCATTGCCAGGGCGTTTCTCTCGGTTTCGTTTTCAACCTTGCCGAGTGCATCGATGACTTCCCAATACACAGTATCGGAGTCACGCAAACTGCCGTCAGCGTTGGTTACCGAAACACCAAGTTTATCGTAGGCTTCCACAGACAGTTTGGTGCCGTCCTGCACAGCCTTCATGGACTTGATTTGTTTTGCCATTGACTTGGTGAGCGTATCGGTCGATACATCCACCAATTCAGCAGCGTACATATACTCCTGGAGTTTGTCGGTAGCAATACCCGTTACCGTGGATTCAGTAAGAACAGTATCGGCATAAGCCGCACCCTCCTTGGTCATCTCAATAAGGGCTTTACCTCCGGCAATGGCTGCAGCGGAAACGGCTGCGAAGGCGGCGGCAATGGTAGCGGCGGCAGCTTTACAAGCCGTGCCGAGACCAGAGAACTTGCCACTGGCATCGTCACTCTGTTCTCCCGCGTTTTCAACCTCATCACCGAACTCGTCGACTTTATCCTCTGCGTCATCGAACTCGCGGGAGGCTTGGTCGATAGCATCGTTATTGTCCTGGAGTTCACGCTCCATATTGTTAAGGGCGGGAGTAGCGTTGTTAAGCTGAATTTGCCAGTTTTGTGTACGCCTATCGTTCTCCCCGAAAGAGGTCGATGCGTTCTCAAGAGCAGCACGGAGCGTTTCGATACGCTGCTTTTGAGCCTCGATTTCCTTGTTTAGTACCTGGTTACGGGCGGTGAGGGCCTCGACAGAATTATCGTTCTTTCCAAATTGGGACTCAACGACCTTCATTTCCGAGCCGAGAACCTTAAAACTCTGATTGATATCCGCCAGAGCTTTCTTGAATTCCTTTTCACCCTCAAGCCCGATCTTTAGACCGAAGTTATCTGCCATTTAACCACCACCTTTCGTCAGATTCCGTCCGGGACAATGTCATCAATGAAGCGTTCCCGTTTCGGCTTGGCGATGCCAGTGTACTGTTTGTGGCACTCCCATAGGTCAAGGAGTAAGCCAAACGGCATCAGCCACACTTCATCCCAGGACAGATGAAGCTGACCGATGCCGGAATATAAATGACGAGTAAATAACTCTTCGTCACTTACTCGACTGCCGCGTTTTTTGTGTCATCCTCGCTCTGAATGTTTCGCTTGGTGCCCTTGGACATTGCCTCCGTGATGGCTTCCTTATAGGTTGCAAGGTCAGCCGGAGTAGTAAGGATTTCCACATACTCTTCTGTGAGCAGGTCGCGGGGTTTATCCTTGTGCTTGATGTTGTGAACCAAAATAGTCTGGTTCGCAAGCAGAGTGATGAGCCATACGATTTCACCGATGGCCATTTCAAAGTTCTCACTCTTCATCAGCTTTTCACCCAGGTTCTCAAGACCACCGTAACGGCCAGCGATTTCCTTGGTAGCTTTGGTGGAGAGCAAGAGAGTGTGTTCTTCATCCCCGATGAGGATAGTAGCAGTACGTTCTTTATCCATACTTCATAGCCTCCTTATTCAGTCTTTGCAGGGGTGGCAGAGTTGTATGTCGGTTCGTACACCTGCTTATACCAGTTGCTGATTACATCC
>JAZQHD010000136.1:0-1690 GCA_045540375.1 Ructibacterium sp. | reverse complement strand
TACACCTATAAAGAGTGCGCGAGAGACAAGCTCTATGACCGCACAGCAACCTGCCGGATGGTAAGGTGCTAATGCTTGAACGATGGGGCTATATGGAATGTCTGCTCACAGTCCCGTCGTTATCGATGGGGCTGTTCTTTTTTGCGCTCTTGTAGGAATATCAAAACAGGAGTGTAAAACTTATGCGAACCATCAGAGAACTTATTGGCAAGGAAGAAAAAGTCTATATTGTGCTGCGGAGCAAGCCGATCCGCTACCGCTTTATGGCGGATGCGGCTTTGGAAGGAATCACCTATGGGGATGGCATTTCCGCAACGGACCGGGAGGCAGATGATATTATGGCTTTGCAGTCCGATGGAACGATTTGTTTCCTCGGTTGGGCGGGTCATGTGTGTTACCACCACAGCGAAGGAAGTATCCTCCGCATCGATTATGAAAAGTACATCAAAGATGCGTAGGACTATATCATTCAACCTCGGCAGTAAAGGAATGGCAGTAAGCGATGCCGGAAAGCACGAAAACCACGCACGGGAGAGCCACTCCGTTACCCCACATCTTGTACTCGGCGGCATCGGAATGGGGTTCACGCAGCCACTTGGCTATCTGCTTCAGAGACTTGGGCTTTGAGGAACCTCCCACGATCCTGCGATGTGTTTCAAAGATGTCGTACCAGTAACGAAGGTCATCCGTGGTCGGTTCGATGCCCAGGTCATCACACCACCAGTCGGGGAAACCCTGCAGTCTGGCACACTCGGTGGGAGTCAGCCTGCGGACGGTGTATCCGCTCTGAATTGCGCCGGGGCCTTTGGCAACGAGGGTGGGTTGCAGTTCCGGCTCGAAGGTCGGTGCGAACTTGGCATTCTTACCCTGGTTGAAAGTGTCTCTGCCAATGCCGTAGCAAACGGTGGTGGGGTCTTTATAGTCACGGGCGAGAACCGTAGGAGCCATGTTCTCGGAAACCTGAGCAAAGCTACCTGTGGTCATAGAATAAACAGCATGGCGGTCGACCGTATTGAGGGTATACATCACATCGGATTCCTTATAGCCATCCCCTTGATGAGAGGGGCGCGTTCCGTTGCCCTCGATGACAATCGTTCCGCCCTGGTTACAGGTGGGATTGCCGCCATTGGCATCCAGGGTTCGTGAAGTGTCAGCATGGTAGAATCCAACATGAGGATTTGCGGATTTCATGCCGTTGCTGTCTTTGGAAGAGATACCGAAAGCCTGCAGGACGCAGTTGAAGTGGTTCTTGTCAGGCATCCGCTGATTGCCTCCGGCATTGTGCGCCGTGAGCGTGGGCGCAGTCTGCTGACCGTCCCAATTGCAGGAGGGTTGTTCACCACTGACCACGAAAGGCTGATTGTTGCCGCCCATGCCGTAAGTGGCAGATACCGTAGGAGCGGTATCCACAGGTCCGGTGTAACGGGTGTCCTGGCTGTGGTTCTCATATACGGTGGCGGGGACAACACCGGCTCGGAGCGTAGGAGAAGTTTCTTCCTCATAGCCGATGCTGCGGCTCCTGGCAGAATGCTCGGTACAGAATCCAGCAGCATCCATCACCACGGGAGGATGATGTGCCTCGGCTCGGAGTGTGGCGGTGACCTCATCAGTGACATCCATACGGTTACCGCCCTGGTCGTTGAGAACGATGCCGTTTCTGCCGGTACTCATTCCGCAGTTCACTCCCAAG
>JAZQHD010000135.1:0-9815 GCA_045540375.1 Ructibacterium sp. | reverse complement strand
AGCAGGGCCCTGGGGGCCAGTAGCGCCAGTTTCGCCCTTGTCGCCCTTGTCGCCTTTATCACCCTTGTCGCCCTTTTCGCCCTGAATGCCTTGGATGCCTTGTGGGCCAGCGGGGCCTGTTTCACCTTGAGGGCCTTGTGGGCCTACAGGGCCTTCGGGTCCAGTGTCACCTGTATCGCCCTTTTCGCCCTTCTCGCCCTGAATACCCTGAATGCCTTGCGGACCTGCGGGGCCTTCGGGGCCTTGCTCACCCTGCAAGCCCTGTACGCCCTGAATACCTTGAGGGCCAGCGGGGCCTTGCAGTGCGCCAAGGGATGCCCAAGTGTTTGCGATCTCAGACCAAATGAAAATCTCGTCATTCTCTGCCGTTACCTGATAGGCATATTCATTGCCGTTGGGGTAGGCGGCTTTCAGTTCGGCAAGGGTGCCGTAAATGTCCTGAATGGTAAAGGAACGTCCATCAGCACCATCAGCGCCACGCTGACCCTGAGGGCCTTGAGGGCCTTGAGGCCCAGTAGGGCCAGCGGGGCCCTGTTCGCCCTGTAGACCCTGTACACCTTGAGGACCCTGCGGGCCTGTCTTACCATCGGCACCCGCAGGGCCCTGGGGGCCAGTAGCGCCCTGAATACCCTGCACACCCTGCGGTCCTTGCGCACCAGTGGGGCCTTGAGGGCCAGCAGGGCCACGCAATGCCTCTAACTGGTCTGCGGTAAAGTCAGAGTAAGTAAAGGCGGCACCTCTATCGCCCTTTTCACCCTTTGCGCCAGCAGCGCCAGTGGGGCCAGTAGGTCCGGTAGGGCCAGCGGGGCCAGCCTCACCCGCAGGGCCTTGCACACCCTGGGGGCCTCGCACACCCTGAATGCCCTGAGGACCGGCAGCACCGGCAGGGCCTTGTGCGCCCTGTACACCCTGTGGGCCTTGAGGGCCACGCACGGACACGCTCTGAGGGGCAGTAGCAGTATCCTGAATGACAAAGGACATAACGCCGTTGCCGTCTACAGAGGGAACGATAGAGGGGCCGGTGTAGCCACGGGGGCCAATGTCACCAGTATCGCCCTTGTCACCTTTGTCACCCTTTTCGCCGGTGTCACCTTTAACGCCGTACACTTTAGTGTAGGTGCCGTCATCCTCAACGGTGCTGTTCATAAAGCGGAGACGGCTGCGCTGTGCAATCAGATTGCCGTCCTTGTCGTAGATCAAGTGGCCGCTGGAGCCTGTAGCCTGCCAGTCAACACCGTCTGCGCTTACCTCCAATACTCTGTCAGAGTTCAGACGGATGTAGGCCATCTCGGAAGGGTCATCACTTCTCAGAATGGACAGGACGCCGTAACGCTCCAACTGAGGGAGCAAAGTTTCATTAATAAATTCCTGTAGGGCAACGCCGCCCTCATCAAACTTTGCCTTGAGTTCTGCGGAAGTAAGGCCGCCTACATCGTTAGGCTCGTCATCGAGCTTGGCGACAATTTTCATGTCTTTTTCAAACTTAGTTAAACTCAACGCTGTTCACCTCACTATTTCACATTTCCTGTGTATCTGATTTGGAAGTCCGTTGCCAAGATGGTGGAAGTAGCAGACGCGGAATTGCTCTTGAAAATCAGTTTGTAGAAGGTGAACTTCTTGACCTTCAATCGCACTCGCTGTACTTGCGGTTTACGGTTCGTGCCAAAAGACCAGTTATTGAAACTGGTATTAAGGAACGAAGAAAGACCCGCCGATACTTCCTTCTCAACATAGTCGGACTTCTTGTTGCTCTGTGCTGTTACGGTCACACGGCCTTGGCTTTCGGGTTTAATGGATACCCAAATGATTGCGCTGTATTTCCGCTTCCAGTCTGCATCAAAATCCATAGACCCCGATTCCCAATAGGCATCAATGGGAGAAAGGTTGTCGTTTCTATAAGCGCGGGAAAAGTGCATCAAATGACCGTCAGTGGTGCCAAAATATACTTCACCGCGAATATTTACGAAACAGGATGCAGGAATGTTGTTGTAGTAGTACCAAGTGTCGTTGCCGTAGTGGTTGACCAGCACTTCATTGTTCCAACAGATGTAGTATTCCTGACGCTGTTCATCATCAAAGGGAACACAGTCCTCTAACGAAAAGGCGGTCAAGGTATCTTCTACACGCTGGCTGATACGCTTTGCATTTCGTTCATCCCTTGTGCCATTACCGGCAAGGCTCCATTCATAGACGGCCCGGCCATGCAATGTGCGGGGGTTGTTTTTCACCAGTAGTGCCTGTCCATAACCGGCACAACCGATTTCTCTATTCAAAGGCGTACAGTAGAACGCAGCAGTTACCGTGCCAGTCTCAAGCGTAGCGGGCGTATAATCAGCCGTGTAGGCGCTGTCTGACTTGAACACTACTAACCGTCCGTAGTGACGGATCATGGCTGTAATGGGCGTATTCGCGCTGCCAACAGCCATTTCATTGAGGTCAGGGAAATACTCTGCGGAAGGTACGCCGTTTTCGTCCAAATCAGAGTAGATGGCTACGTTGGTTCCATCACCATACAGGAACACGCGAGTATCGGTTTCGCCGTTGTAAAATTCGGCGTACCGCATGGATGCAACCTTGCTCCGATTGCCTGTACCCTTGCGGTATGTAATGGTGATAGTGTTGACACCCGCAGCAGGGGCTTCATTGAATGTAATGGAGCCAGTAAAAGTGTCTGCCGTCCATGTCTTGTCCGTGCCAACTACGCTGATAACTTCGTCAATTTCAATTTCGGGCAACTGGAATACCGTTGCCGTACCATCGGGGGAGTATTCAACACGGCGCTTGCCACTCAGGAGGTTTACACGCTCCAAAAGAGTACCGCCGCCAGTGCGAGGAACTGCCGTAGCGATCAGAGGGGCATAACCCTCTACAACCGTAAGTGCCGTACCGTCCCAAACGTAATACTCACTGCCCGTCAGAATGTAGGCTTTCTTAGAAAAGCCAAAGAACTGAGTAGGTGCATCTACAATGGCACCCAATTCCGTACACGCCCAACTGTCAGGGTCAATGTCCCACAGTTTTCCACCACAGGCGGCAAGCACATGGAATACGCCGTCTACATAGCCGTTCCAAATGCCGCGCAGGGGCTGACCTTCTACAAGGGTACACATAGGCGCATAGCCGGGTCGTAGCTGCAAGTGGTTCTCACGGGTGATACGGAAGTTTCGCATGACTGCGGCTTCGCCCATCTTTAGACCAGTGTCGCCGTCAGGGGATTCGTTCAAACCCAACCACTTCTTCAGTTCGTAAACCCTTGTGTTGTCGGCAACTTGAATGTTCGCCATTTAACCCCACCTCGCAAACTGTCCGAACCCGATGCCGCCGTATAGATCCTCAATATCCTCAGTGGCGGCGGGCAAGCCACGCTTTGCCTCTTCCAACTGTTCGTCATACCTCTGCTGGAAGTAACTTGCCATTGTGGGGTTTTCATCCAGCAGAAGGTGTGCGGCAAGGCCGTAGGGAAGTACACCCTGACAGATAGCGTCATCCAAGAAGATTGCGGAATTGAAATCAAGGATTTCGGGGCAGATGGGACGCTTGCCGGGAGTGGTTACAGTGTAAGTGTCAGATGCAGGGAAACACTCGTTACGCAGGATGTTCAGAATGGGAAGAGTTCTGTTTTTGTACTCTTTAGTGTCTGCGGTATCCGCAGAGCCGGAGGACTCGTTAACCTCGTCCATTAAGTGCATGGCCTTTTCAAATACCCACTGTGCATTTGTGGACATTGTATAAGACCTCCTTTGTGTCAGAATTAAGGTGAAGAAAAAGGGCGAGGCAGGAATTTGCCCCGCCCCTTTATTGCTATTAGCCTGCGTTGGAGACGAAGATGCCCTTTGCGCGAGTTTCCAGCACGAAGGAGTCATAGATGATGCGGCCTTCCACCACATCGCCGTCAATGCCGCGCTGCTCGGTCAGCACACGGTAGGTCTTGAGCTGCACGGGGTCAACGGTGGCGCCCTTGTACTTGATCATGTAGTTAACACCCTCGGGGAAGTAGGAGTCGGGCACGGGAACCACCTTCATGCCGTCCAGAGTGCCAACGCTGCCGTCACGGACCGCCTTGGTGCCCAGGGACTCAAGGCCAGTAACCTGGTCGGCCAGCTTGGTGTGCAGGTACAGGCTCTCCTTGATGAACAGAGTGCGGTTTCTCTTGGGAACCAGTGCATTGCTCATGTTCATGCCACCGGTCATGATGTTCTCGACGATGTTGCCCTTGGTCAGGCTGGTCTGAGCAAGAGTCAGGCCAGCGCCAGCGGCCCACTTGGACAGACGGTACTGGTCGATTTCAGGGGTAACAACCTCGTCGATCTGACGCTTCAGAGCCTTGGTAGCAGCCTTGATGTTGAACTGCTGAACCTTATTGCCCTTGTCGATGGAGAAGGTGAAGGAACGGTCCTTAGTCATGGCCATCTCCTGCACGGTGTCGCCCAGTTCGGTCAGCTCGCCGAAGCGCTCAGTGCCGTTGCGGGTGTAGTCGCCCATAGCCACGGTGTTGATGGAATAAATCTTGATGCTCTTCACGCCGGAGAAGTCATAGTCCTTACCGGCAAAGGCATCGGTGATGGAGGCCAGTGCAAAACGCTCTGCTACCTTAGTGGAATACTTTTCAGCCAGGTTAATTTCTGCCATAATTTACATCTCCTTAATAATCGTCCTCGTCCCAAATGCGGTCGATGTCATCCTGTTCGCTCACGGCGTTTGCAGTCAGACTGCCGGGGGCAGAGGCTTTGTTTTCTTTGTTTTTGCGCTCTGCGGCAAGTTCGGCCATCAGGCGCTTGTTTTCATACATGGTGTAGGCCGTGGTCAAGTCCTCACCAGTCGTTGCCACACGCTCCCACACTTCTTTGGGAATACTCTTGGGGCTTACATCGGGGTATACCTGGAAGAAAGCCTTGATACTTTCTTCCTGTTTCTGCGCCGCCAGTCGCTCCTGTTCGGCTACATCGTTCTGCGCCTTTTCCTTCTGGGCGATGGCGGCTTCACGGGCAGTTAAATCTGCCTCGCGCTTCTCCTGCGCAATGATGTTCTTGGCTTCGGCCTCCGTCTTGCCGCTCTGCTTCAATTCCTGCTCACGGCAGAAATCAAGATAGGCGGCAATGTTGTCGCCAAAGCCTGCACGGTTTGCATAATCCTTCACCATTGCATAGGCGGGGTCTGCAGCCTTCTTGTACTCTCGGAGCTGGTCTCGCTCCTGCTGCACTCGGTCGTAGTCGTAACCCTTCTGCGCAAAAGCGTCATACTCTTCCTTCGTGACTTGACGATCACCAAGGATTTTGTTTTTCAAAGTGAAAAGTTCAGGCTGGTTTGCCGTATTTTCCACTTTTTCGGGCTCCTGCGGCTCGTTTTCCTCTGCAGGCGTTTCCTCGGTCATGGGTTCAGTTTCGGGCTGTTCTGCGGCCTCAAAACCGCCGTCATCATCGCCCCATGCGCTGTCCAATTCCACGTCCATAGAGTCGTTTACAACTGCTGCGTTCTCTGCGTTCATGTTACGTCCTTTCTGCCGCTATGGTTGGCGGCTGAAAAATTTATTTATAACGGCTATGGTTGGCCGTTACATCTGAACTTGGTTGAGGTCAAAGCCTTCGGGGCCGCCCTCATTCAATACGCGCTGCAGGGAGCCGTAACCGGCACCACCGGGCATATTAATGACATTGCTTTCAGCGCTTACAGGGCCGCCAGCGGGTGTTGCCTGAGTGTTAGGCATTGCCGCCATCATTCCCATGCGCTCACGCAAGGTCTGTACCAGTTCCTGCTGGTTGCTGATATAGCCATTGGGCACACGCTCAAGGTAGTCAACGATATTGATCTGACCCTGCATCAACAGGTTGTCCAAAGTGTTCATCTGAGCGATCTCAGACCAGTAGGCGCTGCCGCCAACATCCAGTTTGATGCTCATAGGCACGGTTTCCAGTTCGCTAAAGTCGAACACCTGCGGTGTGGCAATGTCGGGAAGAACAATGCCCATCATTGCGGCCTGCTGTTTCTGCTCCTCAGTGGGTTTCAGATCCACATAGCGGCTGCCGTAGTACACACGCATTTGGTCAAGCCAAATGTTGCCCAAATCCTCCACGCACTGGTAGAAGTTCTGCTTAGTCAGTTCCATGGGGACGCTGGAGGCTTTCTGCAAGGCGATAATTGCGGAGGTATTGTCGGGTCGGGTATCGCCCAATGCGGCGTCTGTAGCGCCCATAAACTCCTTTGTGAGCGAAATAGCAAGGTTGATGAACTCACCAACCTGCGGAGAGATAACGGCGGGGTCAATCGTTTTGGCTACATTGCTCACATCGCCGCCATTGACAGGGATTGCCTTGCCAACTCCGCTGTCCCATCGTGCTACACGGGTTCTGTCATACACCACTTTGGGGTATGCCGTGGTCATCAGGGAGATCATGGACATGGCGAACATCTTATTTACGAAAATCTGATTGGGAATTAGGCCGGTAACGGCGGCCTGGCCGTGGTAACAGTTCTGTACATAGTCCCAGCACATCCAAACAAGGGGGTACAGACGCATTTTTGTGTCCCACTTGGGTCTCACAACTGCTTTGCCAGCCGTTTTCATGGCCCACACAGTGCCGTTTTCCTTCCAAAATCGAACAAGGGTGGTGATTTTGCCATCTGTCATGCTGTCAAAGTGGTTGTTCGTCTCGTCAGAGTCCTCAATAATGGTGTCGGTGTCCTGTCCTCTGTGCTTTTTGGCCTGTTCTTTGACATCTTCCACCAATTCACGCTTAGAAATGATGATGTACGGCTGTTTCTGCGGGTCGCGCTCATTGGGGTTGCCAAAAATAACGCGGGTGTTCTCCAAAATCTCGGTTTTGATGGCACCCTTTGCGGTCTGGCCTGTCTCTTCGTCAGGGTCAAACCAACTGTAAATGCAAGCGTCACCGTCTACAGCGGCGTTGCGCATAAATTCACGGGTCATTTTGCCCATCTTATTGCGCTCAAACAGTGCTTCAAACTGAGTGTTGACCACCTCTGTCAGTCTGTTAAGGTCGCCCAACTCGGTGGAGCCCGTGGAGGACAGGGGAGAGGCGTTCATTTTCAGGTTGTCAGTGGCCGTGGATGCCACGACATACAGAATGATGCGCTTAATGAAGTTAAAGACAGGGGTGGGCAGTCCATTGGCCTGTACGCCTTCCCATTGCTTGCCGATGTAGAAGTTCTCGTTGGCCTCCACCGTCTCATAAAGATTAATTCCGGAGTTGAACGAGCAACCCTTGTCGTACTCCTTTGCAACAGTTTCGGCAGTCAGTTCCTTGTGCTTCATTAGTTACCACCCTTCTTCGGGGGCCACTGGTAGCCCATGATGTTGTCAATGCCCTCCTGCATCAGCTCAGATGCGCCCTTCTTCTCACAGGCGATGCCAAACTTAGCGCAGTCGTTCATGTGGTCGTGAACTGCAAGCAGTGTTTCTTCGATGCGTGCAAGGCGCAGTAGAATTTCTTTCCATTGTCTCTTTCGCATATTAACCTCCATAGGACAGGTAGCCTTCAGATACGCCGCCGCCTGTCATAAAGTCATCGTAATCTTCAATGTAGTCATCGTCATTCCACACTTCACGCACAGGCTCCAACTCGGCGCTCATGGCACGGAAGGTACAGAAATAACGGATAGCGTCAGGGGAGTGGGTAATGTCGTGCGGTTCCTTCGCGCAGTCGGATGGGTTCTTCTCGTCATGCTGCAGGGCGGGCAGATCTCTAATCAGCCTTGCGCAATCGGAAGAGATCATCAGACCCGGCTTGCCGTCCCCACGCACTTTCAGCATTTCCTTCATCCATAGCCAGCCTTGCACGCGGCTGTTAGATGCTTTCACAAGGCCCAAGCCGTTAGTGGTGAATATTTCAGCCATCGTGCGGCCTGTGTCTTTCTGCGTTGACCACATATCGGGAGGGGCAACGGTGTACTGTATGTACTCGTCATTCGGCGTTAGCGCCCTTGCGCCTTGTGCCGCCTCAGACACAATCAAGCCGCTTTCGCAATACTCTCGGTATACCCACATTCGGCTGTCAAAGTCTATTGCTACCCAGTAGCAAGCGAACATATCCAAGCCGTAGTCAAATACGCGGTATTTCGGCCATTCTTTCGGGATAACAAAGGGTTCAAAGACGTGGGTCTCACGCTTGAACTCACCGAAGAACTGACCAGCCATAGCGTCCCAGTCACCGTAACGCCAAGCAGCGCGAACATCGTCAGGCTGCAGCTCCAGCATTTGGATGTAGTCAGGGGAGGTCTCCTGTAAAACAGGGTTGTCCTCCACGGTGGCAGGAATGAAGAGATAGTCTTTTGCTTTCTCGCCCTTTTCTTTGTTGTATTCCTTGGAAACAAAGAGGCGCTTCACCCACTGGTGGCCAACGCCGCCGGGGTTACAAGTCAGATACATCTGACGGTCAATTTTTATATTGCCTCGCAAACAAGCGCCAAGTTTTCTGAACTGATCTTCAGTAAAGTGGGTAGCCTCATCCAAGAAAATAAAGTCGTACTCTTGACCCTGGTACTCTTCAATCGAGCCCTTTGTGCTCAAATGTCCAAACTTAATAGAGGAACCGTTGACAAAAAAATACTGGTGCATCGTAGCGTGGTAACTGGCAATTTGATCGCCAGCAGGTCGGCCATCAATCGTTGCCGAGTTAATTAGTTTGATCATCGGCTGAATGATCGTGCCTTCCAGCTCCGTATAAGTGCGGCGCAAAATCAGTATTCTTGCGTTTGCAATCGTTAGTGCCAATACAACAGCTTTACGGATAAGTACGTGCGTCTTACCGCCACCACGGGCACCGCCATAACCTACATATCGGTTCTTTGCGTCCATGAATAGTTGCTGTTTCGGTTGTAGGGTGCCGATGTCAAGCGTTACTTTGCCCGGTACTACCTTTTTGGGCCGTCCTCGCTGCGCCATATTTCCTCCTATAATTTTTCAGAAATCCGATTTACAAAAGGGGGTGGGGTGTTTTGTAGGTACCCCTATACCAAGGCTCTAAAGCCGTGCTTGCGGCCGTCAATGTAAATAATTGGGTTGATGGTGCTTGCCGGTTTAAAGCCCGCAGTCTCGCCGTAGCCACCGTAATTCAAAGCGGCTGCCGTGTTGACAAACAAACGCTCAACGCAGTCAACCGTGCTGGTTGCAGCGGAAACACGGTAATACTTGTTTCTAAAGGAAGCGGGCAAGTGTACATGGCCCGCCACATAGATATCAGCATCTACAATGTTTGCCATGTCAGCCAAAGCATTCAGCTTGCTGCCCTCTTTCTTGCCACCGCCGGAACCATGGTGGTAGTACAAGGTGTAAAACTGTTTCGCCCCATGCCCATACGCCTTGTTCGTTCCTACACGAATGAACAACAGGGAAGAAGTGGCGCTGTATTTGCCCTGCAAACCCAACTGAGCCGCCATGATGGCAGTAATATCAATACCGTCAGTCTTGTATATCCTGTTTTCATGATTGCCCGGAACAATCGCCAGTATCTTGTGTTTAATAGGCTCAAACAGCTTCACACACACCTCTAACTGCTGCATGGGCTGTAAGTTAGCGCCATAAGTGTCACCTACAGAAGTGGCAATCGCCGTATCCATTAAGTCACCGCCCAAAATGCAATAAGCATTGGGAGTGTCCCTAATATGATCTAAAGTCTTCTTGATCAAACGGAAGTCACACAGTTTGTCGCCAATATGCAGGTCAGACAAAGGGTGCAACTCTAGCATCTCAATATCTTTGGGTAAATCGCATTTAATGACTTTCATCGTTCACCCCGTGTGTTTTGTAGTACCCCCATAAGGGGTGCCGTACCTGAATTGCACAGGAGCCCAGGAAGGGA
>JAZQHD010000134.1:0-2854 GCA_045540375.1 Ructibacterium sp. | reverse complement strand
GTTCTGTACCAACGGCTGCGTATGCATCCCTAGGTTGGATTCAGATACCCTGTGAGGATCCCAACACCGGTCAGATCGATTTTGAGCTTTGCTATCGCTCTTCTAAACTGGTTGGATCGACATGCCCTGCTAGATACATTGGCTCCTACGATATAGAACCTATGGGAGATTACAATGCCTGGCGGCAGCTCATGGAAACGGAAATTATTCCCTATCCAGCCCTCCAGTTGGTGCTGGTGGCGGCCCTGTCAGCCGTCATCGTTGGTCTGCTCTCCACGAAGATCCCCATCGAGAACCCAATCGAACATCTGAATCTGCCCTCTGGCCGAGGTAAAAGTACAGCCGGATATGTAGCAGCTGCTACAGCCGGAAAGCCTTTTGACGGCACTTTGACCGCTGTGGACGAGGACGGCAAGGTAGTTGAAAAGCTGAGCCTATACCAGAGCTGGGGTGCCACCGACAATGCCATGGTTGCGACCCAGGCTGGTAACAAAGGTGTCGTCACAGTTCTCAATGAGTTGGGGAAGAACCTCACGAAGAACATGACCCGGCTGATCTTCGATTTAAGCGAGGGCAGCGACAAGAAGCGGCTGAACACTGACCTCAAGACCAGAATCTCCAAAGGCTACTCCACCACCTTCATCAGTACCGGCGAAAGTTCACTGCTGGAGAAGTGCGATACGAAGCTGGAAGGCCTGGCAGTCCGGGTCATGGAGATCAGCAGCCCACTGACCAAAGATGCCGAGCATGCCAACCGCATCAAGGATGGCTGTTTCGCCAACTGCGGTTTCGCAGCACCCAAGCTTGCCCAGTACATCATCCGTAAGGGCGGTGTTGAGTATGTCCTGCCTATTTACAAGGAGTGGGTGGCCAAGCTGAGGGAGCGGTTCTCCAAAGGCCCCAGTATGGAGCGGTTCGTTGAAAAATTCGCCGCCCTGTTTGTCACCACCGCTGAAATCGCCTCCCAGGCGTTGAAGCTCCCCTTCGACATTGAAGGCCTCCTGTCCTTCCTGGAGGAGTACGATCGGGATCATGGTGCTGAGCGGAACACCTCTGCGGCAAGCTACGATCTCGTAATCCAGATCTGCCGCTCTCAGTCTCATAAATTCTATGTCCGTCACGACAAGAGCATCCCCAGGATCAGAATTTCTGAGGAAGTTGCTTCTTCTCCAACGCAGGAATGCTGGGGCCGGATTACGAATATGGCAAAGGACCATGTCGATGGTCGGCTGATCGTCCAGGAGTTCGAGATTCGCAAGAAGAATCTCGAGGATATTCTAAAAAGTAACGGCTACACAAACAAAAGTACCTGTGTTTCCGCCTGGAGATCCCTGGGTGTTCTGGATGCTGAGGATGCGACCCACCCTTGCCGCTCCAGAAAAATAGACCCAACCGCTGCGAAGGGAACTTCTGAGGATGTCTACATTTTGAGGGCCTTTGCCGATGATGCTACTGCTGCTGAAATCCGGGCCGAGAAGAAGGCTGAGGAACTAAAAGCGGCGAAGATCAGAAAAACGATTCCTATGCATAATGCAAGGCTAGGTCTGGAGGAGGACGATAAGCGTGCTTGAAATGCTCACTCCCAAGGAAGTAGCCAAGATTCTCAAAATTAGTTACGAATCAGCACTGGGATTCATTAAATTTTCTGGAATTGACTACATAAAAGTTGGTAATCAGTACAGGGTATCTGCAGAGAAACTCAAGGTCTTTCTGAACCGGAAGGGCCAGAATGTCACCGATCTGATGGGTGGCTGAAAATAAAAATCATAGGTTCCGGTTAACGGCTGGCCTTTCTTCCCGGAAGGGTCAGACCGTTAATTGGAAACCTATGGGTATATATAATAATTATGTAAACTAGAGAAAGGAGTCCATAATCATGGCAACTGGACATATTAAACCCCGTAAGAATCTCGATAACACCACAAGCTACCAGCTCGTTGTGGAAACCGATCGTGACCCTATCACCGGCAAGAGAAACCGCTACTACAAGACCGTCAAATGTGGTAAGCGGCAGGCTGAGGCCGAACTTCGCAAGATGATCTCTGAAATTGAAGGCGGCGGCATCTGCGCTCCCTCTGCGATGAAGCTGGAGGATTGGATGCAGCAGTGGCTGAATACATATCTGCCTAACATCGAGGAAACCACCAGAGATGGCTATCAAGAGAAGATCGACAACTACATCAAGCCTAACCTGGGACATCTTCCACTGAAAGCACTCACCCCCAAGTCTGTCCAGGACTGGATCAACGGCCTCATGGAGAAGGGTCTGTCCCCCAAGACCATCCGCAATGCCTACAACAATCTCAATGCATCTCTCAAAAAGGCTGTCATTCTACAGATGATTCCACGCAATCCCTGTGAAGGTACAGAACTGCCGAAGCTGCAGAAATACCAGGCACAGGTCTACAATGTGGCCACCATCCAGCAGGCCTTGGCTGCGGCTGACAGCCTTAGCCTCTACCTGATGATCCTGCTGGGGGCTGCTCTGGGCTTGCGCCGTGGTGAGATGGCAGCTCTGATGTGGGAGGACATTGACTTCGACGAGGAGACTGTCTCCATCAGTAAGAGTCGAGTTCACACCAAACGAAAGGTGATAGAGAAAGCACCCAAGTCGAAAGCAGGTATCCGCACTTTTTCCGTGGGCCATGATGTGGCCAATGCCCTGCGTGAGGCAAAGGAAATGTATGACGATCTTGCGGAAAAGCCTGGATTCCATAATCTGGGCTATGTGGTGTGCAAGGAGAATGGAAAACCATACCATCCAGACTCCATCACCCAGAAGTGGAAGCGTTTTGCCAAGAAGCACAATATACCCAAAATCTGTCTGCATGGTCTTCGTCACAGTAATGCCACC
>JAZQHD010000133.1:0-7866 GCA_045540375.1 Ructibacterium sp. | reverse complement strand
ACTCCTTGGCTCACAGAACGACATGGCTACGATCCGACTTGAGGAAATGAATTTTATCAAGAAACCTAGTATTGACCTCTATCCCGGCATCCGGGTAGACAAGAATACTGACTTAGAGTATACAAGCGAGACTGTGTATCAGACCGTAAAGGATTTGGTTCTGCACTCTGTTACTAAGGTCTACGGCAAGGACTATGAAAGCACCTACGACACCACTATTCGACTTCAGGAAGGAGATATCCTTATCTTTGAGTCTGAGGGCCGTGGTTATATCAAGCCTGTAGAACCGTTCGTGACCATCGAGGAAACTATCAAGGACTTTGAAAACATCAAGGATTTAGGTGGTGAGTAAATGTTTGTAGTCAATGACGATTTATCCATCTATGCAACCAGAGGCGATACAGTCTTCTTCAATGTATCTGCACATGACCATGGATATCCCTACAAGTTCCAGCCGGGAGACATTGTGAGAATGGCTATCTACGGCAGGAAGGATGCAGAAACCTGTGTGATGCAGAAGGACTTCCCGGTTGAAGAAGTTACTGAGACTGTGTTCATCTACCTTGAGGAAGAGGATACCAAGATTGGCGATCCCATCAGCAAGCACAAGGACTACTGGTATGAAGTTGTGCTGAATCCCGATACCATTCCTCAGACTCTTATCGGCTATGACGAGGACGGTGCAAAGGTATTCAGACTGTTCCCGGAAAGCGAAGAGATTTATGACGAGCCTGTAACGGAACCTGAAGACATTCCTGTGGTGGATGCAGAACTGGACATGACTTCTCACAGACCGATTGAGAATCAGGCAGTGGGCGAACTACTCTCCCCAGGTTGTAGATGACCTTATTGAACTGGTTAACGATATCCGCAGTATGCCCACTGGCTACTTTGAAGCAAAACCGCAAAGAGCGGTTGGTTTTGATGAAGTCGGTGTTTTTGTCATTCCCTATGATGCTGATGTCAAACTGAAGCAGGAACTTCTGAATCGAGGCTATTCTATCGCTGAATATGATCCGAAGGTCGAAGGTGACAGACAGAGAGTTGTCAACCAGTTTGAAGAGTATAAATTCAGCCTGTCCAATGTCGGTGATGAAACCGTTCGTCCCAACTACCGGACAACTATGGGTGAGGACATTGCGCTTCAGGATGTAGCACCTGTTGCAGAAAACTCAACTGTGCAGGAGAAAACTCAACTGACGGAAGATAGCTCAACTGTTCCTGTCGAGGAAATGCGTGAACTGTTCCCGGACGAGCCTGACGTATCCCAGACCGAACTGGATAACTTGCGCTCTCAGAATGAAGCACTGGAAAACCGGATGATGGAAATGTCTGAGACTGGTGACTTCACTGACCTTGAGGCGGTCAATGACGAGTACATGGCGGTTCAGGCGAGAATGGCAGTTCTGGAAGCGGAACTGCAAGAGTCTGAGTCTGACAGAATCGGCAGCATTGACGATGCAGATGCACCTCCTGAAATGGATGCTCCTTTAGCCATGCCCTCTGAAAACTATGACCCTTTCAGGGACACTGGTCTTCATGAAATCACCAGAAGCACAAGGTCTTACTCAGACAGAAATCCGGGAGCAAGGCACTTCCTTGAGGAAGCTGCGCTTGGCTTTGGCTACGATGTCAACAACTCCACACATGGCGAGAGATGGTACAACGATCAGCTGTACTATGACTCTGGCGGTGAGAAAGGATTCGGAGGAACTTCACGGCACACAACCCCGGACATTGCTGACCTGAAGGACACTTACGGTTACTCTTGGGATGCACTGCTGAAGGCAGCGGACGATGTTGCCAAAGGTGACTTCAGAAGTCTTGCTGCAAAGAGAGTGGAATACCTGTGTCACAAACGCCTGATGGAAGGATATACGGATGTTGACGGTAGACCGATACCTCCGAATCAGGACTATATCAACTTCCTGAATGAGACTCAGGCAAACGAGCAGGCTCAGGCACAGTTCGACAGTTTCATGGAGACTGCGGATATGTATGCTCCTGAAGATATTGCTCCTGTGGCCCCGGTCAAGACATTGAAGGAAGCAACTCCTGATACCATGAAGACGCCTATCTTTGAGTCCAGGGATAAGAATGCTGTCAAGGGACAGACCACTATGTTTGCACCTGAGTCTGCGCCGAAGGCCACTGGTGGCAAGACAGCGAGAGTTCTGACGGAAGAACCGAAGGTCAACAAGAAGTCCAGTAAGGTCTGGTCGATGATTAAGGAACACTTCTTAGACAACGGCATGGTTTTCGAGGACTTGTCCAAGAAGACCGGGAACCGGGAACTGGAAGCCAAGTGGAACTTCATCCGTTATTCCAGAGCCAGAGCGCAGAAGCTTATCGGCAAGGGCATTGATGGAGTCAGATCCCTGAAGGACATCAAGAAGGAAGTTGACCAGACCGGAAAGACAGAAGACTTCTTCGATTATCTGTACCATCGCCACAACGAGGACAGAATGTCTCTGGAAGACCGTTTCGGCACTCCTAACAAGGCAGTCTACGGTGATCATATCACAGCGGATATCTCCCGGGCGATGTACACCCAGCTTGAAAAGGTAAATCCTGAGTTCAAGCGGTGGGCAAATGATATCTATGCCTACAATCAGCATCTGAGAAATCTTCTTGTGGAGAACGATGTTATCTCCAAGGAAACTGCTGACCTGTGGCAGAAGATGTATCCCCATTATGTTCCTGTCGGAAGAGTCGATCAGAACGGCATGAATATCAATGTGCCTCTGGACAGCAGAAAGACAGGTGTGAACAATCCTGTTCAGAAGGCTACTGGTGGCAATCAGGATGTGCGCCCTCTGTTCAATGTCATGGCAGAACGTACTGCCCAGACCTACAGAGCCATTTCCAGAAACAGATTCGGCATCGAACTGAAGAATACTCTGGGTTCCAAGACAGGAAAGAATGCGCAGAATGTAGATGAGGTCATTGACAGTCTCAGCGATGACAATGTGCTGCTGAAGCCGGGAATGAACGGTCAGAATCCTACTTTCACGGTATTTGAGAACGGAGAGAGAGTCGAGTTTGATATTACCGAGGAAATGTACAATGCCCTGAAGCCTACAAGTGAAGGACTTATGTACAGAAGCAGGCTTCTGAGTGGTGCAAGCAGTGTCTTCAGAGGCTTGACAACGCAGTACAGCATTCCGTTCATGGCTACCAATGCCATAAAGGATGCACAGGATGTTCTTATCAACTCCCAGCATCCGCTGAGAACCTACGCCAATATGATCTTCCCTAGAGCGCAGTTCCAGATGCTTACAAAGGGAAAGTGGTATCGGGAGTACATGGAGAACGGTGGCGAGGACAACACCTACTTCGACAATGAGAGAGCATTCGACGAGAATGTGTTCAAGAAGGGGTTTGACTTCATCACGGCACCTGTCACGATTGCAAACAACTTCATCGAAAGAATTCCCAGACTTGCAGAGTATATTGCAAGTCGTGAAGCCGGCAGAAGTATCGAAGTTTCTATGCTGGACTCTGCCAGAGTCACAACGAACTTTGCAGCAGGCGGTGACGTAACGAAGTTTGCGAACGCCAACGGTGCCCCATTCCTGAATGCTTCGGTTCAGGGTGCAGTCCAGCAGGTCAGAAACGTCCGGGAGGCATACCACAAGGGCTTCATGGGATGGTGCGGACTGGCTGCGAGATTCGCTGTCGCAGGTCTTCCTGCAATCCTCCTGAACAATTTGCTGTGGGACGATGACGAGGAATACGAAGAACTGGCTGACTATGTGAAGCAGGACTATTATGTGGTCGGCAAGTACGATGACGGTAAGTTCATCCGTATTCCCAAGGGCAGAACGGTAGCTGTCATTCAGAATGCCATTGAGCAGGTACAGAATGCTGCGACTGGTGACGATGAAGTTGATCTTGCTGAGTTCTTGAAACTGGCATACAACAATCTGGCACCGAACAATCCGCTGACCAACAACATTATTGCTCCTATCAGTCAAGTTCTGACAAACCGGACATGGTACGGTGAAGAACTGGTTGACTACTATATGCAGCAGTTACCTGAACTGGAACAGCACGACGAAAGCACATCCTCCATCAGTGTCGAGCTGAGTCAGAAAATAAAAGAACTGACCGGAGCAGAAATCAGCCCGGTCAAGATTGACTATCTTCTGAATCAGTACAGTGGTGGTATTGGTGATATGCTTCTGCCGATGTCTACTCCCAAGGCAGAACACGGTGATGACTCTGGCTGGGGCACTATCACGGCACCACTGAGAGACAAGTTCACCACGGACAGCATCCTGAACAGCAAGGAACCCGGTGACTTCTATGACCTCAAGGACGAACTGGAAGTGGTAGCCAACGGCAAGAACGCAACGGAAGAGGATAAGATGAAGAATCTGTATCTGGATTCCGTAAGCTGGGAAATGGGTGACCTGTATGCTCAGAAGAGAGAGGTGCAGAACAGCAACCTTCCTGACTCCGAAAAGTACGAGAGAGTTCGTGAGCTTCAGGAGCAGATCAATGAACTTGCCAGCAATGCGCTGAATCAGTACAACCATGTCAGCATCGACGGTATCTATTCCGAAGTGGGAGACAGACGTTATAACTACAGTGCCGAGAAGGACAAGTGGTATGAAATCAAACCCGAGAATTCTGACGGAAGCGATAACTGGTACTACATTCAGGAACAGCTTTCTCACGATAAACTGGGCATGAGTTATTCCGACTTCTGGAACGGAAAAGAGCCTTCCGGTGGCACCTACTATGGGGAGTATAACGGCAAACGTTATAACTACGATGCAGAGAAGAACCAGTGGTACGAAATCCGGGAAAAGAACGACGATGGAACCGACAACTGGTATTACCAGAAGGAGCAGGAAGTCACCAAGGGTCTGGGCATCAGCTATGAGGAATACTGGGGCAATCGTGAAGAATACAACTTCGCCTATGACAAGCCCGGAAAGTATGCAGTCTCCAAGGCCATTGGTGGCTACGATTCCTACATGGAACATTACGATGCTCTGGAAAATTGGCAGTCTGACAACTACATTGCAGCTGACAAGGACTCCAATGGTAACTCCATCAGCGATTCCCGGAAGAAAAAGGTCAAGGCGTATATCGAGGGGTTGGATTTGGACTACGGTGAGAAGATCATTCTGTACAGAACGGTATACAGCAGTAAGTCCGACAAGAGGCCCTACAACATGGATATCGTCAACTACCTGAACAGCAGAAACGATCTCCGTTATGATGACAAGAAGGCCATCCTTGAAGAACTTGGCATGACGGTGGACAACGAAGGCTACATTGACTGGTAAGAGGTGGACGATATGAGCAAGCAGGATAGGCAGGGGGTAAGAACCCCTGCCAATCTGGAACAGAAGTATAACTTCGGCAATGTCTTTTCCCGGCTAAACGCAGAAAACCAGAGCCAGAACCTGACCATGAGGCAGTTTGCTGAACTTGTCACGGAAACGATTGAAGTCATCCAGAAGGATATCTCGGGCCTTAATAAATCTGTGGAGAGTCTTAACAAAAAGGATAAGGAACTTGAGAAGAAGGACACCTCTCTTGGTGACAAAATCTCAGCCTACTGGAAGACGATTTACCCTGTGGGTGCAATCTATGTCTCAGTATCCGCAACATCTCCTGCAAAGCTGTTCGGCGGAACTTGGGTGCAGATCAAAGACAGATTTCTTCTGGCTTCCGGTAGTTCTTATAAGGCAGGAAGCACAGGTGGTGAAGCCACTCACAAGCTGACAGTTGATGAAATGCCGAAGCATAAGCACAGTATTGAATTCGATATGTATACGGAAGAAGGCACTGAAACAGGCTGGTCACATGATAATGTGAACCAAACATACACCACACGGACAGTGGTATCGTCTGAAGCAGGCGGTGGCTTGGGCCATAACAATATGCCTCCATATCTGGCGGTGTATGTGTGGAAGAGAACTGAGTAAAGAGAGAGGGTGATTCCAATGGGCGAGACTGTTATTGTCGGACTCCTGTCATTGTTCGGAACACTGGCAGGATCACTGGGCGGTATTCTGACCGCAAACAAACTGACCAATTACCGCATCGAACAGCTTGAAAAGAAAGTGGAGAAGCACAACAACGTTATTGAGAGAATCTTCGTTCTGGAAAAGCATGAAGCGGTGATGGTGGAAGAAATCAAGGTTGCAAATCATCGGATTGATGATCTGGAACAGTACCACAAATGAAAGGGTGTATCATTATGAAGAACAAAGCTTACTGGATGAACTGGATGAAGGCTGCTGGCGTTCGTGCCGTCAAGACTGTGGCACAGACCGCAGTTGCTACCATCGGCACTGCTGCTGCCGTGGGTGATGTGAACTGGGTCATGGTGGCATCTGCCTCTGCGCTGGCAGGTCTGCTGTCTCTGCTGACCTCTGTGGCTGGCATTCCTGAAGTTACAGTTGAATAATCGCAATGGGGCCACTGGAAACGGTGGCCCCTATCTTTTCATTTCATAGCAAAGGACTGGTAGCAACATGACAATCAAACAAAGACAAGCTCTATTATTCTATCTCGGATATTATGTAGGAAACATTGACGGTGAATGGGGGCAAATGAGTAAGACTGCCACTCGTTGTTTTCAGAAAGACTATGGCCTGACTGCTGATGGCATCTGCGGAACAGCAACAGAGAAGGCACTGTCTCATGCTGTGTGTTATGGTATGCCTGCAAAGAAAGTGGAAACTGCAAGCGGATGGGAAGGTATCAAGCATTTCAAGAAGGCTGAGTTCGCCTGTAAGTGCGGAAAGTATTGCAATGGCTATCCAGAGGACATTGATCTGAAGATGGTCAAGTATGCAGATGCAATCCGTGAACGTATTGGAAAGCCTATTCCAATCAACAGCGGACTGAGATGCAAAACACACAATGCCAATGTAGGCGGTGTCAGCAATTCTCAGCATCTGTATGGCACAGCTGCGGACTTGGGGTGTCCTGCCGGGACTACACCTAAAAAGATGGCTGCTATTGCCGAGGAAATCATGGGCAACACTGGTGGCATCGGTATCTACTCATGGGGCATCCATATTGACAGCCGAAAAACAAAATCCAGATGGAATGGATAAATTAAAGATTGACTATTCCTGCAATTATGATATTATGTTTTTGGTCTGGGAGACTGGTGGTAGGTAGTGCGACACCAGTTGAACAAAAGGGGAGATGGGCTTACGCCTGTCTCCCCTCTTTTTTTATGCCTTAATTTCCTCAAGCAGTTCACTGATGGTATATGCTTTTAACATCATAGCGAAACGTTGAGCAGTGTCCTTGGAAGCATCGTGAATCTCGATGGCTTCGTTCATCTCTGCTTCAAGGAAGGCGATGATTTCTTCTGCTGTCTTCATTCCTGTCTCCCCTTTTTTGTCCGGTGTAACTGTACAGTCTCGGTACTGACACCGGCACCGCCAAAAAAGACGATGCGGCTGCTGTCGTTGACCCACTGCTTCAAGGTTTCCAGTTTATTCATGAGGATCCTCCTTCCGCAAAACTATCTCTGTTCATAGCGTTCATTTCCCCACCACATGGGCACCAGCTGACCAAGGGTGATGGTTTCCCTCTTTTCATAATCCACCATAATTTCTGTGTTCCGGTTCTTTTCCGAAAGCTGCATCAGAAACTCCCGGCAGGCACCACAGGGCATACCGCTTCCGTCTCCATAAGGGGCTTTGTCCCGGAACGCAATCAACCGTTTCACCACTGTCTGACCGCTGTTAACATACATATTCAACGCAGCCACCCGTTCGGCACATAGGTTCATCACACCACTGCATCCTTCGATGCAGAATCCGGTAAATATCTCACCATTTTCACTTTCCAATGCGCAGACCACATGATGGGCATACAGAAACG
>JAZQHD010000132.1:0-5946 GCA_045540375.1 Ructibacterium sp. | reverse complement strand
AGGTTGTCACAAGCGGCTGATTTGATATGTACTGTAGAAGCAATTGCACAAAAAAACATATTAACTAAATCAGAAATAGAGTTTTTTCATTCTAAAAATGATTTTAAAAAAAATATTTATAAAAATATAGTGAAGAAAAAGATGTGAGATTTTTGCTCATTCTTTTGGTGGACGATTTTTAAGGGTTAGGAGAGATAATATGGATTTTGAAAAATTGATTTCGGAGCGCTATTCTGTGCGCAGTTTTATGCCTGAGCATTTGCCGCAGGCGGTAATAGATAAAATTCTTGAAGCGGGGCACAAAGCACCTACGGGTTGCAATTTTCAGCCGCAGAGAATTTTAGTTTTGAATACAGATGAGGCTGTTGCAAAGTTACAAAAATGTACTAAATGCCATTTTAATGCGCCGACAGCAATGCTTATATGCCACAACAAAGATGAAAGCTGGAAGCGCGTATACGATGGTGCGATTTCGTCTTATGTTGATGCCGTGATAGTTACTACATATATGATGCTTGCGGCGCAAAACGAGGGTGTTGGTACTTGTTGGGTAATGCATTTTAATCCTGTAGCAATGAAAGAGAGCTTTAATATTCCGGAAAAAGTTGAGCCTGTTGCGTTGCTTGTGATGGGCTATCCGTCAGAAGAAGCAAAACCTCTCGGTATGCACTATGAATTCCGTCCGATGGAAGAAGTTGTAACTTACGACAGTTTTTGAGCAGGGTAATACAAAATGAAGAAAATTATAGTAATCGGTTGTCCGGGAAGCGGTAAAAGTACATTTTCCAAAGCTTTGCACGAAATTACAGGCATAGAGCTTTTTCATTTAGACATAATGTACTGGAATTCTGACAAGACGGTTGTGGATAAAACTGTTTTTCTTGAAAGATTATCAGGGGCAATTTCAAAAAGTGAATGGATTATTGACGGAAATTACGGCTCTACCATGGAGCTTAGGTTACAGGCGTGTGATACTGTGTTTTTCTTAGATTATCCGTCAGATGTTTGTCTTGAGGGTATTAGGGAAAGGCGCGGAAAACCGAGAACGGACATGCCGTGGATAGAAAATGCAGACGAAGAAGATACGGAGTTTATCGTGTTTGTGAAAAGTTACAATTTGGAATATAGACCGCAAGTATTGACATTATTGGAAAAATATTCCGAAAAAGACATTTTTGTTTTTAAAAGCAGAAAAGAAGCAGACGGATTTCTGAGTAAAATGAGGATTTAATAACGAGGAAGATTATGGCTTTTGATTTTAAGAAAGAGTATAAAGAATTTTATATGCCGAAAAACAAACCGGAGATTGTGAATATTCCGAGAGTAAATTACATAGCTGTAAGAGGAAAGGGCGACCCAAACGAAGAAGGAGGAGCGTACCAAGAATCTATCAGCATTTTGTATTCAGTGGCGTACACGTTGAAAATGAGCTATAAGACTGATTATAAAATCGACGGTTTCTTCGAGTATGTTGTGCCTCCGCTTGAGGGTTTTTGGTGGCAAGACAATGTTCAAGGGGTTGATTATACTGATAAATCAACCTTTAACTGGATTTCTGTTATTAGACTCCCTGATTTTGTAAGCAAGGCGGACTTTGATTGGGCGGTGGAAACTGCGACGAAAAAGAAGAAACTAGATTGTTCTTCTGCGGAATTTATAACTGTTGATGAGGGACTTTGTGTTCAAATGATGCACATAGGACCTTTTGATGATGAGCCGGAGACAGTTGCGTTGATGAATGCATTTTTGGAAAATAATGGTTATGAAAATGATTTTAATGAAAGCAGAGTACACCATGAGATTTATATGACCGATGCCCGAAAAGTTCCTTTGGAGAAATGGAAAACAGTTATAAGACATCCAATAAAAAAGTGTAAACAGTAAAATATTTGGTTGTTAAAAACAAGTGGGCTGTAAAAAAGCAGCCTGAAAAAGCTCTTTCTGTACTAAATTTCAGGTTGTCACAGGAAATTCAATCTATTATGTTACAATATTCTGTCTAATTCTTATTTTTAGACAGAATATTAGATTTTTTGAATTTGAATTAACAAGTAAATTTCCTATAAAACTGCTCAAAAGCTCCGGGACTCATATTTCAAAATGAATCCCGGAGCTTTTTCAGGTTGTTTTTTTACAGCCACTTTTTTTATCTCAATAGAATACTTTTTTTTCGCCTCTTAAGCGTTTGACAATTTCAAGCGCTTCACCGAATCTTTGGAAGTGAACAACTTCGCGCTCTCTTAAGAAACGCAAAGGTTCAAGAACGTCAGGGTCATCAGCCATATTTATGAGATATTCATAAGTTTGTTTAGCCTTTTGCTCTGCTGCGACGATATAAGAACAACTTTTAAAAATTCCAGTGAATTTCAATCGGAATGTCTTTTGTACCGGGAATGCGCTTTCCGATGTAAATGCGGTCAATCAGAATTTCTACGATTTCTCTGTTGAGTTGTTTGAAATTTGAGTATTTTTCAATTAAATTGTTTGTAATGTCATCTGAGTTGAGCGTTTCGTTAATTCCAGATAATTGTTTTTGTTTCTCGTTTATAAATTCCGTCAATCTGCCTCGTTCTGCTGCAAATGATTTTGACATTTCCGCAAAGTCCTGTTCACTGATAACTCCCTTGATTTTATCCATGTAAAGAGCTTGAATTCCTTTTGAAAATTCTGCGACTTTTTTATCGTAAATTGCCAAATCTTCCAATAATCGTTTTTTTTCTTCTTCCAAATTTACGCTGACTTTGATGTTGCGCTTCAATTCCGATTTATCAAGATACTCGGCGGCTAAACGGTTAATCTCTGCCAGTACAAATTCTTCTAATTTATCAACAGAAATGAAAGCACCTTCACAAGCATCTTTCGCTACATGGCGATTAGAACAAAGCAAATAATGTTTATCTCGATTTTTAGAAGAACGCATAGTGTAGCCGCAATTCAAACATAGAGCTTTTCGAGCAAATAACCCAATAGTGCCGCCGGTAAAAGGCTTTGTGCGTTGCTTTAATAAAACTTGCACTCTGTCCCACAATTCACGCTCGATAATAGCTTCGTGGGTTCCTTCAACAATGTACCACTCGCTTTTTGGACGGGGCTTGTTCTGCTTTGTCTTGTAGGAAATACTGCCGTATTTGCCCTGCACCATATTGCCGATGTAGATCTCATTGACCAACATATCGGAAATCGCAAAGTATTTCCAAAGAGTGCTGTTTTTGGCGGTAGGCTGTTTGTAGCGCAAACCTTTCAGACGGTTGTATTCGGTTGGATTGGGGATGCCCCGGTCGTTGAGCATACGGGCGATTGCAGTCTTGCCGTAGCCTTGGGAAAATAGGGTGAACACCTCGCGAACCACAGCGGCGGCTTCCTCGTCGATGATCAGATGCCCCTTTTGATCGGGGTCTTTTTTGTACCCGTAAAGGGCAAATGCACCGATATGGAATCCGTTTTCCCGTCTGTTTTTCAGAACACTGCGGATGTTGTCGGACATATCCTCCAAATACCACTCGTTTACAAGTCCGTTGATCTGGCGGGACTTTTTGTTACCCTTGTTGTCGGTGTCGGCATTGTCCACGATGCTGACAAAGCGGATGCCCCAAATGGGGAACAAACCGTGGATGTACTTTTCTACCAATTCCAACTCACGGGTGAAACGAGATTGTGTCTTGCAGAGGATAATATCAAACTTTCTCGCTTCGGCGTCCTGCAGCAGACGGTTAAACTCCGGTCGGCGTCTGTCGCTGCCTGTGTAGTCATCGTCGCTGTAAATGTTGTAAAGCTCCCAGTTGTGTTCAAGGGCATACTGCAAAAGCATTGCTTTTTGGTTCTGAATACTGGCGGAATCCTCGCTGCTGTTTTGCTTGTTTTTGTCTTCTTCAGATAAGCGGCAATATATAGCTACTTTAGTCATGCTTTTTCGTAAAAGTTTCCGCTTTTGCCTTTTTCAATCGTATTGATAAGCTCGATCCACTTGTCGGTGAATTCGCGCTCGGTGGTGGTGCTTTCGCCGCTTTTGAAAACACTTTTTACGGTCGTAGATTTTTGGTTTTCTGCCATAATCTACTCCTTTCAGGTTGGTATTAAACTATATGAAGTACACAACCCTGGTTGCACTTTATCCTTCATATTCACAGTTCTCCTATGTCTCTGGTAACGGAGGCGAGATAAATATTGGTTATATCTGCCCGCTCGTGGCCCAGTAGCTTAGATACGGTTAGGTGGGCATCTAATTCCGGAGAACCGTCAGCAATAAGCTGGCGGTATTTTTCTACAGCATAGGTATGCCTAAGACCGTGGAAGGTCAGAGGACGCTCAGAATCCGGATCCTGTACAGCCCCACGATTCCGTAGAATGAATTGCTGTAATTGGTTGATTGCCTTATCGGTAGGTACATCATCCGGCACCAATAATTTGCTTCCCGTTGGCGTTGATTCAAGACATTTCTTCAAAGCAAATATAATATGTTGGTTGATGGGTACAGTACGGATTTTGCCACCCTTGCCCTTGATGGTTATGGAGTGTTCCCGTATTGCCTGCCGGGCAATTGCCGTGTCGATGCGCAAGCATTCGTGAATCCGGAAACCGGCGTAGCGGGCTAGGTAGAGGGCGAGAATGTAGTCCTCACGATCCAATGCTTTTCCCAACATTCGATTAAATTCAGTAATACTCCATGTACGATCCTGATCTCCAAAACGACGCTGTTCCAGTTCTAAGCCAAGTTCAGCGTTGGTAGGCAACTTGTATTTGGGATTGCTGATTTTGTCGTGGAAGAAGCGAATTGCCGCCAAATCAGTTTTAATTGTGCTGGCGGATAAATCCTTTTCCTGCATCCACAAAATGTAGGCGACTAAATGCTTTCCACTGATGTTGGACAGTTTTTGCAGATTGTAATTAGCCGCAAGGAAACGACAAAACCGTTTCATCGCTGTGTAGTACCGTTCTTTAGTGCGAAAGCTGCCTTGACGGTTATGTCGTGCCAGTTTGTTCAACTGGGCTTCTAAGGTAAAATAAGTATTTGACTTCATAGATTTAAAACCTCCATATAAAAATGAGCATAATATCCCCATTGGCAAATTCAGCGGTTTCCACTTGTTTTCCATAGAAATCACAAAAATACGAAATCCGAAAACCGTTGCGGGGTAAAGACTTTGGCGTTGTAACAACAATACATTGAAACGCCTGTCTCTATTGTAAAGTTGTCTAGGTTAGTACGATACCGCATAGGAAGAAGGCTTCCTGTTGCTATCCCATGACTGGAGCAACGGCGGCGGACACAAACCGCTAAACTCGGCTGCAACAAAAAGTGTTGCGCGTGTCTGTTGATCCCCTCAGCAAGGGATCATAAAAATTGGTGACTCCTCGCTGCCGAACCGGCTTTGCGCTCACCGGAACAAGGAGAAAATCTGTGACAGTCAGATTAGGTTGATGCAAATCTCCGTTCTGCCAATACGGAGGGGGGGACTGTTGCTGCAGTCCGATAGATCAATCGTCTACTGTGTCCAAAGACACAACCATTCATTAGTACGCAAAAACGCCTGCATTTTGTCAAAAGGCAAAATACAAGCGTTTCTAATGTTGACTTTTCAGTCTGCCGCTGGCTGCGCCAGCCTGTTCGGTGTGTGCAGCAACACACATCGAGGAAAAGTCGGGTCTTTATGATCGGCAAACTGCAAGATATTTTTTCTTGTAGTTGCTTAATTTTTAATCTTAAAACCAGTAGTTCACACGATCCTAAGAGTATGTGTGGCACAGCGAATCTGCATAGAAGCACAGAGAGTATCCACCGTCTGCAGCCTGTACTGTATTACCAAATTACAAGAGGTTTCATTCAAATAAAAGAGCCTGAATCCGCATAGTAACTGCGTTTTCAAGCGCATTCTAAATATTGGTTTATAAGAGAATAAAACTCATCCATAAACCGGTTTCATTATCAGGGAAATTCCCTATGTCAAA
>JAZQHD010000131.1:0-8211 GCA_045540375.1 Ructibacterium sp. | reverse complement strand
CCAGATGCGGGAGTTGATAGAGGAGCATATCCACAACTCCCGCTATCGTGCGGTTTTGCTTCTGCGGTACATAGACGGTCTTACCTACGAAGAAATTGCTGAACGGACGAACTACTCCACTCAGCAAGTGAAAACAATAGTTTATAAATCGCAAGAAAAATTGATACGGTATTTATAATTAAGGTGAAGGGTGAATGACAGGAAAAGAATTAATCAACTGGATTGAGGACAACGATGCTTTTGATCTTGAAATCATGGCAGATCGTGAGACAGAGATTGCGGGAGATACCATGACAAGGGATATCAATCCCGAAATTCGTGAAGTATCTGGAAGAGGGGTCATCAGTGATGATGGAACGCTGTATGCCATCATGACCGGAGATCCAGATGAAGTTGTTGTGCTTTAAAGGAGTGCAAATGTCACATATCGTTTACCGTATTTATTACGGAGAAACAATCGTCTATGTTGGCCGGACAAACCAACCTTTACAAAGTAGAATTCGAGGCCATCTTTTCGCAAAGCCGATGCACAGAGTCATCGACATCAGCCTCGTGACAAAAATCGAATTCCATGAGTTCGAGACAGAGGCAGACATGAATCTTTACGAAATCTACTACATTCTCAAGCTGCATCCTGCGCTTAATGTGGATGACAAAACAAGGGACTGCCTGACGGTATCATTACCAGATGTCGATTTTGAAAAAGCATCTTTTCCGCTGTGGGACAAGTGGAAAACGGAAATTCAAGAGAAAATGAACGAAGAAGAGCGGCGGAGGCTGAGACTTAAGGAGCTTATCCAATTCAAGTCCGTGCTCAGAAAGCAAAAGTATGACGGAGAGCTTTCGGAAAACGACTTTGAAGAGCAGTACGATAAGGTTTGCTGCGAGATTGAAGACCTACGAAGATAATGACAACGGCAAAGTTGTTGTGATTTAACTCAGTTAAAGGGCGCTTTAACTGAGTAGAGGCTGTCCAAATATCGGAGCTTGATTCTTCACAGCCCTCTCCGAGGCACAGCCTTTATCCGTCCGACATGACGTTAAACTGCTGCACACATAGCCCATGCGGTGCTTAATTGAGAAGAGGGCAATCAAACTGCGGCGGCTCAGTTCTGGACTGCCTGACGCAACTGCGACAGGGGTCTTACAACCGCCAACAATAATGCGGAGGTGGTCAGAATTAAAAGCAACATTCATCGGAAATTATACAATCCTGATTACTTCGGCTGGCATTTCTATTGCGCAGGGGCGGCGTTGAGACAGAAAAGATCTGACAAACGGCTCGCAAAGAAATCAGCAAGGCGCGAAAGAAAAGAGTCAACCAGAATACTCGCGCCATAATCATGATACAGGCTCCCGGTCTCGCAAGAGTTAAATCCGGGAGCTAATATAAGAAAGGAACGATCAACTATGAATGCTATTAAAAAGTTAGCAAATGATACCAAAAACGGTCAAAACACGCACTTTTTCTCCGCAAATGGGGGGGTTCTGAAGGCGGTTCTGGCAAAGTATTCAATGTTAATATATTAAGCGTTGAAAGTGGCTCAGAACAATTCACTCTTACTTTAGATAGGACATTTAGCGAAATATGGGATGCTGTTAATGATGGAAAAGCAGCATTCTTAGTAGAGAGAAGTTTTGCAGATGCCGAAGGTGGCGGTCAAGAACTTGTAACTATCAGAACAGGAGCTATAACAGTTGTGGAAAATTTAGACGGATCTGCGTCGTTTGAAGCACTTCATAACGCATCGTATGCACAATTTTATTTTGATTCTGTTGACTCAAATATTTGTTATGTGTATAAGGAATGATGCGGCAAACTGTAACAGACAGATAAAAACCATACGAAACACAGCCGTTTGTTTGATTTCGGATAACCGCACAATTTGATACGATTATTCCCGTAGGCAGAGATGCTTACGGGATTTTTTTATTTGGAAGTGATCGCATGTACGATAATGACGAGATGCTTCTTTTTCTCGATGATGACCTGTTCCCGGTAGAATCGTCAGAAGAGGACACAGATCAATGAAATTCGTACTTTACGAACCAAACCCTGTCAGAACAGGTGCAATAGACTGCGCGGTACGGGCGATATCAAAGGCACTGAATGTGTCGTGGGAAACCGCGTATGTAATGCTGTCTGCGAACGGGTACGCTATGGGGAACATCATCAGCGCAGACGAGGTATGGGGAAGTCTGCTACGGCAGTACGGATTCAAGCGCAAACTTGTGCCGGACACATGCCCTGACTGCTATTCCGTGGAACAATTCTGCCAGGATCATCCGTCTGGCATATATGTTGTAAAAAGCCCGGAACACGTTGCCACGATCATTGACAATACGCTATTTGACAGTTGGGACTCATCGCAGAAGACTGTGATTTACTACTGGTATAGAGAGGGAGAGGAATAGACATGGCAGCTTATAACTACTACGGTCAGAACTTTACAAATCCATACGGAGCGTGGAATTACCCACAAGGCTTTCAACCGATTCAGCCACAGGCGGTACAGGGTGTTCCGCAGATGGCACCACAGAGTCAGCAGATGCAAGGGTATTCTCCTGTAGCAAACTCAAGCGGAATCATTTGGGTGAGTGGAGCGCAGGAAGCGCAGATGTATCCAATCGCCCCGAACAATGCTGTTGCCCTATGGGAAAAGAGTGGAAAGGTCATTTATCTTAAACAGGCAGACGCAACCGGGAAACCGACCATGACCGTGTTTGACCTGGTTGAGCGTAAGGATGGAATCTCTGAGCAGTCAGGTCAGGACGGCAACACTCCGCCCTATGCCACAAAGGATGAACTCAGCACGATTGTCGGTGCTGTGAAGGGATTAGCCAGTGAAGTCGAGCAGATGAAGGGCGATCTGTACGGAGCTGTTGGCAGAAAGAAGCCGACAGTAAAGAAGGGAGACGGCGAAGATGATGCCTAACCAGATATTCCAGATGCTTGGGCAGTTAAAAGCAAATCCGCTTCAATTTCTCATGCAGAGACGGATGAATCTTCCGCAAGGGATCAACATGAACGATCCACAAGCGATTCTAAACCATCTTGTCCAGACAGGGCAGATCAGTCAGCAACAGATTAATAATGCCTATCAGATGTTGGGGCAGTTCCGGCAATAAAAAAATGAGTTGAAGTTTTTGCACTCATTTTCTTCAACTCAATTTGAAATTAATGCGTATTTCCGCAGTTTTTTAAAATGAGTTGCACTTTTCATCGTATGTTCGTTCTGCCGAGTGCGCATAGGCGGCATGAGCAAATATATTATGAGGGGTATATCAAACAATGGATGAATCTACAAACAACATGGTAATGCCCGTAGCACCGATGTATGGTGGCGGTTATGGCAACAATGGTGGCTTTGGTTTCGGTGGAGACTGGGCTTGGGTTATTCTTCTGCTTGTACTCTTTGGCAGCAATGGTTGGGGAAACGGATTCGGTGGTGGATTCGGCAATGACCTGTATCCTTGGATGAACCAGAGCAATCAGATCAGCGGTGGTTTCCGTGACCAGATGCTTGGCAGTCAGGTGAGCGGTATCCAGTCCGCTATTACTTCTGGATTTGGTGATGTCCAGACTGCACTTTGCGGTGGTTTTGCGGGTGTCAATGCTTCCATCAACGGAGCGCAGAATGCCATTGCACAACAGCTCTTCGGCAACCAGATTGCTGACATGCAGACTGCTTTCGGTCTTCAGTCTCAGCTTGCACAATGCTGCTGTGACCAGAAAGCCGCAACAGCAGACCTAAAGTACACCATTGCTACAGAAGCTTGCAATGACCGTGCTGCTGTTTCTCAGGGTATCCAGACCGTTCTGGACAAGCTCTGTCAGCTTGAACTGGATGCGAAGAACGACAAGATTGCCGATCTGGAGCGTCAGCTTACTGCGGCAAATCTGGCGGCATCTCAGAACGCTCAGACCGCTTCTCTCCGTGCGGGACAGATCGATGCAGTTGATAGCCTGTATGCACGACTCTCCGCTTGCCCTGTTCCGACAATGCCAGTGTATGGTTCTCAGCCGATTTTCAGTTGCAACAACAACGGATGCGGCTGTGGCTGCAACGGCAGTTTCTAAGGGGTGATACCGATGGCAGAATATCTTACCCGTGATGCGGTGGAGACCGTTGCGCTCAACGCTCCCATTCCGCTGATTGACTCTATTCGATGCAACAAAGGGTATGTATTCCATCAGAACGGTTCCGGCATTCTTGTTCTGCGTGGTATCGTGAATAACCCTTCCGCTTGTTTCGCAAGGTACGTGGTGGAGTTCACCGGGAACGTGGCGATCCCGACTGGTGGTGCTATTACACCGATAGCAACGGCAATCACTGTGTCCGGCGAGGAAAGGATCGGAAGTCGTAGCATCTTCACGCCAACTGCTGTAGAGGAATATGGTTCCGTTACAAGTAGGGCGGTAATCGATGTTCCCCGTGGATGCTGTTTTACCGTTGCCGCTGAATATGTGAACGGCACTGTTGACGATCCCGCAACCGTACCGACTCCGCTTATCAGTGTGATTGACGGAAGTCTTAGCGTGACAAGAGTAGCCTGACGGAAAGGAGAACAGACATGGAACACTTAGACGGAATCCTTAAGCTGACAGAGAACGAGCTGAAAGCTATTACTTCAAATGGCAAGTATCGTTCTCGCGAGGAAATCGACAGCGTGTACAAGCTCATGGACATTGCAAAGGATGTCTACTGTATCTGGCAGTATGAGGAAGACAGCGACGAGTACAGCGAGACTTATGACCGTGGTGGACGCTCGTTCCGTGGCGGGAGCTATGACGGCAACAGCTACGCCCGTGGTCGTGGTCGCAATGCCAGACGAGACAGCATGGGTCGGTACAGCCGGGAAGGTAGTTACCGTGGCAGATCGTACAACGATGCCAAAGCGGACTACATCGAGGACTTACGCATGATGATGGAATCTGCTCCTGACGAAACAACCAGAAGTGGTATTCAGCGCATGATTCAGCAGATGGAACAGGGCTAAATTGCTAATAAAAATTTTTGCAATATGCCGCAAACCCTTGTGGCACAAGGGCTATAAGCGCGGCAAGGGAAAGTTCGAATCCCACCCGCTGCGCCAACAACAATCAAAAATGGGAAAAGCCAGATGTTATCTGGCTTTTTTCATTGATTGAGACCGTCAAATTGCACAATTTCGGAATCACAAATGTGTGCAATATTACACACCTGTGTCTGTAGAATCACACCTGTGAAATCAAAAATGCTAATAAAATGCTAATGAAAAATGTATAAAAAAATCAGGTATTTCAAGCATCGTGGAGACACGGTGCTTTTTTTATTGCCCTGAGAAGAAGGATGAAAACGCTTTTTTGGACTCATTTGTACTGGCGGCGGCGAGTTTTATGTACACCTTTTGGAGCGTTGCGGTGTTACTCCAACCGCCCCATGTCTGGATCTGTTTTTCCGGGATTTGTAAGTAATAGCAGAGACTGGCAAAGGATCTGCGAAGATCATGAAAGGTGCATTCCGTCACGCCAGCTTTCCGGCAAGCGCGTTTCGCATCTTGTAAAAGAACCGAATCGTTTTGAAATACAACTCGCCCCGACTTTTCTTTCACGGCAGACAGGGCTTTATGCAGTTGCGGAATCATGATTGGGATCACCCTGGTAGATGTGCTGTTCTTGTTCTGGCGTTTCTCAACCTGACCGTCAACGCCACGGACTCTGGCTCCTCTTACTGTGATGGTGTCATTGTCGAGATCCACGTTCTTCCAGTCCAAAGCGCGTACTTCCGACATACGGAGGCTGTGCAGTGCAAGCAACATTGCTATCTCATATGGACGGCCTTTGATGTAGTCGCAGAACGGGTTTATCTCTTCGGGCTGAAGGAAGTTGACATCACTCACAGGGACTTGCGCAAGCTTTACCGCCGGAACTGGGTAGTTTATCAGCTTCAGTGCCGGACTTACCAATGCCCATGCATTTTTGACGGTCTTCTCGCTGACAATACGAAGTTCCTCGTCAATCATCGCTTGCCAGTCAATGTTCTTCAGCTTCTCGTTGCGGTAGTTCTTAAACCTGTTCTTGGAGTAGCTGACATACTGGCGGTATGTGGTTGGCGAAAGTGCCGCCTTGTAACGCTCGATATACTTCAGCTCTGCCTGGTACAGCGTCATATCATTCGGCACTTTCTGTATCACGCCTGTGCCGCTGCGATAGTCAACCTTTACCTTCTCTGCCTGACGGATGCACTCGTCCTTAGACTGACTGGTGATCGGGATAGATACGCCATTAATGCGCATCTGTATAAACCAACTTCCAGACGGCAGTCGTTTTGGGGTTGGTACTTTCATGATAAGTAGTCCTCTATGCTGCGGATATCCTTCTCGCCATAGTGGTCGTCGTGAATGATATGCCAGAGTTCGTGAACATAATCGTCAAGTTGCGTGTAGAAGTCATATGCCGGATTTAGATACATACTGAATGTTCCGTCTGAATTAAGTCGCACTAAAGCGTGAATACCCGGTGGCAAGTCTAAGTAACGAATAAAATAATCGCAATTCTCGATTGGCAACTCATTTTTCCTCCATCATCTCCAAAATTCCTTGGACTTTAAGTACCTTATCCGGTGACGTGCGCTTCCCAGCATGAAGAAGTCCACGAAGATCCGGGCGGTCTCTTAAAATCTGTAGCTCCTCAACCAGATCATAATAATCATCTGGTTGATTTTTTATTTCTTTTTCATCTCTGAAAAGGTCAACGGCACTGCAATGTAGCACATCGCAAATTCTAAGAAGTGTTTCGTACTCCGGTTTGCGCTTCCCGGTTTCGTACTGTCCGATTGCAGACTCAGTAACGCCAACAATTTCGCCAAGCTCTTTCATGGTAAAACCGCGATCTTTGCGTAACTTTCTCATATACAACGCCACCGCAACCACTCCTTAACAATTAGTTGTTTCAATAATAGCAGAAACTTAACGAAATGTCAAGACGGTTACAACAAATTACAGCTAAACTTTTTGTTGACTTTTTTAGCAAAACCACTTGACAACGCGTTTAGTTGGTGCTATTATCCCCTCAGACTTGACGATAAGTTGAGCAACACAAAACAGGAGGTGAAGAAATGCGAGGATGGATGGTCGAAGCGAGAAAGTCTGCTGGACTGACGCAAAAACAAGTTGGCGAAAAGATTGGCGTATCTGAAGCTTACTACTCCTATATTGAAAAAGGCGAACGGCAACAGAAGATGGACATAACGCTTTGTTCCAAGCTTTCTGATGTTTTCGGCATCCCGATACAGAAGATTGTAGAGCTTGAGAAGATGTCATGATTACTGTAGCACAGATCCAGTCCAAAAATCTGGACAACGACTTCGGTGGGTATGAGCGAGTGCCTTGAATGTGGCACACAAAAAACAACTACAGTAAATCTCAATACAGAACAGCGTAGCGCAAAACAAGGCATTCTCTCATGCCCATCGAGAAAAGAAAAATTGAAAGGAGAGATAATGACAGTAAAAACATGGAAGTTTCCGGGGATGTATGACGCAGATCCAGAACTTGTAGCAGATGAACTGAAAAGTCTTGGCGATGCTATTACGCCAGAGCAGATTGTTGAAGCTGCAAGAGAAGAAGGAAGCGAACTCCACAAGTGCTTCACTTGGGATGACACGGAAGCCGCCGAGAAATGGAGAAAGCAAGAAGCTCGACAGTTACTACACTTTCTTGTCATCAGAGAAGTTCCTGACGAGGAAGAAGCAGAACAGAAACCGCCGATCAGGTGCTTCTACAAGACTGACAATGGCGGGTACAAGACTGCTGAGAAAGTGTTCCGGCACGATGACGAGTACCAGAAGTTGCTCCAACGGGCGTTGGCAGAGTTACATGCATTCAAAGTGAAGTATGCGAGTCTCAAAGAACTGGACTACATACTCGACCTAATTGATTGATATTACTGCCGTAGGTACTGACGAGGGCTTGAGTATCAAGTTCTTAAGATGCAAATGAGAAGACAAGAAAGCACAATGCAAGAAATGTCAGGACAATTCAGGACACTTCATCATAGGATATTTGAGCCTTCATCAGTGCCTACGGCATCAACCGCATATTACATCTCGTCAATACAGTCAAGGTCACGACAGGACAACGCACACAGTCTCTTGTAGGCTGTGCGAAGGGATAAACCTTCAACCAAAGCAGAAGTTAGTCGAGGACACAAAAGGATACTACAAAACA
>JAZQHD010000130.1:0-46773 GCA_045540375.1 Ructibacterium sp. | reverse complement strand
TCGACAAATATCTTTCGCACTCTGCACAATGCAACACTTGGACTATGATGGCGAAAATTCTCAAAACACTCTTTCCACTTCGCACACTCCACACACGGCTTAATGTTGGTCAAGTCCATCGTTTACCTCCAAATCCATTTTGCATCCACAGTTGGGGCAATATCTTACATTGCAGTTGTTGATAATTTCCCATTCCCAACAACAATGACACTGTGAACAGTAAGCCCACTCTTCATTATCGGGAAGTCGCTCCCACTGCCCGTGCTTCACAACCTCTACATCAGCGGCAGGATTGATGGTGTTATGCTCATCCAGTAAGCAATCAAACTTACCATTGTGAAACAGCTCCGTCAAAGTGAAAGTGTTACAGCCAAAACAGTTGGGAGAATCGCATCTGCGGCATTCGATATACTCATACATCGCTGTCCCTCCTCTCACCGTAGGAGCAGAAGTCGTCACCCATCATTACTGCATCATGGTAGCTTACACTGTGGCGAGTACAGCCGACACATTCGTCCAAATACAATTGCTTTTCGTATTTGTTTAATTCTCTGCTGTGCAAGCAATCCTTACACCGCACGACTTCCACTGCATCAATGGTAGGCGCATCGTCTATCTCACTCATCCACACACACCAATGAGGTGCATCACACTTCGCTCTCAGCGCATTCGCATCAATCAAGCGTTGTTCCATCATTTTTCCTCCTAAAATCAATCAAACACCATCTCGATCCCACGGCGGTCATACTCGTGACCCCGCAGGGTGTAGCGGCAAACCATCGTCAAGGTCTTTTTCCCGCACCATTGGCAATATTTGCCACCAAAGCGGCCTAAGTTGTACACCACATAGCACCGCCGCATCTCCAGCTCACAGGCGGGACAGACGCTCTCTTCCGAGATGCAGTTAATGCCTTTGCTCATAGCCGTCTCTCCATGTGCTTCTTGTGATAGCGCCACCGTCTTTTATCGGCGGCATAGCCGTTTACAGGGTCAATAGCGAGAGGCGGTATAGCAGCCCACGCCTCACGGTATGCGCCCCACGCCTTGCAGCGGTATTCGCCGTCTTTTTTCCCGTGGCAGCCCACACAGCGCATCTCGCAGTCCTTACAAGGGGGATTCAGCTTCATAGTTCCCGCACCTCCACGAGTACAAAATCCTCGTCATGGAAGTAATGCTCCACGCCTTTTACCCAGCGGCGGCTGTCATCTTGGATCAAACGGCCTTTCATGCCATCCATGATCATCTTGCCCATAATGGCGTTGTTGTCGATGTCTAACCGCGAGTTCCAGTAGAAGGTCACGATAACAGGCTTCTCAAAGGGGCGCTTACGGATGCCTTGATTGTGCATACAAGCCCTTGTAAGGTTGTGCCAAAACTCGGAGTCTTGCCGCCTTAACTGCCACGGTTTGCCACTGTAATACGCATTGAGACCGTATGTTTTATTCCAACGAGATTTTCCGGCAGGATTGTTTGGATACGGGATCTTAAATCGCTCTTGGCTCACGAATATCGCTCCTTCTGTTTTTATTCTGTTCCGACATCGGCACCCATCTGCAATTTACAGGTTCATATCTCCCGTTCACATCAATGCGGTCAATGGTACACTTCCCGCGTTCCGCGTGTTCGTCATACCCATTAGCCAGCGCCCACTCACGGAAAGCTGCGTAGTCATTACGCTATTCGTCGCAGACAGAAACTCCTCGCGCACCATACCATCGATAGGAGATGTGTTTTTCCTCATAGCACCGCTCCAACATTCCGCGCCAAACGCGGTACAGTCGTTCCTTATTCTGCCTACGCTCTCCTCCGTGCTTAAAGTTGCGCTCTATAGTCCGCTCTCTGTTGTAGCACCCACAGCTTTTAGATGCTCCTGTCTTCAGGTTGCCGCCTTGAACGACAACCTCCTTGCCACAATCGCATCGGCACAACCATCTTGTTTGCCCCGATGGTGATTTGGGGGCGAGTGCAATGACTTGAAACCTACCAAAACGCTGACCAGTTAGGTCTATAACTGCCTGTTTCACTCATTCCCCTCCCTTCATGTACTTCAGCATCCAGTCAGCACCGTCCCGCTGATTTTGGCTTTCGGGATGGGCAGCGACCTCGTGCTTATTTCTCCGCTGCTGCTGTACCCGCCTCGTATCTCGCTCCCAAGTGCGGACAGAGGCTTTCCAGTCCTTCATCTTGTTCTTGCCGATCATCCAGCCCTTGGAGGCGTAGAAGTCAACAAAGGCTTGGGCATCGATTCCGTTCCCTCGGCTGTCGCAGTATTCTTTCACCTCATCAACCGTGGGCGGTGTGAACACACTCCTCGAAGAGGGGGTAGGGGGAGTACATTCGTACTCTACCTCTTTCTCTTTCTCCTTCTCTTTCTCTTTCTCCCTTGCGGTTTGCTTGCAGTTTGCTTCCGTTTTGCTTTCGCTTTGCTTACCGTTTGCTTGCACTTTGCTACCGCCTTGCTTACCGCTTTCAGCCTTACGGCGAGAGGAGTCCAAAGTGGGGCGAATCAGCGAGAATATGGCGCTTGCAGTGCCTTGCAGCTGCGGCTCTTCGCCGTCCAAGGCATAACCGCAGACGGCGAGGAGAACGGCAACTTGCTCTTTCTTAGGGAGAATTTTGACGGCATCGTAATAGCTTCGGTAAAATGTAAATTGTTTTCTGTTTTCCATCACTTTCTCCTCCGTTTTTTGAGAAAACTTCCGCAGTTTTTCTCAAGTTTTTCGAAAAAAACTTAGAACGGAAGATCCCCATCTTCTTCGATTTCCTAAAGATCCTCGTTGGGATCATGGACAACCGTCATGGTCTGCTGCTTGGGCTTGCTGTCGGCAAAACTGAGGCCGTCCACCACCACCTCGGTGATGTTGCGCTTCTTGCCCTCCTTGTCGGTGTAGGGGCGCACCTGCAAGTGTCCCTCCACCACGGCGGCTCTGCCCTTACCGAAGTTTCTTGCGGCAAATTCAGCCGTACCGCGCCATGCCACGCACTCGATGAAGTCCGTGGCCTTCTCGCCGCTCTGATCCTTGTAGCCGCGATCAACGGCGAGAGAAAAACTGGTCACAGCCGTACCGTTGGTGGTGTAGCGCAGCTCCACATCACTGGTAAAGCGACCCAGCAGAAATACCTTGTTCAGACTCATGTTTTATTCCTCCAAAAAATTTATAAATAGTTTTTGCCGAAGACTTTAATAAAGTCCTCTACGCTCCAGCCTTGCTCACGCATGGCTTTTTCCTGCCCGTATTTGTGCAGTTCCAGCATCGTCTCAGCGTTTTTATGTGCCGCCTTTTCTCCGAAGATGTGGCAGTCGTTGTGGCACAGATGGACTACCAGTCCATAGCGCTCTGACTTCTTTCGGTTTGCCCCTCCGAAGATATGGTGGCGGTCAAGTCGATCCCGACTTCCGTTTCTGCCACAGAGGAAGCATTTGCTCATCGCATCGCCTCCGCAATGCCCTGCATACAATACAACGCAGTAGGAAGTGCAATTCCGTTACCCCACATCTTGTACTCAGCGGAGTCGGTGTGGAGTCCGTTGTACCACTTCACCATCTGCTCACGGGTATAGCTTTTCGTAGCCTTACCGTTGATGGCTGCGTGGGTGTTGCGTACCCCCGCCCAAAATGTCCACTCCTCGTCTGCGAAGTCCTCTTTGTGGTCGGGGTGTCCCCACTTGTCGGGAAAACCTTGCAGCCGGGCGCACTCCGTGGGAGTCAAGCGGCGCACAATGTAGCGCACCGCCACCGCAGACGGCCCACGCGCCACCAGTGTGGGAACAGTGCCGTCCTCGTAATACTGCGGCTCGTATTGGGCGTTCTGTCCTTGGTTAAAGAACGCTCTGTCAATGGCAATAGGCTGCCCATACGCCACCGCATGGCGCTCAATGGTGTTGAGCGTATACATCTTTCCGTCCTCGCTGCACCCAATGCCTTGGTGAGAAGGTCTTGCCCCGTTCCCCTCAATGGAGACGATAGCTAATCCCCCTTGATTACAGGCGGGGTTACCACCGTTAATGTCCAGTGTTCGGCTCGTCTGCGCCTCGTAAATCCCGCTATGGGGATTCGGAGACTTCATGGCATTGCTGTCATAACTGCTGATGCCGTAGCAGACCGCGCAATCATCTGTTCCAGCGCTTCCTTCAGTATGGGCGGCAGCTGCTTGCCTCGTCTCTCCGCTCTCCGCAAAATACCCTCGCAGGCCTTCGCGCTCAAATAATATTTTTTGGGCGCGTTCACCTCCAAAATCTGCGACAAGGTAGATTCTACGGCGGCGTTGGGGGACTCCCCAGTATTGCGCATCGAGAACGCGGTAGCTGAGGCTCCATCCGTCACCGCGATAGTAGTCGGCGTATGCCCATCCACCTTTTGGAACAGCAGGCATAACGGCTGTCGGCTCTGCGATTTTGATAAGTTCTTCGAGGACGATGCGGAAGTCCTCTCCTCGGTTTGAGCTAAAGGCTCCGGGGACATTTTCCCAAACAGCGAAAGTTGGATACCTTCCATCGGTTGCTTCCCTCATTTCTTTGATGATTCTCACGGCCTCCATAAAAAGGCCGCTTCGTGTGGTCTCTTCATCGCCGTTGGCTTCATGCTTGAGACCAGCCCGTTTACCCGCCACACTCAAGTCTTGGCACGGGCTTCCAAAGGTGATGATGTCCACAGGCTCTACTTTGCCGCCGTGGATGTCCGTCACGCTTCCGAGGTGGCGCATCTTGGGAAAGCGGCTGCTGGTCACGGCGATGGGGTACGGCTCAACTTCAGCCGCCCACACAGGCTCAATGCCGCACAGCGTACCCGCCAAAGGAAAACCGCCGCTTCCGTCAAATAGACTTCCTAACTTCATTTCCACTCCTCCACCATTGCCGCCAGCTTATAAGGCGGCAGCGTCTCAACGCCAAGAGCGCGGCAGTCCTGCACGATCAAGTCGATGAGCCGTGCCATCTGCGCCGTGTCGTAGGTGGAAGAGCCGTAGTAGAGGATCACATTGGTGCAGCCCTCCAGCTTGCTCGGAATGGTGTCCGTAGCCCATCCAATGCCGTTATGCTCCCAACCTTCCCGCAGCTTCTCAGCGGCTTTATTCACCACGCAGACGGTCTCTGAGTTGCCGCCCACATCCTTGATGTAGTGGCGGTACAGCGCCGTCTTGCCTGTCCCTGTAGCCTCTGCCAGCTTGTCAAGCAGCACCCAGCAGTAACTATTCGCGTCAAGGCTTCGCTTTTTACGAAACTTCTTCAGATCCACATTCACATCGGTCTCACGCAGCTTCTCGTAGTCGGGGCGCAGGTCACCGTCCACCTCGATGGTGACCCGCTGCTTCCCCGTCAGACCGATGGTGAGATCCATCAGCCGTCCTCTCATACAATGGCCTCTGCCTTCTGCTTCTCAGCCGTCATGCAGTCCCAACACAGCTTCATGCCGTAGGTACGCTTGGAAATATCGGCAATATCCTTGGGGTAGTAGACCTTGTTACCCGCTTTCCTTGCCCGTAACTCGTTACCACAGCGGGAGCAGGTACAGGGGATATTTACCTCGCTGGAAGTGCCCTTATCATTGGCATTATTCATGTAATAGACCACCTTGCCGCTCTTATCCACGATGGTAAGGCCCGTGATCTTGCGCTTGTCATCATAGGTGATCGCCTTAACGGTGAAAGTCTCGCGGCAGACCCACTTGCCTCTGTCCTGTACGGACACGCCGCTCACCCAAATGAAGGGGGCGGTATACAGTTCTCGACCAATGCCCCAATTGACACAGGCACGCTTGAAACTGTCGCTTGCATGGCCTTTCTCGGCCTCTGTGTTGCTCTCAGCACCCGCATCTTCCTTCCATACCCACTCGCCGTTCTCCTTGATACCAACGGCGCAGAAGAGGTTGCCACGGTGTTCCTCGTGCTTCCGCTGCCAGTTGTTCGCGCCCACGGTCTCATCGAGGATATTCATGTCGCACCGCGCATCCTTGTAAAGAAGCAGCTGTGCGCCCTTTTCGGTACAGCGTGCCACCCGGCACTCGATCTCATCAGCGTTCAAAACTCTAAACTTGCACATCTTCTTTCTCCTTTTCAAAAACCAACGGGCAGTAATACCCGATACCTCTGTCATCGGCGATCAACTCACCTGTCCGCATACACTGCTTGCGGGAATAGGTCTGCATCAGCGGACATAGGGCACAGCAAACATGGTCTTCGGGGAAGTTGATGTCCACCGTAGCCCGTGTGTAGAAGGTGATGCCGCTCTTAATCCTCGCCATCTTCATCCTCCTCCATATAGTCCTCGATCTCCTCTGCGCCGCAGAAGGGACATAGCTGGTTGTAGAAGTATTCAATAGGGTTTCCGCTGCATTCCCTGTGGATCTGCGAGTCTTTGAAGGTCAGCGGCTCTTCAAAGAGAGAACCGCATACCGAGCATTGGTACATTACTCTGCTGCCTCCTTCTCATCACGCTCCTCGCGCCACTGTTCAAGGGTCTCATGCTCCATCAGCAGCTTGATGATGTCCAAGCGCTCACTGTTGGTAAGGGAGAGCGTGGGATGGGACAGAACCGCAACCTGTGCAGTACGATACATTTCACTCTTTTTCATTGACAAATTTCCTTTCTTGGCTTACAATGAAGCCACCATCATTTTTTCTTTGCCGTCTCTCGGTCTTGCACACCGAGGGGCGGCCTTCTTTTTTACAGGACGGGTGAGGGCTTCCTCCAGCGTCCATCCTGCTTTGATACGGTTTTTCAGCGTGTCGTAACGAATCCCGTATTCATGGGCGAGATCGGTCACACGAACCATCTCACCCTGCCACTCCACAAACAATGTGTTACGGCAGTTCCTGTGCTGCCGATCCATCGTGATCCAGCAGCAGTTGTCGGGGCTGTAGTCCCCGTCCACATCCTTCCGCTCGATGCTCAAGCCGTCCTTGTACCCGTGGCTCATAGCCCAATCCCAAAAGGTGTCGAGGTCGTGCCACTCTTGGCAAATCTTGATCCCTCTCCCACCGTAGTAGCGGTAGAATTTGAACTTGGGGTTGTAGCACCGCTGGTGCATGGCGTGGAAGATGTGGTAGAGCTTTGTTTTGCTCTTTCCGTGGGTGCGGTTTCCTGCGCCGTTATTCCTCGCCAAGCACCCGCAGCTTCGGGTCTTTCCCGCCCGCAGTACGCTTGACACCACATAGGTCATGTTGCCGCAGTCGCATTTGCATTGCCACAGCGCCTTGTGGTCACGGCGACCTACGCAAGCCCTCGCCATCAGCAGACCGAACCGCTGCCCCGTCAGGTCAATTCTTTTTCCTGCCATGCTCAAATCTCTCGATCATCTTCATGATCTGCACCGAAGTTGCCAGTGCGCCGATGATGACCATTGTCATAGTGAACCAGTGCATACATTAACCTCCTCAATACCGAATCGCCGCTCTCAGCTCCTCAATGGGGATGTTCAGCAGCTTACCCATCTTGATAAGTTCCCCCACGGTGATGGTCTCCGGCTCTGCCTTTCTGCGGCGCAGTGTACCCTCGCCCATCTCCATCTTCTTGGCTACGGTCCCCAGCTTCACATCCTGTACTGCCATCTGACCCCACAGGAGTCTTGCAAGGGCTTCGCCCTTCTTTTCAACCAAAGGTTTTACTCTCGGCATCCTCTGCCTCCTTTCTTTTTCTTGCCTTCTTCCTCCTGCTCAGTTACAATGAAAACAGGAGGTGATAAATAATGCGTGGATCGCCTGTATCCGAATTTTCAGTAAAAATGAATTGCAGGCTCTATTTTTATGAGTACCCAGTATGGGTACGAAAGGTTACATTCGAGGGTAAAAACTACTACTTCGTGAACGGTTGCGAAAATTGCAACGGTTCAAAAGAGTGTTCTGAGTGCATTTCTGCCGTCTATCAGAAGGTCACTCAAGATGATTTACTACCTTGACACAACGGATCGCTTCCTCTAAAGCATCCTTGTAGCCATCAAACGCCCAAGAGTAGGGCAATTCCTTCAAAGTGCCGTTTTGCTCCTCTGCAACTGTTCCCAACATCATTCTCTCGTGATAGTGGAGCAGTGCTGTGAGGTAGTGAACGGCGCTTTTTCCTTTGTTCTCCATGCTGCCTCCTTTCTAAAATTCACCTTTTCAAGATAATTTTAGGTGAAAAAAATTTGGTCTACCTTCTCAGGCGAAAGCTGAAGAAGGTCTTTGATGCTACGCACCTCGCCAACAGAAAACTCCGCGCCGTAGGTTTCGTTCAGTTTGGCGTTGAAACGGGACAGGCTAACACCAATTCCCTTTGCAACATCACCCTGAGTCATCGCCTTGGCGCGGATTTCTCCCTTGAGCATATCACGGTTCACGAAATCACTCCTTTCACCTTTTCAAGATAATTTTATTATACAGAGTTTTTTCCGCTTGTCAAGATATTTTTGTTGACTTGCGGAAATTTTTTTGTTATTATCAAGATACTTCAAGGAGGTGATACCAAATGACACTTGGCGAAAAAATCAAAATGCATCGCAAAGCCCTTGGGCTTACTCAAACCGAACTCGGACAGAAGCTGGGTGTTAAAGTAAACGCAGTCAGTAAGTGGGAGTGTGGGCGCGTAGAGGCCATTCCCACATCTAAAATTAAGGCTCTTGCAGAAATCTTCGATGTAAAACCTTCTTATTTAATTGATGATGCCCAAACAGAAAAGCCCACCGTCGGCGAGGACGATGGACTTTCTGAGGTAAAACGCGCTTTGTATTCCTGTGTTGACCAAGCAAGCGAACAGGAAGCTGCTATTCTTCTTCGCTTTTTTAAATCTGTATTAAAAGACGAGGGATAACTCAAAACAGATTAGTCGTTTCTATTGTAATTTCCGAAAACCCATTGGCTACCAGTTCTGCATTGAGCTGCGGGAGGCGAAGGAGAATGCGGTGGATCTCTTCGGGGGTAAGCGCCGCAATAAGGTTTTTCAGTTCTTCTTTCGCGCTCATTCCGTTACCTCCAGCAGCTTATTAAGTAGCCGCAATTCTCCTTCGCTGATTTCATCTTGTGCAAGGTACTCCTGCAACTGCTCGTTTGCAAAAGCCAACAACGCGATCAAAAGTTTTTCGTACATACCATGTACCCCTTTCTGTTAGTGATGAGGAATGGCCCTCTCACCAATGCACGCTAAAAAGGGGGCTGTTGCCCCGAAATGGGCAACACTTGAAAAAAATTTTTTTAATTTTCAAAGAGGAGGCGAGGGCTTCGGCTGCCACACTTCCACCCTCGCCTGTCGGGTGATAGGCCGTTCTCCGACCTTGGCGAAAGGCTATCACATCCCCTCAAAAAACGCAATATGAACATTTGAATAGAACAATTCACTTCGTGAACATTTTATTCACGAACTGCATTTTTTGCCGAATTGTTCAAAATATGGAGGAAAATAGTGATGCCGCACCGTTTATTGAACACAGAAGAAAAGCCTTACAATCAATGTTTAGACTGCATCTACATCGGAAAGAAGTGCGACGGCCCCAATTTTCTCGCAATGGACATCAAGCGCTTATCCGAGTGGGCGCGACTTCGTAAAAACTTCCTGCACAGCAAAGATCCAAAATGGACAAATGAATATATCGCCAATCTGTCGGGTCTTTCTTTGACCACTGTTAGCCGCTTCCTTTCAGGCGATCTTGAAGACATCAAGCTCTCCACTGCCGCCGCCATCGTCCGTGTCCTCGTCAACGGTACTTGGGGACAGTACCCATGTGCCATGGCTGCGGGTGAAGACGACATCGACAAAGACCATTTGGTGGAGCAGCTGAACGCTGAAAAAGCAAAAACTGAGTACCTAAAAAAGCAAGTGGAGTTTAAGGAAAACCAAATGCTTGAGAAGGATCAAACCATCAAAGAGAACTATCAGCTCATCAAGCAGCGTATGCGTATAACCGCCGTATTGGGCACGCTCTTAGGTCTTGCCGTCCTTATCATCATTACAGGACTTGCCATCGACTTGGCTGTCCCCAATATCGGCTTCTTTTGGAGATAACTTATGAAATGTAAAAGCTGCAAGCAGAAGATCCCCGAAGGCTCACTCTTCTGCAACCATTGCGGTGTCCGTCAAGGCAGACTCCCGAAAACAGACGGCGATATTAAAGTCCCTACGCCCACCCAATTAAAAAGTGGCAAGTGGAACATTTACCTTCGTGCAGAGGGCGAGTCTATTACCGAGGACACCGAGGCGCAGTGCATTAACAAAGCAAAAGCCATCCGCGCCGGATACTTGGAAAAGAAAGCCAAACGGAAAGATGCCATCCTCCTCGGTGACGCAATGGACAAATATATCGAGGATAGTTCCAACATCCTCTCCCCCTCCACCAAGCGCGGCTACTGCGGTATTCGCCGCAACCATTTTAAAGCCTACATGGATGTGGACATTAAGACCTTCACCGACTGGCAGGTCATGCTTAATGATGAGTCGAAGAAATATTCTCCCAAGTCCCTCCACAACGCATGGGGCTTTGTCTGCGCCGTTTTAAGAGCCAACAACATCCAACCTCCCCGCCTCAAACAGCCCCGTAAAACAGCCCCCGATTTGCCTTGGTTGGACTATGAACAGATACCGAAGTTCATTGAGGCCATCCGCGATCAGTCCTGTGAACTCGCTGCCCTTCTCGCACTCTCCAGCTTGCGCCGCTCCGAACTCTTTGCCGTTACTCCCGATCATGTGGCAAAGGACGGCAGCAGCATCCTCGTGTCGGGCGCAAGAGTCTTGGACGAGAATCATCACTTCATTTACAAGAAAGAGAATAAGACCACCAACTCTGAGCGCCGTGTCCCTGTCCTCATTCCCCGCCTACAGGAACTCTTGAAGAACATTGACCGCTCCTCTAATGAGTTCATTGTAAACTATAACCCCAACACCCTTGTGCGCCACCTCAACAAGATTTGTGTCCGCAATGGCCTCCCCCCTGTTGGCTTCCACGGACTCCGCAGATCCTTTGCCTCCTTGGGTCATCACCTCGGTCTTTCAGAGCAGGAAGTCATGCTCATTGGCGGCTGGGAAGACTACCAAACTATCCATAAACATTACCTAAAATTGGCAGAAAAAGACCTCAAAAAAGGACAGGAAAAACTCCGCGATTTTTACAGTTAAAAAACACCTTTACAGACGACTTACAGACGGACTTCTGAAACCCGCATGAATAAAGGGTTTTGCGGCTCTGTTTGCGGGTTCAAGTCCCGCCTCGCGCACCAAAAAGTTAAAATCCCGCAATCGCTTTGATTGCGGGATTTTTCTTTGTTTATGCGGGTTTGCGGCGTTTTTGCCTATTTTATTTTTGTAACTTTTCGTCCATATTTGGAGCATAAAGTTCATAAATAAAATACCATTTTACAGACGAATTTACAGACGGATTTGCAGACGAAATCAGCGCTTGTACATATTCTGCAAACTGGTGACCTTTTCACCCTTTGCCATATGCCGTTTGTGCAGGAGATTGTAGGCTTCCTCCATCGCCGCAGGAGGCGCACCGTTCTGTCTCTTGTGAGCCATGATGGTCTCCACGACACGCTTGTGCAGCATATCCATGTGGGTCATCTCGTCATTGGACAGCTTGTAGAACATACTGGCGATCTCAGGATCGCTATCCTTGAACTCGTTTGCCTTCTTGATGTATTTGTAGGCATCGTCCAGCTCCTCATCGATATAATCGGTGAGCATTTCGATCATCTTCATAGTTAAGCCTCCTTAATGTAGCGGTACAGGTCAGCGATCTCGCCCTGACCCATCTTGAGTGTAACCTCTGCAACGGGGATCTTGATAGAGAACGGCTCGGCAGAGAGGTACGGTTTGACTGCGTTGTAGACCGCCTCAATATCCATCTTGCCGCTTTCTTTATCGTAAATCCCCAAAGCGGAGATCATAGGATTCTCGTTTAATTTGCTCATTACATCGGGCAATTTACTCATGATGAGATTTGCGCCGCCGCCAACCACAACCTTTTCAAAACCCGACAGATGAGGTGCAATTTCGCGGTCAATGAAGGTTGTCACGCCGCGCTGCATCTGATTAACTGTGACCATAGTGTTACCTCCTTAAAGGGTAGGGGCGGCGATTGCCGCCCCTTTGTTGCGGTTAGCCCGTGGTAGTAGTGGTAGAGGGAGTGATGCTCACGGTAACATCACCCCAGCCGGGGCAGATAGAGCCATTGGGAACGACACGCTTGGTCAGACCCATCAGCTCTGCCACCTGATCGCCAATGCAACCGACCTTGCCCATGATGCCAGCGTTGAAAGCACGCTGATCGCACAGCTCATGCTCAACATGGTCAAACTTACGATCCACATAGTTGCGGAAATCGTTCAGCTTCTGATCGGTGTAGGTGTTGGCATCACGCAGCTTCACCTCGGTCTCCAGTTCGGCGATACGAGCGCTCTGAGAAGCCTCGTAACGATTGACGGGCATATTGTCGCTGACCATAGCATAGCCATTGTTCCAGCCGCCAATGCCGCCCAGCAGATTGCCAAGGCCGCCGTTCAGAACACCCAGTGCAGTGCCAGCCACGCCGAGGCCCAGTCCTGCACCAGCAACGCCCTTAGAGGCATAGTTGTTTCTCTCAACTTCCATAGTAAAATCCTCCTTAAAAAATTTAATGTTATAGGTGGCCTCCTATGGCTTGAGAGTAACAAAAAAACAGGCGAATGACTCATCATCATTTCGCCTGTTTTTGCTCATCAAATATTCAGATTTTCACATTAGGAGGGAGATACCCGCGCTGTGACAGATACTCGTACTTTAGCCGCATCTCTTCAATGCGCCGTGTCAGTGTGCTTTGCGATATGCAGAACTCACGACACTGCTTCACGCCGCTCCAGCCAAGTGCGCGAGTACGCAGGATCTCTTTATCCTCATCGGTTAAAAGTGCCAAGTCAGAGAACTCGTCCAATACCACCCGTGTCATTGGCACTTTCTTCAATTAAGGTTACTCCTTTCTTAGTCTTTACCGTTATCGTATGCTTTCAAGGCACTGCGGACGCGCTCAATGCAAGCATCCGCAGCGGCAAGTTCCTCAGCCGCTTTCACCTTTTCGGCTTTCAGTTCATTCTTCAGTGCCATGTAGTCCGCCATGCTCACATAGCCGCCGTCCACCACTGCACTGCCTGCGGGAACGAACTTTTCTCCAAGGGGACTAGAATAACCGCGAAGTAGAGCCTCACCGATTTCCGTGGTGTTTTCGATAATCCATTTTGCGCCATCGGGAGCATCATGAAACTCGCACTCGGTGTATACGGTGGGGGCTTTGGGCGTAGACACCTCAAAAAGATGGGGCGCAGCCTTTACATTCTCGGAGGTGCCGGGGCTAAGAGGAGCAAGCACCTTAAACACTTCCTGTGCGTACTGCCATCCCTTACCCTTGGTGTCATATGAAAAGATTCGTGTGCCCATCACTTCGTGCTTGCCATCTTCCTCTTCAAAGGCGTTGGTATGAATCGGGCCATATAAATCGGCACCCCACGCATCAGCCTCACGGCACTTTTCTGCCATCGTCTTGTAATGCCCCACCATAACTTCCTGTCCGCTACGCACCAATGCGCGGCGACACGCCTCTGCAATGTAGCCGCACTGGACAGCTTCGTTGGTGTTACCGTAGCCGTAGGTGTTTGCCCGCTGATCGGAGGGAGAAAGATAAATCTTAGCCATTCAGCTTCACTCCTTTGTTCTACTCTGTTGCGCTCACCATCAGCGCAGAGGCAAGGAACAGCGTAACAGAATCAATGGTGTCACGCACCTCATTGATATAGGGCCAGCCCCAAGTATTTGCCAGTGCCACATACAGCACACTCAGCGCAGGCAGAAAAATGATAACGATATATTTGAGCCAGTTGTAAACAGTGTCACTCATCTTCATAGTCTTTCTCCTTTCAACTAATAACTTCCCAGCCCATGACTTCCTCGTAAATCTTGTCGATGAACGAATTACCGCCAAGGGCTTTATATGCCTCGTAGAGCTTGACAAAGTTTTCAAGCTCGTACTGTCTGATTTGTTTTGCCTCGTGGTTGTGGTAGTAAATGGTCAGCATATCGCTCCGAAGCTGACACTTCATACCATCTTTCAGCTTGCGTACAGCGACCCATACGGGAATGATGACACCAAGCAATACGCCGATTTCACCAATGAAAACCACAAGCTGGCTGATATGTTCTCTCACATCCGTATTCCTCCCTCTTTTTTATTTCCCTCCCTTCTTCGACATTTCCCGACATTCCTGCCGTGGTATATTGTCGAAGAGAGGAGGTGATTCCATGTTGCTTGACATCAAGCGTGTTCGTGGACGCATCAGCGTGTATGCTGAATTGTTTGGCTGGACATTTTATTTTGCGGTGTAGGTTTCGCAGAACGCCAAAAACATCGTCTCGACACCCTCCGTTGTGATACCGTACTCTTCCAATCCCGTGGGGATCTTCACCATCGGCTTACGGCAAATCTCCTTGATATGTTCAAGGTTATTGTTGATGCTGACAAAGCCACAGGTATAGTCGATGTAGCCGTAGCGGGTGACACACATACCACAGATCTTGTGACCGTCCACAAGAACATCGTTCCGATCTCGGCTCACATTCAAACCCTTGGCTTGCAGCCACAACATTAACGCCTGCACAAACGCCTCGCACCAGTTGTTGCCGACCTTACCCGTGTGAGCAAAGACGAAATCACCCTCATTGCCGAGGATCGTGCCGCCGTTGTAGAACACCTCGCAGACCTCATAGCCCATGGAGCGGCAGGTGGACACATCCACCTGCTTCTCCTTGTAGACGAAGGCGATGGGACGCTCTACGGTGCAGTACAGCACACCGTGCAGACCGTTCTTGATGCAGTTTTCTACCTTCGGAATGATCTCCGATTGTTTAATTTGAAAAATCATGCTGTCGCCTCCGTGATATAGTCTGCATAATATTCCCAATCTCCTGTCACTTTATATGTTTCGCCACAACCAGTCGGAACAATAATTACAGAGCCTTCTCCTAAAGAGAACGCCGAAATAGAAACATTTGGCGGTGTTTCAGACAGCATAGTAATTGTTCTTACCGGAGGAGAAGAAAGAAGAGAATTGAAAACATACATGTCAATGGATGTTACACTACTCGGAATAGTAATATTGATCCAATTATCGCATCCGCTGAAAACACCTTCTTCAAGAACAGTAAGTCCGTTAGGCAAAGAGGAAAGCGCAAGGTTTGTACAGTAGCCAAACGCATAATCACCGATTTGGGTAATGCCGCTTGGCAATAAGGACGGGGCAAAAAGATCGCACTTATAAAACGCATAAGCATCAACGCTCGTGATGTAATCAGGAATAATGCTGTTGTTCCTGCCGCAAATAAGTCGGCTTTTGGCTTTGTCTATCAAACACAACCCTTCTACTACGAAAGACTCATTACCATTCTCGACAATAAAGTCCACATCCTTACTACGCAATTCCCACGGATTTATGCCAATCTCACCTACGCTTGCCGGAATGACAACAGTTTGACTGACTCTCGCATCGCTAAACGCATAATTACCGATGGAGGTCAATCCGCTTGGTAGACTTGGAAACGTTGCGAGAGAACTGGTGCCGTAACGCGAAAAAGCTCTGCTCCCAATACTCGTAAGTCCACTCGGCAGCGCGGTAAGCGCAAGGCGGGTACAACGGTAGAAAGCATCTGCGCCAATGCTTGTCACGCCACTCGGCAACTCGGTAAGCGCGAGGTTAGAACAACCGGAAAACACCTCGCTCTCAATGCTTGTAAGACCGTTCGGGAGGGATGTAAGTGCAATATTATTGCAGTTACGGAAAGCACCTTCCCCAATACTCGTAAGTCCACTCGGCAGCGCGGTAAGCGCAAGGCGGTTACAACCGTAGAAAGCATCTACACCAATGCTTGTCACGCCACTTGGCAACTCGGTAAGCGCGAGGTATTTGCAAACACGAAACGAGTCTACCCCGATGCTTGTTATACTGCTCGGCAGTTTGTCGAGCGTAAGTTTCTCGCATTGGTAGAATGCATAATCGACAAGGACAGTCGGATTACAGTCGCCCCAGCTTATAACTTTAGTGATGCAGCTGCAATGATAAGTTGACTTACTATCATGAGCATAACCGCCAACACCAAAATTCCCACAGCCACCCTCAATCGTCAGCGTACCGCTTGCAGGTGTCGCCACCTCATCTGCCACGCCATAGAGTGTACCGAAATACACCTGTTGGGCGTTTGTGCCGTCAAAGGTCAGCGTCTTGGTCAGATCTCCGTAGGTAACATGAACTACGCTGTCCGCCGCTTCGGGGTAGATGTCCAGCAAGATAAACTGCTCGTCCTCGTAGGTGGTCTCTGCTGCGTAGGTGTCATCAGTGATTTTCTCCACCTCCAGCACAATCGGCTCGATCACTTCAAGCTCGATAGTAGGCGCTGCCAACTTGGTCAACACAGGCAAATCGGGTTCGACAGGTTCTGTATAAAGAGAAATAACGGGCGCAGCCAACTTGACGGGCTCGGTAGGGATTTCCGGCTTATCGGGTTCTTCCTCAACAACATCGAGACGAATGGTGGGAGCAGATAGCTTGACAGGTTCTTCAGGAACATCAGGCACATCCGGCTCGTCCTCGATGACCTCAAGACGGATGGTGGGTGCTGTCAGCTGCACAGGCTCAGTGGGAATGTCGGGTTCATCGGGAACAACAGGCTCCACATAGAGCGTGATCGTAGGCGCAGCAAGCTTGATCGGCTCATCGGGAAGAATAGGCTCGTCCTCCACCACATCGAGACGAATCGTAGGCGTTGCCAACTTGGTGATGTCTGCCACCGTTTCAAGGCTGATAACGGGTGTAGCAAGTTTTTCCATGTAGCGCCACAGGATATTGCCCGATTTATCTGCGATCTGCTTTACTTCTCCTTCGGGGATCGTCAATCTTCGCAGCTTAGAAAAATCAATCATTTCACATACACCACCTTTGTAACGGTAGACCCGTCATCAAGGGTGAGTTCCCACTCTTCGTATGCAGGTTGCGGAAGTTCATTAACCGCATCGAGGATGGCTTGCAATTCAGCTGTGTTTTGATTCAGTTGTGTAGCCATAATCAAGCCTCCCCTGTGTAGTTGTAGTTGATGGTTGCATAAATCGCACCCCACGGAGCATATGGAACTTCTCCTTCTGCCCACGGCACATTGATGGTGTCGAGGAATATGCACCCATTGAAGGCATCTTCTTCTATGCTGTGCGCTCTCCCTTCAAATGTAAGAGATGTCAAGCCGTAGCAGTTTTCGAACGCACAAGGGCCGATAGCAATTCCAGCAGGCAGTGATGTAATGGACATACCGTAAAGGCAGTCTGCAAACGCCCATGCGCCGATCTCCGTAAGACTGTTAGGCAACGATGTCAGTGCGAGACTTGAACACCCCAAGAACGCTTGCGGCCCGATAATTTGTAATCCAGCAGGTAAAGATGTCAATGCAAGATTTGAACAGTTTGAAAACGCATTATATCCGATGTTTGTGACCCCATCGGGTAACGATGTTAGTACAAGGTTTTGACAGCCAGCAAAAGCAGAGTTTCCAATCACCGTTAGATCGGTTGGTAATTCGATATCCGTCAAGGTTCGATCAATAATGCCTTTCAACGTACCAGCATCTCCACCACTGCCATCGTAAGTGCCAAGAATGCCAAAAATGCTCTCATTTTTTTTGATTTTTTCGGGCACAAGGTTGGCATCACCCGCCACGATCACATCTCCTGTGGTGAAATATCCTTTTGCCACCGCAATCTTGTCGGTGGTAGAAGGGCGCACCAACCCAATAGGTCTTGTCGGAAGCTGCTTTGTATTAACGGAAGCCCCCATTGAAACGTAGCCTTCCATTGTAGCAACAGTTACTGAAATAAGTCCCGTATCATCAACATCGATATGCGTATTAGGCATATCTGCCTTTTTTACAGCCTCTACGGTTACTTTAGACAGGCCGTCATAGTCCACATCGGGTGTAACTTCTTGCTGACTGGTAGTAGGCGCGATTGTCTTTTCTTGCAAAAGAGGTTCACTTCCAGCCGCTTTACCTTCCAGTGCCGCTTGAATCTGCTCAATCAGCCCCGCCTGCTCACTCACCGTAGTATCCGTTGCTGTCTTCTCATAAGGGTTTGTACCTGTGACAACCGCACCGCTTTCGTTAATAGCATCGTAGCCCTCCACGATCTGCTCTGCGGCAGCGGGTTTTTTCAGTCCGGGAAGACCAGCACCCCCGCCTCCAGTAGCGGTCACCACGATGTCTCTGTCGCAGTATTTACCGCCCACAGGGAATTTTACGGAACGACCCGCTGCTACATCGAAGTTATAACTCATACGGTCTCCACCTCGCCCTCATAGATGGGCAGTGCTTTGACTACGCCATCAATAATTTTGTTGAGTTGCTCCTCGGTGAAGTCCTCATAGGTGAATGGGTCACCCTTATCGCCCTTAATCATCGGCAGCTCTTTCCACGGGCCGCCCGGCTTCTCTCTGTAGAAAAAGCCCATTTCTTCACCTCCGTTTATTTGTAGTCAGCCCCTTTGATGCTATCGCGGGGGCTGTGTGGTTAGTGCAGAATGTCCATCCAAAAGACGGGTCTATGCGTCTTTCTCAAGGTCTTGTATGCGTTCACAAAGGCAGACTTGATGCCATCGGTCAACTGGTTTTCATGCGTAAAGAACTCAACGTGCGTACCCAACAGCGCATAGTTAAGGTCTTTGACAATGCTGCTGATTTTATAGACATCGCTGCCGTCCAACGTGCGCACGAAATGCAGCTGATTGGTAGCATCGTACAGGTAGTCGTGGATGAAGATGTAATTGTTGAAGTCTGCATCCAAGTAATAGCTTTGTCTTGCCGCACCATCGCTGCCAGTAATGGCAGCCAAGAATCCCTTTGTTCCACACAACGCATCACGCATTGCTTTGCAAGCCTCCAAAGAGCCTGCGAAGTTGTGAAGTCGCGGGATTCTGTCAATGCACTCCGTACTGCCTGTGATTTGCACAAGTGCCGAAATCGTCTGCTCATACTCGGTCTTAGCCTTTTCTGCCGTTGCAGAGGCGTAGTTAAAGCCGTTGTACAAGGCGTGGAAACCGAATCTCAGCCAACCCTTGCAGGCTTGGAACTCACTGGCAAACTTAGTGGGCACCATATCCAACGTGAACGTGGGGTCAGCGGCATCTTGATAGAAGCAGTAACAGCTAATCGTGCCACCTGTGGTCTCGTGGAAAGTCTTAAACCATGCAAAGGTGGCGTTATCGAAAATGGAAGTGTAGTTGGCGGCATTGTCTGCCAAATCCTTGAACGCCAAATAAAAGTCATCAATAGAAAAATGACTATATCTACCTTGGTCTAATGCAACGATGGCATCCTGCATATGTCCTACCAACTCCTCGTTCAGAGGAGTAGTGCCATCAATAAGGTCTTTCTTATCGTAAGCCATAACACATTCTCCTTATTAAGCCAGCGTAAAGTTGCTCAGAGTCACCGTAGAAGCGGGGACATTGGTAAACATAAAGCCAGCGCACTTCTGCCAACCCTCAGATGCGATATAGGTACTGCAATCGAAAGAGGACTGCAATACATCATTGACATACAGCCTTGCGGTGTTGCCCGACCAATCAACAGACAGCTTGTCCCCTGCAGCGAAAGTGTTGACAGCGGATGCATCCGTTGTAAGGACTGCACCGCCAAACGTAGTATAGTCATATCGCTGCAGGTTAGTGCCAATACTGCTGCCTCTGGGACGGAAAGCAAGCACGTTATTGCCGTATCTGCCGCAAATAACCATTCTGCCACCGTCAGCTGCAGAATCAGCAGGCGAATTAAACGAAAACGCCTTGGTAGTGTTCTTCATCAGTACGACTGCCTTGTTGGTGGTACACGTAACCGTAGGCACACCGCCCTCCTCGGAAACAGTTGCCGCATTGTCGGGAGAGTACACTTCCCAGCCGCCATCCGCAGCTTCCACCGTATACGTCACCGTCTCGGACGGGTCAGAGTCGGAGTAGTTCACGCCGTCACCCTTGGCCTTGACCGCCAGCAGATGGTCGCCAGCGGCGAAGTCCATAGCGGACACCTCAAAGTTGATTTCGCTTGCCGTAGCAAGGGAATTGTAGCTCTCGCCCACCTTCTCCAGCAGCTCATAGCCGCTTGCGTTGGGGACGGCGTTGCCTTTAACAAAAGTTGCCATATTTTTATACCTCCACTAATTCAATTTCGGGTGCAGTAAGCACCGTTCCTGTCGTGAGTTGAATTACAGGTGTAGCCAGTTTTTCACCGCCCACATCCGTCATACCGAGAATGGTGCGACCAAGGATAGCCACACCGAGGATCGCGGGTGTCAGCGTACCCGCATCGGGCACATCGCCGCTGTCCTCACCGTCCGTCACAAGGCGAATGGTGGGTGCAGCCAGCTTCGTTGCCGTAGGAACATCGGGGACATCGGGTTCATCAGGGATCTCCGGCTCATCGGGAACATCGGGGACATCGCCCTCGTCCACGGTGATCCACACCAGCACGCTGTCATCTGTAGGCTCTTCTGCGCCTACATATACGCCGGAATCACCTTTTACCTTGCCCAAGTCCACCTCAGTGTTATCCGTCAGCGTAACAATGAGATGCCCACGCTCGTCAATCTCCATTGCCAAAACGCCACGGGAGATCACGCCGTTAAGTTTTGCGCTGATAGATTTCGGGATAAATACTTTGCTCATGTCCCTCCCCCCTTACTGCACAACGACTTTATTGTCGTTGGCGATGGTGGTGCGCTCTTCACCGTTGTAGTACACATCGTAGGTGTACTCGCCGATGGGGAAAAGCGCAGATACATCGGCGTTAAAGTCCATAGTTACAATGTTGTTGGCGGGAGTAAGAGTGAACTCTTTGACGGGCCTGTTGCAATCGTTGCGGAACACGACTTCAACAGTTCCAGTGGCTTCCACCGCCACCCCGTCCTGATCGGTCAACTCCAAATCGATCTGCAAATCAAAGGTGTCGCCCTTATACCACTTCAAAACGCCACGCTCAATTCTCGGACTTTGCTTGGCGTTTGGGATAAAACTCATAGCCTGCACCTCCTTTTGCACCAGTATGGCAAATAAGATAGATAAAACAAATCCACCCCCCTACAAAAAATTTACCGAAATAAGCGCAAGAAAAAAGCACCGCCGAAGCGGTGCTTTTTGTTATTCATCCCACTTGCTGAAATCGTAGTCGGCATACAGTTGCTTGCCGCCTACGCTGATCCGCAGTGCGAATTGCTTTACCTCGTTCTTCTTCGCGCCCGTGAGACTTTGATAGATAGGCTTGAGATAGCTTGTGCAAGAGGACTGGATGCTGCTTTTTGCAGATTGCTGTGCCTCTTTCAGCGTTTTGCCTTTCTTCTGATAGCTGCGTACCTTGTCTTGGTATGCCGCCTCAATATCGGCAAGAGCGTTCTTGCGCTTGCGCTCGTTGTCCTTGTGTGTCCAACCGTCACGGAGCGTTTCCTTGAGAGAAGAGTCAGCGCCCCAACCCTCGCGGAAAGCATTCAGCAGGTCGCGCTTGGTAGCCTCATCAATTGGGGCCATCTTAGAGCAGAAGTTGATAATGGTCTCCACATCCCGCTTTACGTTGTCGAGAGGGACACCAAACAAGCTGGGGATCGCCAGCAGGAAGTCCATCGTTTCCTCAGAGAACACACCCTGTACGCCAAAGTCCTGCGTTTTTTCCACTGCCTTGGTGTACTTTTCAAAAAGATCCGTCCACGGCTCAAGCAAATCAATGGAAGTTCCATATCCCTTTTGGATGTCATCAATATATTTGACAAGGGGGATATAGCTCCACGGTTTCAAATCACTGGACATATAGTTGTTGAACCGATACAGCAGCTTCTCAAGGTAGGTTTTCTCCTCTTCGTCATCTCGTCCCGCCGTCCACAGTGCCTTCAGCACGTTGTTCAGCACGATAGATACAAGCAAAGAACCACCCACGCGGGCCATGCGCTTACCATCCTTGCTGCGAACCGCATCCACCGCCATATTCAGCGTTACCATAGGCTCAGACATAAAGGATAAGAACAGACTACCAAGACCACTCTTAGAACGCATATTCTCGCTTCTCGTCAGCACAGAGTCGTAGACTTGGGTCTTTTCTACCACTTCGTCAAACCGTCTGCCTGCCGCGTACAAGAAAGCCTCCGTCTCCTTGCCGTTGTCCAACAAATCGGGATGCTTGTCTCGCGTCTCAGCCTTGACCACATTCCAAAGATATGCCCAAGTAAACTGATCCATCTTCTGAGGCAGGAAACCAATGGCTTGTTCGATAATGCTGTCATCACCCTTCAGCCAAGTTGCGCCGCCGCGACCAAGGTTGGTGTCGAAGCCGCCCATCTCCTTGATGACCGCCACACCCGAATACTTCTTCAGCTGCTCATAGTCCCCCTTGTGGGAAACATTGAAGAAATACTTGGTATCAACTTCAGCCATTGCACGAGCCGCAGAAGATGGCTGCTGAATTGCCACGGAAAGACTCAAGCCAACCGCGTTCTTCTTGTAGATACGCACCAACTGGCTTGCTGTTTTCTCGCGCTCATCAATTGCCACGCCGCCATTCATGTCACGCAAAAGTTGCTCGATGTACTCCACCGCACGCTTGCCGTAGGTGTTTTCCAAGGCCATCTTTACACTCTTGTAGATGTTGGTATCATCCTCTACATCCACCGTAGCATCATTGTAGTTCAGCACCCGCAACAGCGTATCCTGCGGCACAGCCATCGTTGCGTAGGTAAGCATCTCTGAGACGTGTTCGCTCCACACATCCGTAAAGCCCCGCAGCACAATGGGGTTATTTGCCTTGCGCTGTGTCCGCTTGGAAAAGCCGGGTCTTCTCAATGCGGGAGATTCCTTCGGATCTCTCAACTTGGAAGCAAGATATACGCTCGACACCTTGTAAGGGAAGTAGTAGCGCTCGTTGTACTTTCGGATTCCCGTCAGTTTCATGCTGGTCTCGTTGCCAAGTTCAGCCATATCAAGGCTAAGATAGCTGACCATCTCATCTACAAAGTCCTCTGCCTGCTCCGACACGTTCTGCCGCAGCCACTTGCTCACCTCAAGAACATCACCCATACTGAGAGGCTTTGCCTTGGCATCAGGCTTTTGCAGCACCTTGTTGATCAGCGCCTTCACGCTCAACTTCTTGTTGTTGTCAATCTCCCGCTTCATCTCGTCTTCGTAGACGATACCACCACGGGCAAGGTGTCCTGCATCCTGTTCACGGTTGGTCACTTCGCGCTTAAAGGTAGCAAGGATACTCAGTGCCTCGTTGACATCAAGCACGATTTTATCACCATGCTCTGTGGTCATCTCCAGCTTTTCTTTGCTGTCAAGCCACTTATCGGCATTGTACTTGGCGTACACGCTCTTGCGGAACTCCTGTGCATCATTCATCAATCTACCATAGCGAGATTGTCCCGTGAGCAAGTCTGCAAACAACTCTTGCATTTGACCGCCAATATCCTTGAAGAAATAGTAGGGCTTAACATTGCCGCTGCTAATCATTTTGGGGACAGGTAAGTTTGCTCTTTTCTTATCCGTCACCGCTTTGGAGATCACCTTGTTCGCCATGTCAGCCACAGCCACACGCTTATCATCCATAAAGGCTTGGTTGGCATTGTTCACCAAGTGGGTAAAGTGACTTACAACATCGTCCACCCACTGCAACTCTTCTCCCGTCAACTCAGAGAGCCGCCGTCCATCCAAGGTCTTGCTGAGTTCCTTGAGCGTATCGCTGATGTCCTCATCAAAGACATACTGCATATTCTCGTCTTGCAGCATATCATCGTAGGCATCTCTGATCTCAAGCAGCTTGCTCTTGCTGAACACCGAGGTATTCTGCGTAAACAGAGCACACAATTCCAACACTGCGCTTCTAAGATAGTCGGGTACATGGCTCTTCTCCGTGTTATCCCGCAGTTTCTTGTCCAGTGCCTTCACCTTGCGGATGATGCTGGCGCGGCTGCCTTGACTGTCACGCACCTGCAGCTGATCCTGTAGTCTCCGCACCGTGCGCGTACTCTTCTCCCGCAGATTTCTCACAGAGATGTAGGTTTTGCCCACCTGCGGCAGATTGAAGAATCTGTCGAGAATGTCTGAGGCAGTCATCTGCATCATCGCCTCGATCTCGCCCTCGCTGTGCGCTCTGTTGGTACGCGCAAACACACGCTGACTTATTTCCGCAATGCGCTGCATCATGGCAGCTTCGCCCGTAATAGAGTCTGGGAAGTATTGGGGCCACATACGGCTCAGATCCTCACGGTACAGCGTATCCACGTTAGCGCGGTTATTCTCATCGGACAGTCGTGCCTGTGCGCCCTTAAGGCCCTCCTTAAACGCCGTCCAGTTCTCTTCACCGAGATCGCTGACATATTCCTTGGGAAACACAATCTTCGTCCCTCGCAGGAACTTACGCAGCTCCTCGTTGTCCTGCGCCGCGTCCGACAGCTCCATGCCATTGGGCGTTTCCACAAAGTCTGCTTCGTAGTATCTACCCCGCATCTCTGCGCTCAAGAGGATGTCTGCCACCGTGTTTGCCTTTGCCTTAATGGTGTCGGTATCCATATTCTTGTTGCCGTCACCATTCTGAAGGTAGTTGAAGAGGTCAAGCACTGCGCCCGTCACTTCAAACTTATCCGCAGAGGAGCGGTAGTCACTGATGAGATTCTGCGCCACACGCTCTGTCTCGTCGATGTTGACATCGACCTTCTTGCCACGGTGGACATCTGCCACCCAAGCCTTTACAGCCTTCTCCGTGGAGTTCTGTGCCTCTGCCATATCCCGCAGTGTGCGCCCCATCGCCGCATCGGACTTGAGGGAGAACCGAATATCGGGATCATCCGTAGGCGTTTTGTTGCTGGTTAGTTTCGCCTGCTCAGAACGGAATGTAACGGTCTCCGTATCAAGGATAAGACCATCAAAGTCAGTGCCGTTGATCTCGTTGAACAGCTCCACCGCCTCCACCATATCACCGATGGCGGTCTGCGACACGTCATACAGCATGGCAAAGTCGCTCTTGCCGCTGTAGATGGCATCCACAACGCTCTCAGGCGTTGCACCGTAGCCGTAGTTCTCAAAGCTGTAGTCATCCTCGTTCTCCGCTACAGCGCGAAGGAAGGCAAGCAGCTGCTCTTTGGTGATGGTCGTTTCATCCGTGGGTACAGGGTTTGTAATGTTCAGATAGAACGCCCTTGCGCCGCCGTACTGCTCTGCGTGGCTCTTACTGTCGGTAAAGTAGAATCCGCGCCCGTAGAGATTAGCGTAGCTGGACTTCTTGCGGTCAAACACAGTAAAGTCACCACCGCCGCGATACATCACCTTGAGGTTGCCCTTACCATCCACCGCCTTGCTGTCCTTGAAGTATTCTACCTGCTCCTCGCTCAGCTGACGGCCCTCGCTGTCGGTCTTGAGAGAGTATTTTGCTCCACTATCACTCTCCCGTACTTCGAGGATATTTTTGAGGCAGCTGACAAGCGCTGCGCTTGGCTTGCGCCCTTGTTCGAAATCATCCACTCTATCATTGCTTGCTGCGTTTCTTCCGTTTGCAGCATTGCCCCGATATACAGAACCTCGTCGAACCGTGCGCCCATACTCTTCAGCCCACGAATCATAATCTTCTCCAGTTCCGACAACTCCATCTAAATATCCCTCCTCGTAACTCTTGACAAATCGTTTTTCATATTCTGCCTGTTCGCCCTTTTCAGCGTACAAAACAGTTGGATCGTATGTATCCGCTGTGCTATAGATTGCAAAAACAGACTGCCCATCAATTCGAGTGGAATACCAATTCGCTCGATCATTGATATTATTTGTACTTGTTTTAATATCTGCCTTTACAAGTTTTCTGAGTTTTCCCAATTCACTTTTTGTCAGATTAGGATACCAATACTCTCCATTCAGGCTATGCCGTACACCGTTTTCATCACCACCAGTATACTCCGACTCCTGTGCAGTTTCAACGGTTTTTCCTTGCTGTCGCGTACCTACGACAGCATCCCACACGTTGCCTTCGCCTTCAAGCATACGCTCCCACAAGCGCTGTGCCTCTCGCAACTCGGTGGCGGTAGTACCGTAAAGAGTGTACTGCTCCCTGCCCGTAAGACGGTCAATCACACGCTTCAGCGCATCCAGCAGCCGCTTGGCGATACTGCGGTGTCCCTGTGCCAAGTAACGGAACAGCGTGCCGTTCTCGATCATTGCCATCGTGTAGTCGGCAACAAGTTCGTCCATCGCATCGATGTCACCAAAGCTGTCAAGCCGTCCTGCCTCGCGGTAGTAGTTGTTGTATCTATCCCGCAGTGCCGTGACCGCTGTGGTCCCCGTGTTCTTCTCGATAGCACGCACCACAAAGCGGCGATAGGCTTTATACTCCTTGCTGTACAGTTCCTGCATACGATGAGTCACCTCGTGTGCCACCACAACCATTGCGGGGTTGGCAGCATTGGGGGAGATAATAATGGTGGCGGTAGAGGGATCGTACCGTCCGTTCTCCTTCTCGCCCATGTGGTCGCTCTCCACAGCAAAGCGGATCTCCACGCCGAGAGTCTTACCAATGCGGTCAAGGGCGTTGCGGGTCTTCTTACTCAGTTTCTGCGCCGCCGCAGAGTTATCACGGAAGCCTGCGTTTTTACTCTGCTTCGCCGTATAAGCCTTCTCGTTCTTCGCCGCAAACTGACCCATTTCATAGGCCATCTGCTTCACCGTGTTGCTGACCCACTTGCCCTTTACATCCACGCTGTCGAAGCGGTCACCGAGGATGCCTGCGCGGTAGTAACTGCGGAACACAGGGCTTCTCGCCGCGCTTACGCCTGCGTTGTACAGCGTAAACGCCTTATCTGCGCCCATCTCCTGTACGATGTTGGTATCTACCAATGCAGACCACTCAAATGCGCGGTTATCCACAGAATGAATACCCATCTCTACCAGTGCATCAGCATTACCTGCGTAGCCCTCAGAGCCGTCATCCTGCTCCACGATTACGCGACCAATGTTGCCACCCCACTTGTTGGCTTGTCCCACCGTAGTGCTGTCCACTTCGCCGCCGCGCACCGTACCGTTGTCCGTCAGCCATACGGGAGTACCGTCATCATCGGTGGTGTAGTTCGTTACCTTGCGCCCATCAGAAAGGGTAAGGTTGTCCACTCTCGCCGTAGGAGGCTTTTTCAGTTCCTCCACCTCTGCCATTGCAGACTCACGCCGCGCCTTTTCAACGGCCTGCTGGTTCTCCCGTTCCAGTTTCTTGATGTCTCTGCCGCTTACCTTTTTGCCCTCGTTGACCTTCTCCATCACCTGCGTTGCCACAGGGCTTTCAGGTGCGGTACGCAGCGTGTCTTCTGCGTAGGCTTGCGCGTAAGCATTGCGAATATTGTTGCCCGTGTCCATTCTACCCGCAGACACAGCACCGCCCATGATGCCGCCGGAGATCGCGCCGCCAATAAACGCCGTAGCGCAATCAATAGCAAAGTCACCCGCAGCCCTTGCTCTCGCTTCATCTTCCGTCATACCCTGTGCCACATACTCGCGGACACTCTGCTCGTATGCAGAAGACCCGCCCATAATCAGCTGATCGGAAATAAAGTTGGCAAACTCCGTGAACAGTTCCTCGCTGCCTTCCACAAGGCTCTGTTTTCCAATATCAGATACCAGCTGTCTAAACTCACCGCCAAGAATGTTCTTAATGTTGTTGGTCTTCAGCAAATTGTCAATAGACACCTTCTCAAACACCGTCTCTGCAGCACCCGCAAAAGCGCCGCTCAACAATGCCTGTTCATCGCTACCGCCACGGTTTTTGGCATCCACAGCCGCCGCCGTAGCCGCACTGCCGCCAAGGAGCAGCGTACCACCTGCGCCGAGACCAAGACCACCCAGCGTAGCCACCACTGCGCTGTCAGCCATGCTCATACCCGTCTGATACAGGAACGCACCAACTTCGCCGCCGATCTCCGTTTCTGCGTTGTCCATGATCCGCTGCGACACCGTGCTTCTCGCCGCATCTGCCTGACCATACAGGCTCATTGCCGCCGTGGTGTAGTCGAGGGGGCGGTCATAGCCTGCGCTCTTAAAATAGGCTTTCTGCCGCAGCAAATCGAGGTATCCTAAGCCGCTTCCAAGGTTAAGGGGAACAGAGGCAACAGAAGCCGCCACAGCACCTGCATCGCTGATGCCAAGGAAGTCCTCGCTTGCCGCCAGTTCTTCCATCTTCTGCACCTTCTTGACATACTCGTCCTCGTTGATCTGCCGCTTTCGGTAGTCCACAAGCTGCTCGATTTCAGGAAGGGTAAGACCTGCATCATAAAGCGCCTGCAAGTCTTCAGATACATTGTCTTTGCCCGTAGCCTTTCTGAACTTCCTTGCGCTCACCTTCCAAAGTGCCATGTTGTCAACATGAGCATAAATGTCGCTATCAAGCGCACCAAGTGCCTCTTTGCCCCTCTCGCTATACTGGATAGACCGCGCAAGGTTGTAGTCCTCCTGCGCCTTGGCAAGTGCCGTCTCGTCCACCGTCTTGTTGTTGGGGTCATAGCCGCCAAAGGCACGAATGTTATACTTGGGCGCAGCATCCACAGAGCCTTTAAGTGCATCGATCTTCGTCTGCTGAGAGTTCAAGTCGATGGCTTTCAGATACTCGATGTACTTCGCCGCATCATCAGCTTCTTTCTTCTGTTCTGCGATCTCCGCAGCGGTAGGTACTTTCTTTTCCTTCGCCACAGGCTGCTTATACCCACCAAGGAACGTGCCGCCCATACCGTTGTTACCGAGGTTAGCCAAAGGCGCAGCGGTCTGAGTCGGCGTAACAATCGGCTCAACCTTTGGCGCTGTTCTTGCCGCATCCAGTTCTCTCGCCTTCGCATAATAAGAAGACAGGTCTACGCCCGAAGATGTCACTTCGCTCTTCTGCGTATCTCTTTTGGTGTAAGTAATTCCTTTTGCCTCATCCAGTTCCTTTGCCTTCTTAAAATAACTCGTCAAGTCAACCATAGCTGACCTCCTTTACTTGCGAAGATTCGTAATCGCACTCGCCAAATCCTTCAGCTGCTGATCAGTAATCTGCCCGCGCTCATTCATTGCCTGAAGTTCGGACAACTGTCCCTGAACAGAAGACCCCGCCGCTTTGGTAGCAGCATTGAGTGCTTGGCTGCTTGTAAGCTTCGTAACGGTTTCATCATCCTGCTTTTGCTTATTGCTCTGCTTATACGCCAACTCCTGCGCCCACTGGCTGTCAGCAATTGCGTCACGCTCACGCTGATAGGCCATCTCCTGCGCCCATCTCTGCTGCTGTGCCGCCATTTCCTGCTGCCACTGAGCATAGGCGCGGTTTGCCTGATCCTGCTGATAGGCCATCTGCTGAGAGTTCACAAAGTCGGTGTAGCCTCTGTTGTAGGCGGTGTCCACATCCTCGCGGGACATCTGCAGCTGTGCAAGCCACTGGTTGTACGCATCCATGTACTTGCCGTACTCGTCCTCTGCCATGTCACCCAGCATACCGTACTGGTTAAGAAGATCCTGTCCCTCGTCTTGGTATCTGCCGTAGGCTTGGTTGTAGATGTCGGGTACGATGTCGTTGAGCTGCGTAAGGTACTGGTTATACGCCTGCTGTCCTGCGTTCTGTGCGTAGGAGGACGCATAGCCGCCCGTAAGCGCCGCTGCCTGTCCCATCGTGTCCTGCATGGCCTGATCGCCCAGCGCCGTAAACTTCTGCTGATACTGCTCGTACAGGGCATCTGCATTGAGGTCATAGGTAAAGTCCTCGCGGTTGACGATCTTGTCGTAGAGTTCTTCCAGCTGCTGATCGTAGCTTGCCCCATAGGTCGGCGCATTTTTGTTGGCCTGCTCCAGTGCCTTCAGTGCGTTCAAATACGCCTCATTGGTGTTGGGGTCATAGGCATAGTCTTTGGGGTTTGTGGGTGTAATCTGCGGCGCAGTATAACTCGGTGTATACTGCGTACTTTGCTGCGTAGCAGGCTGCGTGGTCTTCGTGGGAAAAAGGCTGCCCCAAGTCTCGTCACCCACCTCGCCGTCAACTTGGAGATTGTTTGCTTTTTGATATGCCTTCACAGCATCACGGGTCTGCTGACCATATACGCCATCGGCATTGATTCCCAGCGCCTGCTGAATTTTCTTGACCTGATCGCCGCTGCTACCCATTCTGTAAACAGTCATAGTTTGCCCTCCTTCGTGGTAAAATTCACTGTATGTCCAGTATGCCTTTACCACAGGCAAAAACAAATCCACCCCTATACAAGAAAAAAGTACCGCCGAAGCGGTACTTTTTTATGCTGTTCTCTGCCACATATACACCGATAGGTACGGGGGCATAATGGAAAAGGATTGTCCCTCACCCGTACTGCCCACCGTTGCGCTGACATTGTGATAAAGTGTGGTGCTATCCTCGCTTGTTTCGATCTGATAACCCGCGCCCGATACACCTGCGCCGTGTACCGACCAGTTCACAGAGCCTGCGCCGCCGTCTTTATCTGCACCGATCACATGGCTGTGGCTATAGTAATGATCGCCAACGGTAACGGTAACACCGTGGGAATGTACAGGGAGGTTGGCAGGCTGAAGGGTTTTATACTCCTCGCCGCCCGTACTCCCTGCTGCATGGGAGGAATCCGCGCTCAACAAGAACTTTCCGCTGATCGCCGTCCACGATCCACCGAAAATGGTGGCGGGTGTAATGTTCGCTGTGGAGATATACACCGCGCCTACGGGATACACAAGGTCAAGAATCCCCATATCATAGAGGGTGTTCCCCGTAAACAACGGCTTGTTCCCGCGAATGGTGAACTCGCCCTCCACCTCCACATCGCCGTGGAACTTAGCATCCCACAGGCAGTCAAGGCAGTCATCATCTTCGCTGTACTTGCCGAAAGCCGCGCCGTTTCCACCCTGTTTCAGGTGGAACGCCACCGCAGAGCCGAAGCTGGTATGCTCCACGCTGCGGCTGTTGCCCACCGTGTCCGTTGCCACGATCTCCACCGTGTAGGACTTCCCGCTTGCAAGGCCCTGTCCGATCAGCACCTCGCCGTTACCGTTTGTAACCGCCGTATAGCCGCTCCAGTCACCGTCTTGCGGTTTATACCGTGCCTTGACGCTCACCTCGTTTGTGCCGCCCAAGTCGCTGCATTCAGCCGTACATTGGGCATAGAGATATGCGCCGTCCTCACTCTCTGCGCCGCTTCCATCACGCCTTACGGCAAAGGACTCGCGGATCACGGGGTTGGAGTAGTCGTAGACATTGATGACTGCCACGCTTGCCGTTGTTCGTCTTCCTCGGCTGTCGGTCACGGTCACAGAGGGTGTCAGCTTACCACTGGAGAGGATCAAGCCCGTCTCACCATTTGCGTCCGTCAAGGTCTGCCCCGCAAAGGTGAACTCATACCCTGCAATGGTAGAGCCGTACACACCCGCCGCCGTTACCGTGTAAGCGAGTCTACTCAAGCCCTTGGCGCACACAGATACGTTGGCGTTATCGTTCACCACATTCACAGCAAGGGATGCCGTGGGGACCATCGTCTCAGGCACAGTGGCAATAAAGGAATACTGCTTCGTGTACCCGCCGATTCGCATGGTGATCGTACCCGAACCGTTTACATTGTTGGGGATCTGCGAGGCGAGGGAGATGTCGGGAGTCCACAAATACACCAGTCTTGTGGATGTGCTGGAAGAAAGCACAGGACTAAAACTGCCGCTTACGCTGCCAAAAGAGTAGCTGAAGGTGGGCGTATAGTTGGCGTTGGGTCTTACCACCGTCAGGGTATTGGCAGCGCCAAGGATAAGCGTTCCACAACTGAGACCAAAACTTGCCTCCGTGATGGTAGAGCCTGCGCTTCCGCTGCCGCTGCTGCTGCCGCCGCCCGTAGAGCCGCTGCCCGTATCATCTTCCGTTGTGCCGCCGCTACTTGAGCCGCCTTCATTGCTGACAGTACCACTGGAATAGATATTGATTGCGCCACGGGTCACACCGCTGCCGCTTGCCCAAAAACGCACCCTTGTGATGCCCGAATAGATAAGCGTGCGGGAAAACGCATCCCACTGGCTTGTAGACACAGATTTGATCTGATAGCCGGACTTCACACACGTAGAGCCGCTATATAGGTCTACATAGATAGGGTAGCCGAAGTAAGAGCCGCCCTGTACTGCGCCGACATTGATAACCACATTGCCTGAGTTAAAAATAACTGAAAGCGAAATCGCAGGAGAAGTTCCCCAAGTTGTACTTACTGCCATCTTTTATCCTCCGATCCACTTAAATGCCAAACCGTTGGTAGACGATACTGCCCACTCGCCGATCTGCAAGTTCTCCAGCACCGTGGAGTTGGTGATGTAGAGCTTGTTGTTGCTCAGATACGCAACCTCCGTGCTATCTTGGAAGAAACTCAGTTTCTGTGCCGTAAACACTGCGCGGAAGTTCTTCTCTTCCACAACGGGGAACTCCTGCCCGTTTACAATGTCCGTGGTGGTGGACAAGAGATTCTGCCCCACCGCCACGCCCAACATGGGAACGCCGTTTTCATAGGCCACGATACCCGTGCGGATATAGCCCTCGGTGTTCACCGTGTAGTCGTTCAATGCCGTCATTACCCCGTCAATATTGGCTTGCAGCTTGGAGTAGAAGGAGTAATACTGCGTGATGGCATCGGGTGTCGCATCCTCCAGCTCACGGCTTAGTTCCTGCGTATACACGCCGAACTCCGACTGTGCCACATAGTTCTCACGCACGAAGGAATCCATGCGCTCGATCTCGTGGTTCACATTGTCAGCCGTCTTGATGATGAGGCTTCGCAGTTCGTCATAAGAACCGCCCGTTTCACCACTCGCTTCACCGCTCGTTCCACCACTCACGCCGCCGCTTACATTGACGGTTGTACCTGTGGAAATTGCATCCACCGACACATTCAGCAGCTGCACCATTTGGAACAGATAGGAGTAAACCTCCGCAGGCATATTCTGCGGAGGCAGAGGAAGTGTCAGCGCCATGCAGCATCACTCCCCTTTTCCTTGATTTTCGCAATGGAGTACAGTTTCATATCCCCCTTACCACGCAGCCGAAACCGCAGATGGTCGCAGCGGCGGGGCATCACAGGCAGTACGAAGGAGCGCAGACCGCAGTTGTTGTATGTGCCGCGCTTTGTCCACGCCTTATCCTCATCGTAGAGGATGTCGAGATGCAAACAAGCACCGGGCGCAAGGGCAGCGCGGAACACAAAGTGGGAGAGGTACTTGTGTTCGCTGTCCTCAAAGCCGATCACGCCCGACTCCACGCTCCACTCGAAGTCCTCTTCCTTCTCGCCGTCTGTACCCATCACGCAGCGAAGGGTGTTGTCCACCTCATCGATGAAATACAGTTCTCCGTCCTTCTCCGTGAAGAACATGGCGCAGGTATCGTCCTCTCTGTGCCACAGCTTCTTTGCCGTGTCATAGGTAAAGAGACTCCACCCATCGTCAGAAGTCATCGAAATAAAGTAGCGGTTACCCAAAGCGCCGCCTCGTGCATCGCGGTACTTCACATCGCCAAAAGCGTAGGAAACCCCCACAGGCAGCGCACCCGTATAGGCACACACGCCCTCGCGGGATTTGTAGTACAGCGTCTCATTCACGATCTGCAAGCTGCGCCAGCATCCCTTCTGTACACCTCTGCACTCCGTGGTCACGATCTGATGTGCGCCCGTAGCCGAGGGGTACACTTTCTCAAGGCAGTTCTCTTTGAAGAACAGGGGATAGCCGAGGTGTGCAATCGCGCCTGTAAACTGCCCGTCCGAGCCACGGGATGCCACATAGCTGTCCGTACTCAAGCCTTGGAACACGTTCCAGTTCTTGAAGTCACCCAGCTTACTGGCATAGATCTCGTTGACGGTCTTCCCGTTTACAAAGCCGTACTTGCAGCCCCACACGCGGTTGCCGCTTTCGCACACATAGTCCATCTCAGGCACCGTGCGCTCCACCTTCACCTCGCCCGTCTCCGTGAACTCGTTGCCCTTCACGATGCCGATGACCACAATGTAGCCATCCTCTGCCGCTTCCACAACAAACGAACCGTTGAGGGAGGCGAGGTCTGCCGTAAAGCCGCTGATGGATACGCCGTCACCCTTGCTGAGTCCCGCGCCGATGTTGGCGCACTCAATCTTGAGGTATGTGGTGGGGATAGACACCCACATCCCGCTCTGTGCCGACCATTTCTTCAACACAGGGGTATCGTCCGACACATCCATCCACAGCGCACCATCCGCAGGGGAGTCGGGCGCAACGGTCACAATAGTGGCATAGCCTGTCCCATCTCGCTGGGTAAGGGTCACCTTTACCGCTGCCGCCGTGGTGTTGCGCTGTTCCATGTAGCCCCACTCCGTCATGTTCACGGTGTTGAGCCACACCTTATCGGGCCAAATCAAAAGATATGCGCCCATAGAGATCATCTGCTTGGGGCCATCGTCCGACAGCACCAAGCCCTCGATCTTATCGCCGTTGTAATAGAGGTCATGCCCGTCCACATAGGCGAGGGTGTCCTTTGTGATGATGCCAAGCGGCTTGGTAAAGGACTGCACCACACCTCGCTTGTGGCGGGTAGCCAAGAGCGGGAAGTGTTCTGCGGTCATGTTCTCCTCGTCATACCACATCCCGTCTCCGATTTTGAGGTTGTGGTCATAGCCCCCGAAGGTGTCCAAAAACTCCTTCGTAGGGCTTTTACCACGCAATTTAGGGAAGAAAGGCACACGCCCACCTCCTTAAAACTGAAATGCACCGCTGTTTAGCGGCATATGGCTGCGGTTGTAGAAGTTGGCAAACTCAAGGTATGCGTTGTTGAACAGTGCCGCAGCTTGGTTGTACCGCTCGATCTCCTTATACTCCTGCGTGATCATCATCTCAAGGTAGCGGTGATACACGCCATCGTAGGGGAAGGGGATCAGCAGCACCGTGTCGGGGTCAGACTCCAGCGAGTAGCCGGAGAAGTCAGCCACATCACCCACATGGCTTTTCAGAATCTCCGTATGCACCTTACCGTCCAGTTCGGACAGCCACGCGATCTTAGTGGCAGTCTCGAAGTGATTGGGGTACATCTCATCGATACGATCAATGGCCTGTCCGATGGTCATGGTGCTTCCCCCCCTTATCGCTGCACGATGTGGTCCTGCCCCTGTTCGATCATATGATCTCTGCGCTCAAACATGGCATCGGAAGCACGCTTTGCGCGGTTGATCTCAGCCGCCACAAAGTCGGGCACCATGCTCTTCTTGCCGCGAGGGATCAGATAGTTCACGCCGTTGACGGACACGAACAGGTTGGGATCTTCGTTACCTCTGCCGCGCTCGACATAGATTTCCACGGTCTTGGTCTTCTTGGACTCGCTCATAGTATTTCCTCCTTAAAGTAGGGAGAGGGGGCTTGAAGCCCCCTCTGATGGTTAGTTGGCCTCGTCGGTATCGCTGTAGGAGCTGACGCTCATCACGCGGAGCAGACGCTCGGGATACAGCACGGTAGCACCGTTGGTCTCGAACTTGTAACCCACAGTGCTGAACTGGTTCAGGGGGCCGCCGATTTCGTCCTTGTCGTGGGCGATCATCTGCAGCGCACCACTGGCGGGATCGATGATGGTAAAAGCATCTCTGCCGAAGAAGTAGTTGGCGTAGGTCACGCCGCCTTCCTTGTTCTCGTACTCGCCGCCGAGGATGGGGGCGAAGGTGTTCTCCACAAAGCGCACGCCGTGCAGCTCACCGATCTCACCGTTGAAGATCTCAGCGGTAGCGGCATACTTGTGTGCCTCGATCCACTCTTTGGACTTACGCAGGTCGTAAGCAACGGAAGGATGGATAACAGCCACATACTTGCCGCCGATGGTGGGGACCTTGTCCTTTTTCATCTTGGTGGCAGCCTTGGCAACCATGTCGGGGGTCAGCAGTGCCCAGCCGTCAGCCTCGGATGCACCCATAGTGGCAGCGGAGTCGGGGGTAGACACGAAAGTGCCGTCACTCTTCACGTTGTCGCAGTACAGGACGTTCATGTTGGTCAGCAGCTCATCGCGGATCAGAACTTCCTGCGTCTCAGCAGCAGAAGCGCCCATCTCCTCGGTGGCAACCATCACGATGGGATCATAGGAACGCAGGTCCAGCTTATCGGAGATAGACACATAAGTGCCGTACTGGTTGATGGAAGCGGTCTTGCTGGACATACCCATCTTCTGACCAGTGGGGATAACGCCTTCGATCAGCTTCTCAGCACGGGCGAAGGTGTTGAACTTACGCCACTCAACGGTATCACCGTGGTTGGCAGGCAGAGGCTGCTTCTTGGCAAACTGAGCGTAAATCATGTCCACGCGGGCGTTCTCCAGCAGCTCCGTGTCGAAGAAGGTCTTCAGCTCGCCCTGAAGGGTGTTCTTGTCATCGAAAGCGGTGGTCTCGCCAGTATAAGAGTTGACATACTGGACGGTGGTGTTGGTCAGCGTACCTGCATCAGCAAACAGCTGAAGGAACATATACTTCATATCCATAGTTTTTCTCCTTTCATAGTTGGCAGGAGAAACGCCAATAGTGGTTATTACAATTTTTGAAACAACCACTTTGCATTAAATCATGCCGGGGTACAGTTTCTTGCCCTGTGCCGCAGCCTGTTTAATGCGTGCGCGTTGTGCTTCGCGCTGCTCTCTACTGGCATTTCTCCAATCGATGGTAGTGATGGAGGGTGCCTGAGCAGAAGTACCGTTCTCCACGGGTCTTTTCTGACCCGCTTGAATGGTTTTTGAGAGGTTTTCGGCGGTTTTCTGTGCCGCCACCTGCATGGAAGCCTGCTGGATCTCCTTGCGATGCACCGCATAGTACGCATCCTCCAAGCTGATAGGCATATTGGGTGCGGTCATCCGTGCAAACGCGGGGTTTTCCATCTCTTTCACGAGGTCAAAATTGGGGAAGGTCTCTTTCAGCTTCTCTGCCTGCTCCGCAAGCCGCTGAAAATGCTGCCGCATAGCCTGATCCTCAACACTTTTGGCTTCTTCAGCCTTTCTTCGCGCTGACTCGCGCTCAAGTTGATCGATATGCTTGGCAGTTTCAACACTAACGCCCATGTCCATCGCCTTTTGCTCGTAGTAAATGGCATCCTCGGACACGGCAGTAGCAAGCTTATCGAAGTCGAGATCGTTGACATCCATGCCGTACTTCCGCGCCATGACCTCCAGTGCGGGAGCAAGCTTACCCAGCTTATCCTCTGCCTCTTTCTGTGCGGCTTTGGACTTCTTAAGGCGCTCACTCACGACCTTCTGCATGGCTTCGTTGTACTCGGAGTCAGCCATGATCTCTTCCCAAGTCATCCTCTTCTGCTCTGTAGCAGCGGCGGCCTGCTCCGTCTCCTGCTGCTGCACCTGTTCTACCTGCTGGGCAGGCTGTGCAGGCTTTGCAGCGGGACTTTTCGCCCGAATCTTGTCTCGCGGCACACCGAGCTTGACAAGATTTTCTGTGTACTGGTCGGCGGCACCAGCAGTATCGCCCGTTGCGGCATCGCCTTCGCCTTCGGCAAAGAGCTGCAGCCATTTGTAGTCAAACATTGAGTAAATCCTCCGATTGTATCTACCGCTTTCGGGGCGGTGAGTCCCATTGGCGTAGGACGATGGACACGAACCATACGGGTTTCCCCGCGCACTGCTTAGCAGGCAGGCCAGCCGCCTTAGCTGTTCATCCTACATACAATATCCCGCGGCGACCAGCAAACTTTACCCAGTACCACCGGCCTTGTCCAAAGACAGCCGGAACCACGCCAATGACATCCTCGCCTCCCAGTTCAGGTCGGCAAGCCGTCGCGGGTATATCACGGAACTTTTCAAGCCTGCGCCAGTCGCGTTGGTCGCATCCGTTCTTCTTTATACTCCCCGGCTTAGGGTCAAATACATTTTTCGGCCTGCCGCTTTCGCACAGCGCACAAGCAAGTCTCCCTTTAATGCCCTCCGTAGGCGCGGCTGGTGACATTGCCGCATTGGTATGATAAAGGCTCTTAGCCCTTAACCTCCTTGTAGGTAACAGCTTCGGGGTACTGCTCACTGAGGAGTACAAACCCGCGAATCACGCTGTCGTAGATAAGCTCCACCATGCTGGTAAAGCGGTGTACGGGCTTACAAGATACCCTTGCCTTGCCCTCTTCCATGCTCACTTCGGGATAGCGCACATATCTGCGCTCCTCCGCGCTCAGTTCCAGCACATTTGCCGCCAGTGTCCGCACGAGGATGGTCACAGCGGCACAGACAAGATCGTGTCCCGCCTCTGCTGTCTCCGCGTGTCCTTCCACCTCAAGCCAGTGGCGGTTACGATAGTAGGTCACCGTGATCATCCGTTAGCCTCCTTCGTCACCTTGCCGCCATCGGGCTGGGATGCATTGTTGCTCTTCTCCCGTGCGTTCTCCACAATGGCGTGTTCCTTCTTCTTCAAGCCGCCCAAAGCATCCGTCTCAGCCATCTGCACGTTGCCGCCGCCCGCAGGGACAGCCACACTGAGAGTCTGCTGAATATCTGCGGCAATACCCGCCACCATGTCGGGGCGCACCTGCTGGCAGAGCATCAGCGCCATCTGCATATACTGGGTCAGCTTTTGGAACATGGTCCCGTTCTGCGCGATCTTTTGCAAGACATTGTCCTTGCCATCAAAGTCCATCAGTTCAATGCACATAATGGCTTGGTCTGCCATCTGCGGATTAAAGAAGCCCAACTGGAAGAACTGCAAGGCCAGCTCGTTCTGCGACACCTTGGTGTACACATTCTTCTTCTGTGCGCTCACCTTGATATCGAACACAGGCTTGCGGTACATCTCACCCAGCACAGGGTCGTTGGCAATCACCTGCATCTGCAATGCCTTGTTGGTGTAGGTGACAAACTCCTCCTTGCCGTACTCGCCCACAATGCGGAACTGACGGGGCATGGTGTAGAACTGTCGAATTAGTTCGATGATCATCTCCACCATCTCGCTGTAGGCTCTGTAGGCGCTGAGATTGCTGTCACGGCTGCCCTTACCGCTTGCCTCCTGCAAGGCTGCGATAGCACTTGCCGCCGTCACGCCGCTGGATGTAGAGCCTGTAGAGGTCTCCGTGTTGCCGCTGGTCTCACGCAGCTCTGCAATGAGTCCGTCTCTGAGGGCAATGTAGTTGCCATCCAAGGGTTTATAGTCCACTACGCGGATGCTGTCCTCACCGAGATTGCCGTCCACATGAACGATAGGCTTGGTAAGGTCAAGGTACTCTGCCTCATTGATGCCGCCGTCCTGTCGCTTGAAGTAGCGGGGCGTAGCACCCACCATGGCGTTCTTCACCATTGCCGTCTGCAAGATGTCGATTGCCGTCTGCGGGTTGCGGCAGATGTCCACATAGCCGTAGCCGCAGGGGCTGCCCTCAATGGGGAAGAGGGGGTCGAATACATAAGGGTACTTGCCGTGATCGTAGAGACCGCGCTGTACCATCTGCGGATCGTTCTCCGTGGCGTACAGCACCACATCGTTCACGAACTTGCAATACTGCAGCACCCCGTGCTTGTGGTAGTACACCTCGATGACCGTCACCTTGCCGTCCGTAGACACGCTATCGTCATACAGGAACTTGGTGGAGATGAAGGTGTTGGTCTTCAGCTTATCCTTCGTTTCGGGATAGAGTTCTTCCAAGATGTCGCTGTCCACCGTCTCCGTGTGGAAGAAGTAGCGGCTCTTCTGAATGTCGGTGATACCCGGCTCCCAATAGAGGTTGAGGATGTTGCTGCGCTCTACGCCGATGTCACCGAGTCCGTTCAGTTTGCTCTTGTCCCATACGATCTTCAGCACACCCGTGCCGCTCTTCAGCTTCTGCCATGCCTCGTCCGAGTAGGTCTTCTCATGGTGGTTCTGCTCCAAGATACAGGGGAGAATAGAACTGAGGATCTTTGCCTCTGCCTTATCCGCTGCCTCACGGGGCAAAAGATTGGGTTCGGGGTACGCCTCAATGGCATCTGCGTGCTTGGAGGTGATGACATTGTGCAGCCACCCGCTGGAGGAGGAGAACTGTCCATCCAATCCAATGGAGGAGTCTTTCCGCTCTTCCTTGCCGTTACGCAGCTTCCACCAGTTCTCAGAGGCTACGATGCGGGTCTCCGTCTGCTTCTTGCCGCTTTTATATCGCTCCAGCACCATCACGAACTGCTTTAGCTGTTCTTTACCGATAGGCGATGCCTGAAGGTCAACCGCCTTGTTTCTCTCGTCCATGTCCGTCCTCCTCTTACTTGAACTGATTCAGCGGGTCGCTGATGATCACACGCTCCTTGGGAACGATGATAGGTTTAATGGGTCTCGACATACAGAAATAGCGCCACGAGTCACAGATGTGATCCTCAAGCTTTGTGTCAAGATCTTCGGGATGTGTCTCCGAGTGCATCATCAACGGCACAGTACGAATGAAATCCTTGCAGTTATCAAATACATACATTCGTGCATAGCCGTTTTCATCAAACTGTAGTCTGTAGTGGCATTGCATCCATCCTGCAATGCGCTCGTTATCGCCGGGGGTAAAGTACACGCCGTATCGCACCGCCGTCTCAGCCACACTCTCACCACGGGAGGTGTCCCAAATAGAAGGGTCTGCCACGCCGTCAATGCGCTTTCCCTTTAGCCAAGAGTGTGTCCGCTCGATCTCTGCAATGTGCTTAAACTGCTCATCGGGAGTCCAACGCTTACCCTCATTGGGCGTATCGGTGCAGCCGTATAGCTGCAAGATGAGGTAGGCTGTGCCATCATAGTCCACCGCCCACCAGTCACAGGAGAAAGGCTTTGCATAGCCAAAGTCGTAAGAGCGGTAAATCTTCCACTCTCGCGGGATGTTGAAAGGCTTGATCACATGACACCAACGGTGCTGCTGCACAGCCTCTTCCAAGGTGATCCCAGCCTCTTTGCACTTTTCTCTATCGGGTGTCGTGCGGAAGTCATCAAAGAACATACCATCGCCAACATCCCACTCGCCGTATAGCCACATCTTCCGCAGCTTGGGCGGCAACGACTCCAGCTGTGAGAGGTAATCGGGGTTTTCACGCATCAATGCGTCATTGTCTGTCACAAGAGACTGGATAAAGGTGTAGTCCTCACCCCGCTCTTTACCCTCGTACTTTCTGTCAATAAATAGTCGCTTAAACCATCCGTGTCCTTCGCCGCCGGGGTTCGCCGTCATATAAATCCGCTTTGGGAACTTGTTGACACCACGGACGCAGGCGATCAGCTTTTTCACCTTCTCCTCGCTCTGCTGTGTGGCCTCATCGATAAACAGCACATCCACCTCCGTACCTTGGAAGCGTTCTGCATCCTTCTCGTTGTCGCAATACTTGAAAAGGATGGTGCTTCCATTGGGAAAGGTGATGGTCTTTTTGGCATCGTTATATCGTGCAATGCGCTCTCTCCTATTGGGGTGATAGCACCGCAGCTCCTCAACCAAGGGGTTGACATGATTCGCCATGAGTTCAGGATATGTCTTACGCACGATCATCGTCTTGATCCCCGCGTATCTGAGGCACAACAGCTTCGCCTTAGTGCGTACAGACCAACTTTTGCCGCCCCCTCGAACTAAGCGCCGCCAAATCCAATGTATTTATGTGTGTCTAACAAAAAAAGCTTCTGCTTGTCGTTAGGCTCAGGGATTGTCAATGTCGGCATAAGGCATCACCTCCTCATTTCGCATACTCTTCAGCTTTTGCCAGTGTCACCTTGATCTCAGGAGGCTCGTTTTCTTCTTCAGCCTCACGCCGCAGCTTGGCGATCCGCGCCTTCTGCTCTTCAAGGTCAGCGTCACTGCGAATCATTTGGATTTCTTTAATGTCTTTAAGAACTCCCGCGATGCTTTTCATGCCCTTAGAGCCAAGAACCATGTTTTCACCATCAGAGTCTTTTATCACCTTATCATCCATATCCATAAGCCGCTCCACTTTGGTGAGCAGCCTATCCGCTACACTCTGAAGCCTTGATGCTCTTTCTGCTTGCTTGTCGATAATCGCATCTGTAGCCTTTGTAACGGCTTTGTCACGGTACTGTGTTCTCGCCTCCACCCACTTCTCACTTTTGGCTCTATCGCGCAAAGTAGGCAGCGGAACATCGTATTTCTCGCATAGTTTTCGGTAGCTGGTATCCGTGGTGATATATTCTGTTTTGATCTTTCGCCAATCAGCCACGGCTGATGCTCCTTTCTCTATAGCTGCGCCCACATATCGTGCTTTTGCCCATCAAGGTAAATGACAGGTGAGCGTTTGCTTGCAGGCTTGAATCCTGCCTTATCTCCATAGCCTCCGTAGTTGAGCCATGCCGCCGTGTTGACAAACAGCTTCTCTACTGGCTCTACCGTGGAGGTGGTTCTGCTGGGTCTCATAAAGCTCTCTTTGAATACAAGGGGCAGGTGCGTGTGCCCGTGGATGTAAATGTCGCAGTCTACAATGGAGGAGAGATCGGCAAGCCTGTTTACCTTGCCGCCTTCTTTTCTGCCGCCTCCGCTGCCGTGTGTAGCGTACACGGTATAGAGCTGCCGTCTATCCTTGTGCCCTTGGGCTGCCCCTTTACCAAAGCGAATAAACAGCACCGAAGTAGTTGTCGAGTATTTCTCGGCTACTCCCAATTGGCTGCACATCAGCGCCGTGAGATCGATGCCGTCTGCCTTGTATACGCGGTTTTCATGGTTACCGGGCAATACGGCGAGGATCTTGTCCTTCAGTGGCTCAAAGATCTTCACGCACTGCTTTAGCTGCTCCATAGGCTGGAGGTTGGCCCCGTAGGTATCGCCAATACTGGAGGCGATAGCCGTGTCCATAAGATCACCGCCTAAAATGCAGTAGGCATTGGCTGTGTTCTTGATGTGTTCCAGCCTCTCCATAATGAGCTTGTAGTCGCTGCACATATCACCGATGTGCAGGTCTGCCAAAGGGTGCAGCTCTATCACATCGGCGTAGGGCAGATCGCATCTGATCGCTTTCATACGCCTCTCCTTTTCGGTGCTGTATCCAGTGTGACAGATGCCGTTACAAAAACAAATCCACCCCCCCTAAAAAAATTTTCAGCAAAAAAGAAGAGGGCTTTTTCAGCCCTCCTCATATTTCTCCATCAGCGCTTTTGCGATGAGACAGTGCTTAAAATGGTCACAGCAGTTGTCCTCCATATATCGCTTCAGGTCTTTCGTATCTCCAAACGCGAGGTGTATGGCGCTTCCTTTCTGTACGCCTTCACAATACACCTTCTGCCGCTCTTCGCTACGGTAAAACGGGCAGATCGCGTTGACCGACACTTTCCTCTTGCTCATTGTCAGCCCTCCTGTAAAATTTACAATCTTCCCATTCGCACCATAACCCCGTCAGGGCGTGGCAGTTGTGCGTTTTCGGGTCATAGCTCCGACAGCTCCGTTTTGGACTCCTCTGTTTTTTCTCCATCTCAGCAAACAAAAGCAGCTTCTCCTTGGTGCTGGTACGGGCATAGTAACCTTTGCACTCGTTGGAGCAGAGTGCGCCCTTCTTTTCTCCAAGATATACCTTGCCGCACCACACGCAACATTTTACTACTTTCATCTTCCGATCCTCTCCCGCAGTGCTTCGATCTTCTTAAATTGCCATTGGGTGAACTCCAAGTCGCTGATACCCAACAGCCTTCGCATCTGCGTCATCATGATCTCCACATCAGCCATCTCTTCCGCTACATGGGAGGGAATGTCCTTCTGCTCAAGGGTCTTCAGCACAGCCTCCTGTAGTTCAGCCAGTTCCTCGCAGAACTTCCTCACTTGCCTTTCCTGACCGAAGGCTTCCAGCGCTTCATCGTATATGGTCTTGATCATTACAGAAACTCCCCCATCTTCTTCAGTACGCTGTCGGCGTACCAGCCCTCGTAGTCATTTGAGTAGCGGCACAGGGCGGCGCGGACGCTGCCTTCATTCTTGATGTGCTGACCGAGAATGCAGCAGCCTACCCGCAATCGGTTCTCCTCTGTGTCGAGGTTATCTACGCCGCAGAGTTCCATGTAGTAGCCTGCATCCTCAATGTCCACCGCCATCATCCCGTAGTAAGTACCTGAGGGCAGTTCCGTCACAAGGTTTTGAAACTCCGTCTCCCGCCAACATACCGCCACCGCCAGCTCGTAGGGAACACCCCATTCCCAAGCAGCGTTGTATAGAGTCTCCTGTAGGTATTTATCCAGCGGGATCTCCTGCCGATAGTAGAAACGGTTGGGATGATCCGTTCTCACGGCGATCTCAGCCTTCACTTCCTCAATGGGCACAGCCGGGGGATTCACAGGGGCGTATTCCTTCTCCTCAATCGGTTTACAGGCGTAGGCGATAGCCGCGAAAGCTAACGCCATCACTGCCGCCACCAATAGGATGGATAACCGAAACAGCCGCCGCTGTCTATATTGTTCTCTTGTCATATCTCCTCCTTACACCTTGATCGTGATGCCGTATTCCTCGTCAAGCACCTGCAATAGATCGTTGACGTTCACATAGCCCTTCACAACGCCATCGCTCAGTGCGTTTACTTCCTTCCATACATCCTGTAGCGAATCGCTGTCATAGCCAAACTTATCGCACAGCGTGGTAAGAAACAGGGCCATTGCCAAGTTTATGGCATCCGAGGTAATTGCCCCTTGCAGCTTCTTCACCGAAGCTTTACTAACGGGGATACGGTGGGGATTCACTCGCCGCTTATCCTTTTTGCCCTTCCCGTTCTGTATCGCCTTGGCAACCGAGAAAACCCGCTCCGCTTTATCTATGAGCGCCTTCTCCTCAAACTTTATGTTCGTCAGCGGACACTCCACCCACAAAGGCTTCATGCACTCGTAGTTCATGTTCCACTGACACCTTTGGTTACATTTCATTTTTTCTCCTTCACTTCCTCCTTGGTGGTAAACCGCTCCTTGCAGTTATTGCACGCATAGCGCCGCCATCGGTAATCGGGATACTGGCGGCTGTCATTTACCTTGGTGTTGTCGCTTCCGCAGTATGGACAGATCATGTATTCACCCCTCAATGTACCCTACGATTGCGTCTTTTAACGCCCTACGCATAATATCCTCAAGATGCTCCATATCATCTACTATGAATCGAACAACTTTGCTACCGCCGCCAGCATCAACTCTAATGAGCATTGCATTGGGATGTGCGATTAACACATCGTCCATAAATGTCACTTTCATACCAAGCCTTGTTGCAAGGCAGAGCAGTTGAGCAAACGACCTTCCCTCAGTTCTATCTCCAATCGTCATCCACTCACTCTCCTTTACTCGTCATGAAACTTATAATACGGCCCTGTTTCGGGTGCAGGGACACAGCCTTTCGGCAAAGTCTGTCCGTTTCCCATAGTTCACTCTCCTTTCGGCAATTTGGAGCGCACCCTACACTGTTCTGTAATCCAATTACAAACACGGGTAGCGCAAGACACGCAAAGCTGCCGTTCTTCGACTTTCTGATTGTTCATGAACTTCACCACGCCGTAGCTGTTAAAATCGAGGTTTACACCGTCCACGTTGTAGTCGATTTCCCTCTTGCACATATCGCAGTAAACTTTAATCATGCTCACTCTCCTTTCGGCGGCGTGACTCCCATACCATGCTTTTGCACATAAGAAGCGCAGTTTTCGGGGTCATTACCACAAACGCATGGTGCATATACACAGAAATCGCAAAGGTTCATAAAGTCAGCAAATTCCACGCAAGTCACTCTCCTTTCGGCGGCGTGGCAGCGGCATCCAGTGGGTGACAGCCGTATGATGCTTTACATGTAAAACGCAGTCGTGGCTATCAATCCACCAGTCAGCTTCCTTGTAGCCGTAGGTAGCAACACGCATCGACCCGCCTTGCAGCCGAACAAGATACCGCTGTCTTTCCCACCACGGCTTCTCGTAATCGTTCTTCGGCAACCGCTCCGTCACAGGAATCCACTCCCCAAAACCGTGACAAGGTGTCACGGTTTCAAGCGGGTCGAGTTTGACCATGTTAACCGTGTCGTTTTCGACACCTTTAATCGTCACGCCGTTGGCGAGAAGATGGTCGGCAATATCTCTCGAACCGTTAATTCGAACGCCGTTTTCGCCGCAACTGATTCTCGATTCTTCAATCAGCTCCACCAGCTTTTCACGAATGTCCATCACCATTCCTCCCTCTCGTTCTCGTGTGCCAATATCTTACGAATGGCTTTCTGCTGTTTCTTGCTCAATGTCTTAAAGTCAAGTTCAAAAGAGTCACAGCCTTTCTTAGGATAAGGTAGACCATCATCGCAATCCCAAGAAAACCTAAATCTGCAATGTTCACATACTGCCATCATTTGCCCTCCTTCTGTCTTGATACGCTCTAATCATATCCATAAGCCTTTCCACACCAGCCACCGCGAAAACAACGACATTTAGTGGGATAGACAAGGGCCAAAGACCAGCAATCAGTTTGTTACTGTCTTTGATCCTAATTTCCGGATCAAACCAATTGAGGACGGCATAAAACGCCAATGCAATACCGATGTATGCCACAACACAAAGAATGCAGATAAGAGCCACTTTCATACGTTTGCCCTCCTGTTCCACGCTCTTTTTGCTCCCCAAATCGTTGAGCGGGCTTCGCAATTCTTTACTGGTGTCATTCCACAGGCAGAGCAGAAAAACACAAAAAACTGTTTCATATCTCCCACTCTTCTAACAACTGCTTCGCCCCCACAAAACGGGCAAGGTTTCAACTTAGCCATCGACTACCTCCTCAAAGCAATCCTCGCCATCGACAAATATCTTTCGCACTCTGCACAATGCAACACTTGGACTATGATGGCGAAAATTCTCAAAACACTCTTTCCACTTCGCACAC
>JAZQHD010000129.1:0-12041 GCA_045540375.1 Ructibacterium sp. | reverse complement strand
TTCCGTGGCGAGATACAAGCTCGTGAAAGCAATCCTTGATCAGACAAAAGCAAAACTGCTTTGTGTGGGCGATGACTGGCAGTCGATCTATCGCTTTACCGGCAGCGACATTTCACTCTTCACAAACTTTGAATCCTACTTTGGATACACAAGCGTTATGCGGTTAGAAAAGACATACCGTAACGCACAGCAGCTTATTGATGAGGTTGGAAAGTTTATAACGAAGAACCCGATGCAGCTCAAGAAATCCTTGGTATCGGCAAAGACTCTTGATTATCCAATCGTATTTTGGAATTATAACGACAATCCATTCTCGGCTCTGCAAAAGATCATCAACAAGACAATCTCCGAGTTCGGCCCCGAAAAAAGCATCTTGCTTCTTGGCCGTACAACCTATGATGCGGAGATGCTGAAGGAATCAGGATTGTTCACATTCAAGGGAGAAAAGATCTCCTATAAGGAATCTCCAAATACCCCGATATCATTCCTTACAGTTCACAAGTCCAAGGGTCTGGAAGCCGATAACATTGTTCTCTTGAATTTCCGAAACGCAACGCTGGGCTTCCCGAATAAGATATCCGATGACCCGATCCTCGAACTGGTATTGAGTTCTGCGGATACATTTGAGTATGCCGAGGAACGGCGACTTCTATATGTGGCTCTTACTCGAACCAAGAATCGCAGCTATGTGATGGTCGATGAGCAGAAGCCTTCGGAATTCTTCAAGGAGTTTGTATCCTCGAAATCTGTATTCATAACGAATAGTGCAAGCAAGGATGCTCCCGAGAAAAGGATCGCATGTCCTCGGTGCAAGACCGGTTACCTTATGGTGCGGAAAAATGAACGAAGCAATAAATACTTCGTGGGATGCACAAACTTCCCCAAGTGTGACTACACCGTGGCGCACACCTCGATTATGACCGAGAACAAGAGATGTCCTCAATGTGGTGGATTCATGATCCGTAGAAAAGGACGCTTCGGAGAGTTTTGGGGATGTTCAAATTATCCGTCTTGCAACTACACAGAACAAGAACATTGAAAATCTAAATATCAATAGGTGGAGGTCACCCAATGAAACGATGTATTATCTCGGGAATCGTTGGAGCAGTCGCAATGTTTTTACTGCTATTCTGCATTGCCAACATACGCGCTTGTAGCCAGGCCGATGAACCGAGTGAGTATGAGCATAAGGATTTGGTGTCAAAAATCAGCCAAGAGGAATGCTTTATCTGCGGATCAGGAAGCGACTTCACCTATTGGGGTGAGGACAATGTTGCAATCCTAAATCTGAACACCTTTGGAATGCATCGCATAGAAATCAATCGATACGATGACCAAAGGCAGCTCATCACAGAACCTGCCGGAGTCATGGTAAGCGGAGGAATGCATGAAGATGATACCCATGTTAACTCCTTCACTTTCCCCGATGAAGGATATGCTCGAGTTGATATCACAAAGCTTGATTATGAAATCAACAGAGATGTGGTGCAGTGTAAACTATGTCAGATCTGCCTTGATAGTATCAATGATCTGTGGTTCGGAGATAATCCCCCGGCAGAACTTGCTGTCGTAAGCCTCAAAGAAAGAAAAATTCATGGGATGGTGGATACCTGCCCGTGGTTCTCCGTTGGTGAATTTGGAGTTGACTGTGAGTATGAAGAAGACGGCGATATTGATCTGCTGATACACTACATTGCTCCTCGATACTCAGAATAACTGGAATGCACATATAGGGAAGCCTTTTGGGGCTTCCCTATATCTTTATATTCGGCATATGCTCACACAGAAAGCGGCAAAATCGCACGGAGGTGATGGGCGAGTTCGACACCATTCGGGCTTTTTCTTTACATTTTGCGGAAATCTATTGTAGAAACGGAGAAAATGTGCTATAATCTATGATGTATTGTTATACACACTACCAAAGGCACATTGGAGGATAGCTATGACAGTCAGATATGATAAGTTGTGGAGTCTTATGAAGACCAACAAAATGAAGAAAAGCGACCTTGCAAAAGCAGCGGAAATATCGCAAAGCACTATGACAAAACTTAATCAGGATCGTGTTGTTTCGATGGATGTGATGCTCCGCTTATGCAAGATATTTCATTGTGATATTGGCGATATAATGCAGGTCATAGAGGACTGACCGATCAACGGAACAAACCAACTTGGAGGAATATAAAATGGCTGAGAGAAACAATGCGAACATTGGCTTCGAAAAACAAATATGGGATGCAGCCTGTGTTCTGTGGGGGCATATCCCTGCTGCTGACTATAGAAAGGTAATCATCGGACTTATTTTCTTGAAATATGTGTCCGGTGCCTTCGAACAAAGATACAATGAGCTTGTCGCCGAAGGTGACGGCTTTGAAAATGATCCCGATGAATACCTTGCCGAAAATGTATTCTTTGTTCCCGAGGAAGCCCGTTGGAACAAGATTGCAAGTGCAGCTCACACCCCCGAGATTGGTATGGTCATTGACGATGCCATGAGAGCTATCGAAAAGGAAAACGATAGCCTCAAGAATGTTCTCCCCAAGATATATGCAAGCCCCGACCTCGACAAGCGTGTTCTTGGCGAGGTGGTTGACCTATTTACAAATATCAATATGTACGAGCAGGGCAACGACAAGGATTTGCTCGGCAGAACCTACGAGTATTGCATTTCTCAGTTCGCAGCATATGAAGGTGTAAAGGGTGGCGAATTCTATACCCCCTCCAGTATTGTTAAAACAATTGTTGCGATCTTGAAGCCTTTTGAAGATTGCCGTGTTTATGATCCCTGCTGCGGTTCAGGCGGAATGTTCGTGCAGTCGGCTCAGTTTATCGCATCACACGCCGGATCTATCGACAGAGTATCTGTGTACGGTCAGGAGTCTAATGCAGACACATGGAAGATGGCTAAAATCAATATGGCGATCCGTGGCATCGATGCAAACCTCGGCCCCCACCAGGCTGACACCTTTTATAACGATGTACATAAGACTCAGAAATTCGACTTCATTATGGCGAATCCGCCTTTCAACCTCTCCAATTGGGGTGCAGAACATCTGAAGGATGATGTCCGTTGGAAATATGGTATGCCCCCTGCCGGAAACGCCAACTATGCTTGGATTCAACATATGATCCACCATCTTGCACCCAACGGCAAGATCGGTCTTGTGTTGGCAAATGGTGCATTATCCACGCAGAGCAGCGGTGAGGGTGACATCAGAAGGAATATTGTGGATGCCGACCTGGTGGAAGGTATCGTGGCCATGCCCACACAGTTATTCTATAGCGTTACGATCCCTGTGACTTTGTGGTTTATCAGTAAGAACAAGAAGCAGAAGAACAAGACTCTCTTTATTGATGCCCGTAAGATGGGACACATGGTGGATCGTAAACACCGTGACTTCTCTCCCGAGGACATTCAAAAGTTAGCGGACACCTTTACCGCTTTTGAAGAAGGTACTCTCGAAGATGTAAAGGGCTTCTGTGCAGTTGTAAATACACAGGATATTGCCAAGCAAGACTATATTCTCACTCCTGGTAGATATGTCGGCATCGAAGAAGTAGAGGATGATGGTGAACCTTTTGAGGAAAAGATGGCTCGTCTCACCGGAGAACTTTCTGAGATGTTTGCAAAGTCTCATGAATTGGAAGATGAGATCAGAAGAAAGTTAGGGGCAATTGGATATGAAATTTGAAACCTTTAAAATATCCGAACTTATCGATGAAATCTCGATGGGCCCCTTTGGGTCAAATATTAAGGTTGAATGTTTTGTGGATTCAGGAATTCCTGTTTTGAACGGTAGTAACCTTGAAGGATATTCGCTAAAGGAGGACTCTTTTAGATATGTCACTGAGGAAAAAGCTGATTCATTGGGGAAAGCCAATGCACATCGAGGTGATGTAGTAATTACACATCGAGGAACATTAGGACAGATTGTCTTCATCCCCCAAGACTCCAAATATGATAGATATGTCATTTCGCAGAGTCAGTTCCGGGTGAAGTGTAATGAAAAGATTTTACCCGAATATCTCGTGTACTATTTTCATACAAGACTTGGTCAGCATAAGTTACTTGCAAATGCCTCGCAAGTAGGTGTTCCGGCACTTGCAAGAGCATCCACAACCTTTCAGACCATAGAGATCGATATTCCGTCCATGGCGGATCAGAAAAAAATTGTTGATTCACTTGAATTGATTCGGAAGAAAATCGAACTTAATACGGCGATAAACAATAATTTAGAGCAGCAAGCAACTACTATGTTTAGACGATTTTATGACTCGTCAAACAACACCGTTCCCTTCACCTCAATGATTCGGGTCTTAGGGGGTGGAACGCCCAAAACTGGTGAGCCATCCTTTTGGAATGGAACAATCCCATTCTTCACACCAAAGGATGTCGGATCTCCCTATTCCTTTAATACCGAGAAAACAATCACCGAGGAAGGACTAAACCATTGCAACAGCCGGCTCTATCCACAAAATACGGTTTTTGTTACTGCAAGAGGGACTGTAGGCAAGGTTAGTATGGCAGGTCTTCCAATGGCTATGAATCAGTCATGTTATGCGCTTGTCGGAATTAATATTGACCAAATCCTTGCATACCATTACACCCTCGTCACGGTAAATAAATTAAAGCACAAGGCAACTGGTGCTGTTTTTGATGCGATCATCACCAAAGATTTCGAAACAGAAAGCATATCACGGTTGACTGATAAGGATGCCGAGGATTTTCTCGCCGTGGCGAAACCGATATATTCTGCCATATTAACGAATAGTTTGGAGAACCAACGGCTAATATCATTGCGTGATACTTTGCTTCCTCGGCTTATGTCCGGTAAGCTTGATCTATCCGATGTCGATTTTTAAGCCGCTAAATTATTGTTTACCGTATCAATAACTTCTATCAACGGCAGAAGTTAAACTAAGGAACTGCCGTTGCTCTGTCGTTCTCACATAAAAGGAGAATGACACATGAAACAAACCATTATCAATCAGATCGTACAGGAAATGCTCCCGTATCTTAACAATTCGCAGACGGAAAAACTGAGGGATGTTATTCAGTACAGCTTGTTTCCGTTTGAAATTACCGAGAAGGAGCAGATCATGCAAGAGAAAGAGCAACAGGACTATGTAGAACTCTTCCTGTCAGCAAAGCGGATCGAAGGATGTTCAGAAAAATCTCTAAAGTATTACAGAGCAACTATCGGTGCAATGCTTGAATCGGTGGGAAAGGATATAAAACAGATTATAACAGACGATCTGCGGATATACCTTACAGACTATCAAAACAAGAATCAGGCAAGCCGAGTCACGGTTGATAACATTAGGCGTATACTCTCCAGTTTCTTCTCGTGGCTCGAGGATGAAGATTATATCATTAAGAGCCCTGTGCGTAGAATTCATCGCATAAAAACAACCAAAAGTATCAAGGAAACATATAGCGATGAAGCCCTCGAACTTATGCGAGATGAAAGCGGAACACTCCGTGATCTTGCAATAATTGACCTTCTTGCCTCCACAGGAATGCGTGTTGGAGAAATGGTGCTTCTCAACAGGGATGATATCGACTTTACAGAAAGAGAATGCATTGTCCTCGGAAAAGGCGATAAAGAGCGCGTTGTTTACTTCGATGCCAGGACAAAAATACATCTGAGGAATTACATTGAAAGTCGATGCGATGATAATCCGGCACTTTTCGTATCTCTGAAGGCCCCGTACAATCGCTTGCAAATCGGAGGTGTAGAGGTTCGCCTTCGTGAGCTTGGACGGCGACTTCAAATTAACAAGGTACATCCGCATAAGTTCCGTAGAACACTTGCAACAGTTGCGATAGATAAAGGAATGCCCATTGAGCAGCTCCAACGCTTGCTTGGGCATCAGAAGATTGATACCACATTGCAGTACGCAATGGTGAAACAGAGCAATGTAAAAATGGCTCACAAAAAATACATCGGATAGGACGGTTAGATATATGCAGACCATATCTCTTTCAGAAGTTATAACAGACATTGCAGCAGGCCCCTTTGGTTCTAACTTAAAGGTTTCATGCTTTGTAGAAAGTGGGTTTCCTATCATAGATGGAGCAAACCTTAAGGGTTTTAAGGTGACAGATAATGTAACCAAATTTGTAACAGAAGAAAAGGCACGATCACTGCATAGGGCAATCGCTAAGCGAAACGATGTAGTTGTGACCATAAGTGGAACGCTCGGTCAGATCGCATATATCCCTATGGATTCTCAATATGACGAATATCTCGTATCACAGCGCCAATTCCGTGTGACTTTCGACACAACAAAAGTCTATGTTCCATATCTTGTGTTCTATTTTCACACATACGAGGGACAACACAAAATCCTTTCTTTTGCAAATCAGGTGGGCGTACCTGCACTATCGCAGCCGCTAAAAAATTTTAGAAGCATTAAAATTGATCTTCCAACGCTTGAAGAACAGAAAAAAATAGCATCTATCGTTGAATCAATTAATAATAAAATAGAAAACAATGCGGCGATAAACAATAATTTAGTAGCTTAAATCTCTATCGCAGACACATCGAGTTCGCCTGACATCATCTTCGGGAGAAGAGCATCTCTCATTGCTTGCAATGATCTATTTTCGCTTTGATTGTTCTTGATTTGTCGAAACATTGCTCCGGCGACATCGTGAAAGCGATTTAGTTCTTCATCTGTGGGAACAATGAATGGCATTCCCTTAATGATTTTTGAATTGACAGCAGTAGCTATAGAAGAGGTACTACCCAATGATCCATAGTTGAATGTTTTAAGATAGCAGTATAGGTATTCCACTATCTTTTCGTTTTCCGTTTTGAAATGTGCAATTGCTTCATTAGTGGTCGTTATGCCATCTGTAATGGCCACTCTTCCCACAGTCAGCTTGAAACTCAACAACACCGTGTTTGTTGGTATTCGAACAATGTTGAATCTGTCTACGGCGGCACTTGTCAAGTATTCAGAACTATCTGATATATATGTTCCGCATGAACCCATATCAGAAATTGAAATCCATTTTTCGTCCTCTGGATTAGTAGAGAACCAATGGAACTCTTTTCTCGGAGGTGTTTTGCCGATTGATATATCAAAATACTCATCTGCACGACATTGGCTGCGATTTTCGCTATAAGAATTGACAAACATTTCACGATAAAGATTGAAAGCTTGCTGCTCTAAATTATTGTTTACCGTAGGAATCACATCCTAAGTAAAGGAGAAATACTTATGCATTTTTTATTTTCAGAAGCTGAATATGAGGATGCGATAATCGAATTATACCAACAGATGGGCTATGACTATGTCTATGGCCCCGATGTGGTGCGCGATTATACCGATCCTTTATATCAGGATGTGCTGACTTCAAGCATCGAAAACATCAACCGTGATCTTCCTTCTGTGGCAGTTCAGGAAGCCTTGCAGAAGATTCAGAATATGGAGAATGGCACGGTAGTACGCAAAAATACTGTGTTTATGGACTATCTCCAAAATGGTGTGCCGGTGCGGTATTTCCATAATGGCGAGGAACTCTCCGCAATTGTCAAGCTCATTGATTATGAGAATGTAAATAGCAACAATTTTGTCGTAGCAAACCAATGGACAATCGAGGAAGGAAAAGACGAGAAACGCCCCGATGTCATTGTGTTTATTAACGGTATTCCTGTTGTGGTAATTGAACTGAAATCCCCTACAAGAGATGTGGTGGGTTGGCGAGATGCCTATAATCAGATTAGAAATTATCTCGACAAAATCCCGAGCCTATTTACATATAATGCATTCTGCATTGTTAGCGATCAGACCACAACCAAGGCCGGAACGATCACCTCTCCGCTTTCCCGTTTCATGGAATGGAAGACGGTGGACGGTGATTACGAAGCCACACAGTTCGCAGACTTCCAAACCCTGTTTAAGGGCATGTTTGAAAAAGGCAGACTTCTCGATATCATTCGCAATTTTATATGCTTCTCCAATGACGGAAGAACTGAAATTAAAATTCTTGCCGGATACCATCAGTATTTTGCAGTTAATAAGGCTGTGATCTCCACACAGCGAGCTACCACCACCGATGGCAAGGGTGGTGTGTTCTGGCATACTCAAGGCAGCGGAAAATCTCTGTCTATGGTTTTCTATGCCCAATTGCTGCAGAAGAAACTCGATAGTCCGACTATCGTAGTAATAACAGACCGCAACGACCTTGACGATCAGTTGTTTGGACAGTTTGCAAAGTGTAAGGATTTCCTTCGTCAAACACCTCAACATGCCGAGAGCAGAGATCATCTGAAAGAACTGCTTAACAACCGTCAGGCAAACGGTATTATTTTCACAACAATGCAGAAGTTCGAGGAAAGCGAAACATCCCTCTCCGAGCGTAGAAACATTGTGGTAATGGCTGACGAAGCTCACCGAGGACAGTATGGCCTCGAGGAAAGAGTGGTTACAAAGACCAACGAGGAAGGACAGAAAGAGTCCCACATTGTGGTGGGTGCGGCTCGTATCATTCGCAACAGCCTTCCTAATGCAACATACATCGGCTTTACCGGTACTCCTATCTCGCAGAAAGATAGAAGCACCCGTGAAGTGTTCGGTGATTACATCGACATCTATGATATGACCCAGGCAATCGAAGACGGAGCAACACGCCCTGTCTACTATGAGAGCCGTGTAGTGAAACTGAAACTGAACGAGGAAATTGTCAATCTGATCGATCAGGAATACGACCGGATGGCGCAGTATTCCGAACAATATAACATTGACCGCAGCAAGAGAGAACTCAGTAAAATGGAAGCAGTCCTCGGTGCGGATCAGACAATTGACTCCTTGGTTAACGATATTATTGACCATTACGAAAACTACCGTGCAGACCTGCTCACAGGTAAGGCGATGATCGTTGCTTACTCAAGAGCCATTGCGATGAAAATATACTATCGCATTATGGATCTTCGACCGGCATGGAAAGAGAAAGTAAAGGTCGTGCTTACAAACAGCAATAAAGACCCCGAAGAATGGCACAGCGTTATTGGAAATAAGAGCTACAAGGAAGAACTCGCCAACCGTTTCAAGGATAATGACGATCCTATGAAGATCGCAATCGTCTGCGATATGTGGTTGACCGGCTTTGATGTTCCTTCACTTGCAACAATGTATGTGTACAAGCCGATGAACGGTCACAACTTGATGCAGGCCATAGCCCGAGTAAACCGTGTCTACAAGGACAAAGAAGGCGGTCTCGTTGTTGACTATGTCGGCATCGCAAGCGCATTAAAGCAAGCAATGAACGACTACACAAAGAAGGATAAGGAAAATTACGGCGATACCGATATCGCAAAGATGGCCTATCCCAAATTCCTTGAAGAACTTGCTATCTGCGAAGACTTGTTCCATGGGTGCAATTTTGAGGGCTTCTATACAGATTCGAAGCTCGCCAAAGCACAGGCCATTACTGACGGTGCAAACTTCCTTCTTGCCCAGGAGCGAGAGGAAGACAAGGACGAGTTCCTCAAGCATGGGCTTGCCCTCAAGAGAGCAATCTCCCTCTGTGCAAGCATGGTGGACGAGGAAAAACGACTCCAGGCCGCATACTTTGAGGCCGTCAGAACAATGATTGTCCGTATCACTATGGAAGACGGAGAGGATACTCCTCGGTATTCCTATTTTGAAATCAACGAAAGAATCAATGAGCTTCTCAAGCAGAGTATCGAAACTTCCGGTGTTGAAAAATTGACTGTAGAGAAGAAGGACTCCTTCTCTCTGTTCGACCCCAAGTTTTTGAGTGAACTGAAGAAGATGAAGCAAAAGAATGTTGCTCTCGAAATATTAAAGCGACTCATCAACGATCAGCTCATTGTGTTTAACAGAACCAATGTGGTTAAGTCGGAAAAGTTCAAGGATATGTATCAGCGCACGGTGAATGCATATCTTAATGGGTTAAAGTCAAGCACCGAAGTGTTTCAAGAATTACTCGCCATGGCAGATCAGCTCAAAAAGGAGCAAGAAGCCGGAAATGACCTTGGATTGAACGCAGAGGAACTTGCCTTCTATGATGCTCTGACGAAACCTGCAGCAATCAAAGACTTCTATGAGAATGAGGAATTGATTGCGATCACAAGAGAACTAACCGAGATGCTTCGCAAGAACCGTACTATTGACTGGCAGAATAAAGAGTCTGCTCGAGCCAATATGCGCAGAATGGTAAAGAGATTACTGAAGAACCACAGATATCCACCGGATGAAGTGCAAGGTGCAGTTGATGTTGTTATTCATCAATGCGAACTTTGGACGGATAACTACGAGGGATAAATCTCTATTATGAGGTGATCAAATGGATAACGATGCTAAATTAAGACCGTTATACCTTGCAAAAATCCTCTATGAGATGACGGACGAGGATCACTACCTCACCACGGCTCAACTCATTCAAATACTCGAGGAAAAATACGGAATAAAATCACATCGTCAGACAATCAAGGCAGAAATAGAATTGCTCAAGCAGTTCGGTCTGGAAATTGAAGAAGTAAAATCTACGCAGAACAGGTATAATCTGTACGGAAGAACCTTTGATGCGCCCGAACTTAAGCTTCTTATTGATGCTGTTGAATCGTCGAAATTCATTACATCGAGTAAAAGCAAGGAGCTTGTACAAAAAATTGGTACGCTTGCAAGTGATCATATTGCCGCATCACTTACAAGAAATGTGAGTTGCGAGGGTCGAATCAAACCAGGAAACGAAAAGATATACCACATTGTCGATGCTATTAATGAAGCGATTAACAAAAAGAAGAAGATTTCCTTCCAATACTTCCAGTACAATGTGCGCAAGGAGCAGAAGCTGAAGCATAACGGCGAACCCTATGTAATAACCCCATTACACCTTGTATGGAATGGCGACTATTACTATATGGTGGGAGTATACGACTATAAGCAGCGGATCGGGAACTTCCGAGTAGATCGTATTGCAAAATGTCCCCTAATTCTCAATGAGGAAGGAACTCCTGCTCCGGAAGACTTTGATATTGACGAATATATCAATACTACTTTCCGTATGTTCAACAGCGAACATGCAGAAGTGGAACTAATCTGTGATAATGAGGTTATGGATTCCATAATCGATAAGTTCGGAACAGATGTAACGACATATGCTAATGATATGACTTCCTTCCGAGCTGTCGTCAATGTCGCTGTAAACCATGTGTTCTACAGTTGGGTATTTGGTTTCGGTGGTAAGGTTAAGATTAAAGGCCCCGAGGATGTTCGAAAAAAATACATGGAAATGTTGTTGTCGGCAGTGAACAACATTGAATAGAAAAAAGGCGAATATTGTTACTAACTCGAGAGGTGATGTCTACAGGCATCACCTCCTTTGACATTTTTGTAAACCCTATTGCAAAGATCGAAAGAACCTGCTATAATGATGCTAACGGAAACGCACAGTTTCCAATAGATAAAGAGGTGCTACTATGAGATCAAAGAGCCTTGATATTATGACGAACATTAAGGAGTATGCGGAACGCTTCTACCTGGAACACGGCAGATCTCCGTATAAGTCTGAAATCGCAGAGGAAATAGGCTTCACCAAGGGAACGGCAGCGAAATACCTCGCAGAGATGCGTGATAGGGGTATGATCGAATATGACGGTTATACCATCCACACCGAGGTCACTCGCAAGTATAACGGTGAAAAAGCCGGTGCTGCCATCTTGGATAGTTCCGTATCATGTGGCCCCCTGCAGCTCGAGGAAGAACGAGTCCTCGAGTATGTTAATCTCCCTGCAGCCATCTTCGGTGGCGGTGACTTCTTTATTCTCCGTGCCAACGGTGACTCCATGGTGGATGCAGGTATCGATGACGGCGACTGGATCGTAGTCAAGAAACAGAATACAGCCGAAGAAGGAGATATTATTGTCGCTCTCTCTGACGGTTGCAATAACTTAAAGTATTTCTACAGAAACAAGCGTAAGGGCTGTGCTATCCTCCGTTCTGCTAACGAAGCAAAGGGATACAAGGATATCGAGGTGTATGACCTCCAAATCCAGGGTGTCGCACAG
>JAZQHD010000128.1:0-11267 GCA_045540375.1 Ructibacterium sp. | reverse complement strand
CTATCGTGCCGAAGAATCTCTTAAGGTATATGCAGACTGGATGAAATACAACTCCCGCTCTATCTACGGCTGTACCATGGCAGAACCTGAATTTACCGAACCGGTTGGCTGTCGCCTGACTCAGAGTGAGGACGGGAAACGTCTCTACCTTCATGTGATCGAGTATCCCTCCGGTTCCCCCAATGCCCTCATCCAGATGCATGGCATGGCAGGAAAGGTAAAATACGCGCAGTTTCTTCACGATGCCAGCGAAATCCGGTACCGGGAAAACGGTTGGCAGGCTGTTGGCGGTATCGAAAAGGTAGATGGGCTTCTCTCCTTGGAACTTCCTCCAGTCAAACCTAACGTAGTCGTCCCGGTGATAGAGCTTGTCCTGAAGTAAATCGAAAACCGAGTCCATTTGGACTCGGTTTTTTGATAAAGTTCCCAAAACATCCATGCTTTTGAATGAATCATCCATGGAAAATCCGATGGTTTTATTCTATAATAAGTGTATATTAGATTATCTATACACAAATGTTTTACATAGAAAGGCTGAATACCATGTCAAGTTACATTAGAAGAAAAACCCCAGGGGATACCGATTGGTTTGTTCATGACCGATTTGGTATGTTTATTCATTTTGGTTTATATTCCGCTGCAGGTCGCCACGAGTGGCTGAAAAGCCGAGAAGAAATGTCAGACGAAGACTACGATAGATATTTGCCTATTTTCAACCCGGATATGTTTGATGCTAGAGAATGGGCACGGCAGGCAAAGGCAGCAGGCATGAAATATGCCGTTCTGACTACCAAGCATCATGAAGGATTCTGTATGTTTGATTCCAAATACACCGACTACAAAATTACCAACACGCCTTTTGGCAGAGATTTAGTAAAGGAATATGTGGATGCTTTTCGTGCAGAAGGACTCCATGTGGGATTCTACTACTCCCTGATTGATTGGCATCACCCGGACTTCACCATTGACCAGCTCCATCCTCAAAAAAATCATCCGGATGCCGAGGAACTGAATAAATCTCGGGATATGAGAAAATATGCCGAGTATATGCGCAATCAGGTTGCTGAACTTTTAACCAACTACGGAAAAATTGATATTCTATGGTTTGACTTTTCCTATCCTACCGTATCCGATAACGGCAGATGGATTGGTAAAGGCAAGGATGATTGGGAAACCGAAAAGCTTCTTGAACTAATCAGAAGCCTCCAACCCCACGCCATTGTCAACAACCGCAGCGGTATCGAGCAAGACCTTTGGACACCGGAACAGTTCCAACCGGATAAGTGGGTTACCCATAAGGAAACAGGGGAACTTGTAACCTGGGAAGCTTGCCAGACCTTTTCCGGTTCCTGGGGATATTTCCGGGATGAGATGACCTGGAAAACACCCGAAATGCTGATTAATCTTTTAGTTGACACCGTTGCTCGTGGCGGAAACCTGATTATGAACGTAGGGCCTACTGGACGTGGCTACTTTGACCACCGAGCACAAGATTCTTTAAAAGTGTTTGAGAAATGGATGAAATATAATTCTCGCTCCATCTATGGATGTACCATGGCAGAACCTGGAATCCAGGAACCAAATGGTTGTCGTCTGACACAGAGCGAAGATGGAAAACGGTTATATCTCCACATCCAGAACTACCCCTCCGGTTCTCCCGGCGGTACCATTCATATCATGGGATTGGCAGGCAAAGTAGAATATGCACAGTTTCTTCACGATGCCAGCGAAATCAAATACACCGAGAACATCTTGGCACAGGATTTTGGGCAAGTTGAAACCACGGAAGTTGCCGGACTTCTTTCCTTGCGTATTCCTCCGATAAAACCAGACATGATTGTCCCGGTTATCGAGCTATTCCTGAAATAAACAACAAAATCTATAAGAACTTCCAAAATAATTTTGGAAGTTCTTTTTATCTCTATTATTTGACAAATTAGGATTTTTATGCTATCCTAAAATAAGTATATACATTTTTAGGAGGCGTATTAACATGAACAAAACACTCAAGACTAAGGATCTGGTTTTAACCGCACTTTTGATTGCCATCGGAATCATTATACCTGTCAATTTTGGTTTCCTGCGGGTTACTCTTCCTCCGGCATTTACAGCCACCATCATGGCTCATGTTCCGATTTTTATTGCCATGTTTATCTCACCCTGGGCAGCGTTGTTCACTGCCATCGGTACAACGCTTGGTTTCCTCTTTACTACACCTCTTGTTGTCGCTATTCGGGCGGCATCTCACGTTGTCTTTGCTCTGGTTGGTGCTTTTATGGTGAAGAAGCATTGTAATTTGATTTCTGTTGGCGTTATAACCGCCCTTCTCCATGCTATCTTTGAAGCGCTGGTTGTTTACGCATTTCTTCTGCTGGGCATTACCCCTGCGAACGAAGGACAATCCTTCCTTCATGCTTCATTTTATGTAACCGGTATTGGAACCTTGATTCACGATATTATCGATTATATTATCTCTTGTATTCTTGGTTTTGCTTTGGTCAAATCCAGAATGCTGGACTCCATTCCCGGATTATGGTAAAAACATAAAACCCGCCAAATGGCGGGTTTTTTATTGAAACATTCGAGCAAAGAATCCTTTTTGGTCTTTCTGTCTGGTTTCACTATATTGAACCTCGTCAATCATTCCCTCTATCACCAATTGACCATCGTCTACATTTAATTTATGAATCCGAAAATCACTGCCAATCACCGTCATGGTTCCCATATTGGTATCTACGATTACTTTTTCTTCATCAAAGCTTACTACATCATCTACAGCAGTAATGGTCAGCCTTTCCCGATTTTCCATGGTGATACTGTGTTTTCTTTCCTCTTCCATCTATCCATCCTCCCATCTTGTCTCTATGAGATTATATTCAATGGAAAAGAGATATATTCCAAAATTTACACAAAATCCGCAAGAATTGTGTTGCTGACAAAGAAAAAATCCGGAGCAATCCGATACCGGCCATTCTCAAACCACATGGTTCCTCGGTCTAAATTCAAGGACAACTCCTTTCCAAACACATCGGTCAGTTCCTTCCAAAACCGATTTTTAAATTCCTCTACCCCAATTCCCTCTGCCGTTCGCAATCCTAAAAAACAAAACTCACTCATTAGTTCCTGTTCAGACAATGAGATTTCCTCTTTCACCGCACTTTTCCTTTCCGCAATTGCCTGACAATACTCGGGAATTCCAGATATGTTGTAATACCTTACTCCGTCCACACAGGAATATGCTCCGGCTCCCAAACCGATAAAGTCATCACAGTGCCAATACTTCAGGTTATGACGGCTCTCGTATCCAGGCTTTGCAAAATTTGAAATCTCATATCGCCCATACCCCGCTTTCTGTAGGGTATCAACACAGGTATCATACATTTCTCTCACTGCATCATCATCAGGAAGGGATAACTTCATGCTTGCAAAAGGCGTCCCTTCTTCCACCTTTAATCCATAACAAGAAAGATGCTCTGGACAAAAAGAAATCGCCTCCTGCAGGGTGTTTTGCCACTCTTGAAGGCTTTGCCCAGGCAAGCCATACATCAAATCAAGGGACAGATTGGTAAACCCTATCTCACGGGCATCCCGGAAGCAATTCCGGAAATCCTGAAAGGTATGAATTCTCCCAAGGCTTTTCAGCATTTCATCCTCCGTAGACTGAAGACCGATACTGAGGCGATTAAATCCTGCCTGATACAGCTTCAACAGCCCCTCTTTATCTATGGTCCCGGGATTACATTCTACCGTAATCTCACAATCCTCGGTTAAATTAACGTTCTTCCTCACCATCCGGAGAAGTTTTATCAATCGTTCTGCACCCAGTACGGTCGGCGTTCCGCCACCAAAATAAACCGTATCCACCATTTCCTCTGTAGCATAAGCAGAAATCTCTTTCTTGAGTGCTTGACAGTATGTGTCCATAAGACTCTCTTTTCCTGCATAGGAATTGAAATCGCAATACAGACACTTCTGTTTGCAAAAGGGGATATGCAGATAAATTCCCAAGGACATGACATCTCCTCCATTTCAAAAAGCCGGGATTGACCCGGCTTTTATTAATCTAACTTCAACACGGACATAAACGCCTCCTGGGGAACTTCCACAGAACCCACCTGACGCATCCGCTTTTTACCTTCCTTCTGTTTTTCTAACAGCTTCCGCTTTCTGGAAATATCACCGCCATAACACTTAGCAAGGACGTCTTTTCTCATGGCACGGACGGTTTCCCGAGCAATAATCTTTCCGCCAATTGCTGCCTGAATCGGAACCTCAAACAACTGCCGAGGAATAACCTCTTTTAGCTTTTCAGCCATTCTTCTGCCACGATTGTAGGCACGTTCCTTATGAACAATAAAGGAAAGAGCATCCACCATTTCGCCATTTAAGAGCATATCCAGTTTCACAAGTTCGGACAGCTCAAAACATTTGAACTCGTAGTCAAACGATGCATAGCCACGGGTTCTGGACTTGAGGGCATCAAAGAAATCATAGATAATCTCGTTAAGAGGTAAATCATAGTTCAAAGAAACCCGAGTATCATCTAGGTAGGTCATATCAATATAATCGCCACGGCGTTCCTGACACAGTTCCATAATACTTCCCACGTATTCCTTAGGAGTCATGATAGATGCACGGACAATCGGCTCCATCATGTAGTCAATTTCGGATATGCTGGGCAGATTAGTAGGATTATCAATCATCAGTTCGGTACCATCCGTTTTGATAACCTTATACTCAACAGACGGTGCAGTGGTAACCAAATCCAGATTATACTCACGTTCCAACCGTTCCTGAATGATTTCCATGTGTAAAAGTCCCAAAAATCCGCACCGGAAACCAAATCCCAAAGCAATGGAGGTTTCTGCATCAAAACGCAATGCTGCATCGTTTAGCTGAAGTTTCTCCAGCGCCTCACGAAGGTCATCGTATCTGGCACCGTCTGCGGGATAGATACCACAGTATACCATGGGTTTTACCTCTTTGTAACCAGGCAATGGTTCTGCTGCACCATTTTCCACAGTGGTAACAGTATCACCTACATGGACTTCCTGGACATTTTTGATGCTGGCGGCAATAAAACCAACTTCACCGGCTGAAATTTCCTTAGCCGGAACCAAACCAGTTGGATGAAGATATCCTGTTTCCACCACATCAAACACTGCTCCGGTTGCCATCATCTTAATCTGATCGCCAGCTCTCAGCTTTCCATCCATCACACGAACATAAACGATAACCCCTTTATAGGCATCATAGTAAGAGTCAAAGATCAGTGCCTTTAAGGGAGCATCTTCCTTCCCCTCTGGCGGAGGAACCAGCTCCACAATTTTTTCCAGAACTTCCTCGATGTTAATCCCATTCTTAGCAGAAATTAAAGGTGCGTTTTCACCATCAATGCCGATCACATCCTCGATTTCCTTTTTCACCTCGTCTGGGCGTGCAGAGGGCAGATCAATCTTATTGATGACCGGAACCAACTCCAAATCATGTTCTAATGCCATATAGGTATTCGCTAATGTCTGCGCTTCGATTCCCTGAGCTGCATCCACTACAAGAATAGCTCCTTCACAAGCTGCAAGACTTCGGGACACCTCATAATTAAAGTCGACATGACCAGGAGTATCAATCAGGTTGAGCGTATACTCCTCCCCATCTTTTGCCTGATAGATAAGCTTAACAGCACGAGCCTTAATGGTGATACCACGTTCTCGCTCCAAATCCATGTTATCCAAAATCTGCGCCTGCATCTCACGTTGGGTCAAGGCTCCGGTTTTCTCCAAAAGACGGTCAGCCAAGGTGCTCTTACCATGGTCAATATGGGCAATAATCGAAAAATTTCGTATCTTTTCCTGGCGGTTCTGCATTCTGTTTCCTCACATTCTTTATGAAATCCAATGACAAAATCGTCGTTATTTACTATGCTGCTTTTTTGCGTGCTCCAGTTTCAGGTGCCGACGCATTTTTACTTCCTCCGGCATGGGCTTGATATCACCTGCTGCGGTCAGTGCCTGGCGGGTAAGCAGAGGACCTACCAATTCATAAATCAATACCGCAAACAAGGTAATATTCCGGATCAGGTTTCCTTCGCTTCCTAACTGCATTGCTGTTGTACACATTCCCAATGCAACACCTGCCTGGGGAAGCAAAGTAATACCTAAGTACTTGCAAATCTCCGGGGAACAATGGGTTCCCTTTGCGCTGACATAAGAACCATAGTACTTACCCAGGGATCGGAAGATAATATACACAACACCAATGATAACAATTGCACTATCCAGGAAGACGCCTAACTCCAATTCTGCCCCGCTGATCACAAAAAACAGAGCGCATAAGGGAGATGACCACTTATCTGCCGCAAACATCAAATCGTGGGACAAGGGACAGATGTTACAAAAAACAGTTCCCAGCATCATACAAACCAAAAGGGAAGAAAAACCAATATGCACCGGCCCTATTTCAAATTTTAACATAGAAAGAGCAACAGTCAAAAACACAAATGCAATGGTCATATTCAGACGATTAGTGTTGGAATTAAACATTTTTTCCAACTGGGTCAGTATCCATCCCATAATTGCACCTAAAGACAGGGAGAAAACAATTTCGATTAAGGGATTGAGTACAATCGAAATTATATCTACACTGCCGGTAACCAAAGTCTTAGAAATGCCGAACAGAACAGCAAACACAACCAAACCAACAGCATCATCCAGAGCTACAATAGGAAGCAAAAGCTTGGTCAGAGGCCCTTCTGCCTTATACTGACGAACAACCATCAAAGTCGCAGCAGGTGCCGTTGCGGTTGCAATTGCCGCTAAGGTCAAAATCTGTGCCGATGTAATTTTCCCTGGCATGAACATTCTCAAAACAAACAAAGCAATGGCTACAAAAATGGTTGCCACAACCGCTTGAAAAATACCAATCACAAATGCCTGCTTTCCGATTTGTTTCAAGTCAGATACCTTAAACTCACTACCAATAGAAAAAGCAATGAAACCAAGGGCGACTTCCGAAATCAAAGAGAGCTTCTCCACAGCATCATGGGTGCTGAACCCAAGTCCACTGATACCCAACGCTCCCAAGCAATAGGGACCAATCAAAACTCCTGCAATCAGGTATGCTGTAACTGACGGAAGCTTCAGGGGTTTAAAGGCTCTGGTCATCAAAAGGCCTGCCAATAAGGCGATTGAAATTGCTAATAATGAACTCATTTTCTGTCATCTCCATACTTCTTTTTTACTTAAATCCAAATTCGTATTATAACATAGGAAATTCCTAAAGTCAATGAATTATAAGGGATTTTCTTCTCTGTGTTCTTGTCTTAATGCGTGTTCCACACTCCAGTAGAAATTATCTTCTCCCACTGCACCACATATACCGCTTCGCTCCATCATGGTCATAACCGCCTGGGAAACGGCACAAATGTAAACGGGAACATTTTTATTCCGCAGGCTTTCCACCAATTCCAAAAACGCCTGAGCACCGGAAATATCCATATAAGACACTCCACGCATGGAGAAAATTACCGAGGATTTCTTTGCAACCTTTTCCTCAATATCTGAGATTGCCTGAGCATTCGCAAAGATAATAGATCCTGTGATATAGGTAACAACAGCATCCTTATGAATCTCTTGAAGTTCGGTATCCTTTTTCACCATCCGCTCCGGTTTTACCCTATCATAGTTAATTTCAATTCGAGCTAGCCGGTTCACAAGAAGAATCAAAGCAACCACAATTCCAATGACAATCGCTACTGTCAAATCAAATACAATCGTTGCAACCATGGTAACAAGGAACTTCAGGGATGCACCCTTGAACTTTCTGGAGAATATGTATCGGATCGTTTCCCACTCATTCATCCTCCATGCAGTAACCAGGAGAACACCTGCCAGGGCTGACAGAGGGATATTGGACATAACCGGACCTAAAACCAACATAGAAACCAGCAGAACAACTGCATGGAACATTCCGGTAAGTCGGGTGTTTGCTCCCGACTTGATGGCAACACTGGTCCGGGCAATCGCCGCAGTTGCCGGGATTCCACCAAAGAGCGGGGAAAGAATATTTCCAATTCCCTGCGCAATCAGTTCCCGATCATTATCCAGACGAACTCCGGTCATTCTTCCTGCACTTGCACCACAGAGCAGACTTTCCACCATACCAAGCGCTGCAATACTGATAGCCGGCGTTAAAAGTCCGGTGATGCCTTTGGGATCAAATCCTGCAAAAGAAAATCTGTCCTCCAGCATCAAAGAGGAGGGAATCTCACCTACCACGGCAACAGGCAAAGAGAAAATCATCGATGCTGCCGTTGCCAAGATAATGGCTACAAGAGAAGCCGGAACTACTGCATTCCACTTCTTGGGGAAGAAAATCATAAAAAGAATTACCAAAAGACCAATGATAACCGCTGTCCAGTTGGGATCAAAACCGTTGGTAAAATAACTCCCAAACTTAGCAACAGCAGACTCACCCACCGAGGCAACCCCGAAGAAATTGTCAAGCTGACCCAGAGCAATAATCACCGCAATACCTGAGGTAAATCCAGAAATAACCGGCATGGGAATAAATGCGGTGAGTCTTCCCAACCGGAAAATTCCGGCAAGAACCAGAATAATGCCTGCTAAAATCGTGGCAATAAAAACACCACTCATACCATACCGGGCAATAATAGACATCAGGATTGCTGCCATGGCTCCGGTAGGACCGGAAATCTGGTAAAAAGCACCGCCAAACAAACTAATCGCAAATCCACAGATAATTGCGGTTAAGAGTCCGGATGCCGCCGTAGCACCACTGCTGACACCAAACGCCAACGCCAAGGGCAGAGCAACTGCCGCAACGGTAAGACCTGCCATCAAATCCTGCGTCAATCGTTTCGCATTGTAGCCAGCAAATTCCTGTCGTAAATCACTTACATACTTTTTGAACATTTGTCATTTCTCCTTTGTGCATTTACATTCAACTCCGACATCCCAAAACTCGGTACATCGGATTATCATCTTCTTATCAAGCCATAACGATTCATAATTTCCATCAACCGGATATCCTGAACCACCCCATCGTCGTAACTCAAGGTTACCACCTTCATTTTCCCGTCTTTCAACACCATTTTCATAGCACTTCTACCTCCTTTTTTCAAAACCACTACGCATACATCACAAATTGAAACAGATTTATTTAGTTAAAACTCTTAACCCATGTTACCAAAGAATCGTGATAGATATTTTCTAGAACATCTTTTTTCATCCGCTCTGTAACAGGTCCATTGCGCTTCATTCTCTCCAGGATTGCTTCCTGCAGTTCTTCCACTGTCATTTCTTCAAATTCCTTATGATATTTTGACTCATGGTTTTTCTCTATCTCAACAGAGTCATCCTTTGGTTTTGTTTCTGGAATGTCAACTCTTTTCTCACAAACTGATATCTCGCTTGATTCCTCGTTCATATCAAGTTCAATTGGCTGCATCTGTATATCTGCCTGACATACAGGCAACCAGATTTCTCCGGAATTTGCCTTCACATTCACAGAGATACATCCATCTTTTACAAGCACTTTTACACCGGAGAGGCCGCCTACATATTCTTCTGCATTTTGCACCGGAAGATTCATCATAAAATCATCATCGCTATTATTCACGGCAACAATCACAGATTTTCCAAGATAGGATCTTGCAAATGCATACTGACAATTTGTTAAGAGCAGTTCTGTATAGTCTCCGTAAGATAACTCTTTGGTATCCAGACGTATTTTCCCTAACCTAGAAATCAGATTTGTCAAACTATTTTTCAAGGTGGCACTCCTATATTGTTCATACGAAATAGCCGGTCTTAAAGAGTCATCCGAACCATACTGTTTTTTCCCCTCTATCCCAAACTCTGATCCATAGTAAATAGACGGAACACCAGGCAAAGTATATAATAGAATATGAACCGGTACGACATGACTTTTATTATTTAATTTCGAGTAAATTCGTTCAACATCGTGATTATCCACAAAGTTGTATAACTTTAGTCCCTCCGGATGATTTCCTCCCATCTCATACAAACGCTTCACGGTATGAGCAATTTCAAAATAGTTATGGTCGTTATGTCCTGAATATAATGCCTTATGTAAATGATAATTTGTAACAGAGTGTAATGTATCTCCATTTACCCAACGAATATAATCACCATGAATCACTTCTCCCATAAGCCAAAAATCAGGTTTTACCTCTTTTGCAGTCTGACGAAGCATCTGCATATAACTAAAATCCAGCACATCCGCTGCATCCAGCCGAATGCCGTCAATATCAAATTCTCTCACCCAAAAATGAATGACATCACGGATGTACTCTCTAACTTCAGGATTATGTTGGTTCAACTTCACAAGCAAGTCATATCCGCCCCAGTTATCGTAAGAAAATCCATCATTGTATTCATTATTGCCATTAAAATTTACATTACAGTACCAATCTTTATATTTCGAAGCCTCTCGATAACATTTTATATCCTGAAAAGCAAAAAAATCCCGTCCCGTATGATTGAATACGCCGTCCAAAACCACCCGTATTCCCTGTTTATGACATGCTGTAACAAAATTAGATAAATCTTCATTGGTACCAAGTCGCGTATCCAACTTCTTGTAATCGGTTGTTTCATAGCCGTGTCCTACCGACTCAAAAAGAGGCCCAATATAGAGGGCGTTACAACCTAACTTTTTGATTTGTGAAACAAAAGGAAGCAAGGTGTTTAATCTATGGTCTATCTCGCCATAAACATTTTGTTTTGGCGCCCCTGTCATTCCCAATGGATATATGTGATAAAATACCGCCTCATCATACCACGCCATGTTTCTTCCTCCTAGTTACAGTCAAAGTAAATTCATTATAATACACCTTTCATATTTCCACAATAATCTTTTGGCGACCTTTATAGCTCGTGTCGTTAAAAGATATTCGTTATGCGTCCGAGCAGGAAATTGCTAACAGAACAGAAGCAGTTGACGCAGAGATAGTTTTTGCAGAATTGGAGAAAAAGCATTTCACAGAATATATCCGGCAGAGGTGTATATACCACTCCTGTTATGAATTCATCTCCACAAAAAAATGCCCTATATCAGCCACTTAAACTGATATAGAGCACCTCTATTTCTCAACTCAACCTAAAAGTCGCACTAACCGACCTAGTTCTCATTCATCTTCGCCAGCTTAGCCGCCTGGTCCGCTGCAATACAGGAATCCAGAATCTCCTGGATATCTCCGTTCATAATCTTATCCAGCTTGTACAGGG
>JAZQHD010000127.1:0-10025 GCA_045540375.1 Ructibacterium sp. | reverse complement strand
CTTGGCTGATAAGCTGGTGCGGCTTCATGTGGTAGCCAATTCCGATTCGGAGCAGGATCAGGCTGAAAAGCTCTTGGTTCGTGACGCTGTACTGGCAGTGACGGAATCTCTGGTTCAGCAGGCAAAAGAACCCAGAACGGCGCTTGTACAAGCGTTGCCGGAGATTGAGGCAGCCGCAAAAGCCTGCCTTGCTGCCAATGGAAGCAGGCATGAAGTTGCAGTGACTTTAGGAAAAGAGCGTTTTCCCACCCGATATTATGAAAGCTTTGCTCTGCCTGCCGGTGTTTATCCTGCTCTGCGTGTGACCATTGGAGCAGGGGAAGGGAAGAACTGGTGGTGTGTGGCTTTTCCTTCTGTTTGTTTTTGTGCAACGGCAGAAGAACTGGAAACAGCGGCAGTCTCCGCCGGTTTCAGCCATGAAGAAATTGAACTTATCACGGAAAATGAGAATGGCTATGTTTTGAAATTCAAGATATTTGAACTTCTGAACGAATTTAAGTCCAAAATATTCTCGGAAAATAACAAATACTGAACAAATAAAAAATTTGAGATTTTTGAAAGAAAACACTTGCAATTTCAGAACTGCTGTGTTATTATATCGGGGCTGAGTAAAACACCAGCGAGTTTCCGGGTGTGGCGAAGTTTGGTATCGCGCTTGAATGGGGTTCAAGAGGCCCTGAGTTCGAATCTCAGCACTCGGACCACTTAAACAGCTCTAAACCGCAAGGTTTGGGGCTGTTTTTCTGCGTTTATGCAACTTTTGGGATTGCTTTAGCTTTCTGGCAAATTGCCTTCCGAACAGATTTCCGAACAAAATACGCCATCTTTTAGAATGTCGTTCATAATGCCAGAGGTTATTTTTCTATCTGCCTCTAACAAATGAGTATATGTATTTAGGGTTGTTGTAATATCTTCATGTCCTAAGAAACTCTGTACTTGCTTTGGTGTTGCCCTTGTTGCTAACAAAGTTGCTGCCGTGTGCCGTAGATCGTGCAGCCTAATACGTTCAAGGTTGTACTTCTGCATAATCTCTGTGGTGCGGCGTGTTATATAGTCCGGGCGTGGCTCTTTACCATCTGTATGTCTGCAAACCTTACCAAGAGAAAAACCCGCTTTTTTCTGCTGTTCTTTCAGTTCTGCAAAATAGGGGATGGTACTTTCTATAAGGTCAATGGTACGGCGGCTCTTAGTTGTCTTGGTCTGTTTGTCCTCAATGACTAACGCCCCGTTCTGTGTCTTGGTGTTCCTTACGCTAAGTGTTCCGTTATCGAAGTCAATGTCTTCCCAACGCAAGCCGCATATCTCACTACGGCGTAATCCATAACAGACAGCGAGAACGACAGCGGAGTGTATAGGCTCGCCCTCTTTTTCTGCTGCACTTAGTAATTCAGCAACTTGTTGTGCTGTGTACGCTTTACCCTCAAATTTCTTTGCAGTCGGAAATTTCACATCTTTGGCAAAGTTTGCCGGGATGATACCATCACGGACGGCGATACCAATAACGCCCAAAATGACAACATGGTGTTTTTTTAAGCTGTTTACGGACAAGACTTCTAACTTCATTTTGTAGTATCGCATGAGAATTTGCAGATTTAACTGCCGTATTTTCAGATCACCCAAAGCAGGGAGAATATGCACTTTGGCGTAGTCCTCGTATGATTTGATGGTGTTCGCTCTTTTACTAAGCGACTTTTCTTCAATCCATTTGCGGTAGTAGTCTGAAAATAGCGGGTCTGCCTTTGGGGCTTCTGCGTTAGCCTCTCTTTCCCATTGCTTTACTATTTCCTCCATGGCTTGTTGGGCTTTGCGTTTGGTGCTGTCTTTGGTCTTAAATCCCGTAGACTTTGAACGAATTTGCACCTTTCCAGTAGAGGGGTTGTAAACTCTTGCTCGTACTACCCAAGTATCCTTATCTTTGCAAAGGTATCCTTTTACTGTCTTTTGTTCTGCCATTGTTCCTGCAACCTCCTTAAAATGGCAGACCAAGCTACATGACTTATCGTAATCCTTTGGGGTTACTTTTTCAAGTGTCTTTCTTGGCGGTTGTGGTCGCTCAGCTTCCTTTTTCGGGAAGGTGGGTTGTTCTATACCCATCATTATGGCTTGCCGCTTCTCACGTTTTTGTATTACTGATAATCTGTTGGACATTAGTTCCTCCTTGTAGGATAAAAAATGGTATGCACCAGCCTTCGGCATGGTGTCTGTACACCCGTTTTCGGGGGTAAAAGACGGGTTTAGCTCAATAACGGCTTAACCACCGCCTTTTGATTGAAATAAATTATAAACCCGCTCCACTTTGCTTAAATAAATTGTGGCTTAACAAGGCCTTTTTCATCTTACCAGAAGAACGAAAACAAAAATGTTGACACATTCATATCTGGAAAGAGTACGGGACAACGAAAAAGGCTCAACAGGGCGTTTTTATCTCGCTGAAATCTTGGAAGCAGTCACTATCCATAAGGGCAAGCTCCTCCTGCATCTTATCAGAAATTAAACTGATTTGATTTTTATCCTCTTGCCATTGTTGGCGGGGTGTTCCTGCATTTGTCATAAATGTAAAATTGCAGTCAAATAGATGTTTCAAACATCTAACGTATTCGTCTGCATCTTTACATACAAAGTGCATAGATGCGGTGCAGCCCTCCGTACAGTTAACTCTTATACCAGACGCAGCAAGCTGTATAGCGGTATCATATTGGCTAATAGCTGCTTCAAATTTCACCCGGTACTCTCCGTTGAAGTACGCACTATTTAAGGCGAACGGAGGCTTAAACCAAGAGACGATCTCGCCCTTTTGTTTGTTTAGCTTGTCCACCATCAAAGACAGATTGTACACAGTATTATTATGTATATCGTTGTCCAGATGGTCTACAGTTAGGCCTTTGTGTCGCTTGTAGGCAATGAAGCGTTCCATATCTTCCAAATATGTATCTACACACACAAAGCCCATATAACAGGCAAGTGCAAGATCATACAGTTTGAAATAAATATCCCTGCCATCGTGCCGGACTGTTATACCTAAACGTCCTCCGGTACCTCTGTTAATCTTTAGACAGTCAAACATAAGAATACTATACAGGGTATCATCGTATGTCAGATACTCGCTGATATTGTCATTTTTGTAAGTAAAAATGATTTTACGATTGGAGGCACTAACAGATATTGTCCTCTTATTGTTATCTGTGGACAAAGTGGTTTTATGATTTGTCATATAATTAACTCCTATAATTCTAATATTATTTTTTGATGGTCTTACCATCAATTATTTCCATGCTATATTTCTTGTTTTGGCAAGTAATACTTCCACCGAAAAAGTGAAAGTTGTACACACCCAGTGTACAAGATTTTTTTGAAAGCCTTGCGCTGCAAGGGTTTGCGGGCTCAAACTTATAAGATATAATAGGACAACTTTAAACGTCTTCTGCGAAGACCATGGAGACAACAAGAACAGATGATTTTTCATCTGATGTTTCCAACGCAACCGCGGAAAATCAGTGTACAAGATTAGTTACAAAGTTGTAACCTTTTGGAAAGTTAGAGAGTGACTTGTCATCACGAAGGATAAAACCCTTGTTTGCTGTACCTCTGGTTTTGATCTGCCATCGGCACACGCTATTCAGTTGTCAAGGTGCACATATCTTGCTGCAAACACTCCTTTCGCTCTGTGAGGCCGTTAAATGCGTTTTAACTGTAAAATTCCCTCCGAGGTGTCCACATACCAGAAAATCCGAATATCGGTTTCTGCGGCCTCTGAGAGCGTCACAGGGGCACTGCGGATGAAAATGGAAACAAAAAAGACGCACCCAACCAAGCCCATGACATTTCATGGACTGCGATTGATGCGTCTACCTTCGGCGAGACTATGGATATCTATGTCTTTCAATAGATATTATATTCAATTAAACAATTATAATATCACGAAAAGCCGATATTGTCAAGCATGAAATTTCAAAACTTGAAAAATATTTTTGGGGACTGTCAGAATGATGGAGCGACTACTATAGTTACATATCCACAGAGGGGGAAGAAATACCAAAACCATCCCGCTCCATGCGTTCCAGTACGGCACGATAGATGTAGGCGTTAACACTTTCGCCCCGTTGTGCCGCTGCTGCTTTGACAGTATCCTTCTGTCCTTTGGGGATTGCTATTGATATACGATCTAAATTATTGCTGTCCCATTTTAAGTTGCTTGCTTTCTTTTTGTCGGTATACTTTGCCATGTTATCACCTCGTTTTATAGTCTACTACAAGACATAGCACTTAACAAGTGTTAAAAATTAACAAAACAGCACTTAATAAGTTATGCAATATTCCATCTTTACAGCACTTAATAAGTGCGATATGATATAGACACAACAGGGGAACACAGCCAACGCAAACAAGGGAGACTGTGCAAGCCCTAAAAAAGAAAGGAAGTATAAATATGTCTATCATCGAACTGGAAAGCAAGATCACCAAAATGCAAGAGTGGGAAGCCCTTGCAGAAGAAGCAAGAGCAGAGGCAGAAGCCATCCGGGACAGTATCAAGGCGGAAATGCTTGCCAGAGATACAGAGGAACTGCAAGCGGGGCGTTTCATCGTCCGATGGACTACCACCCTCCGAAACGTATTTGACAGTACGGCTTTCAAGAAGGTCATGCCGGATGTTTACAAGGCGTACACCAAGCAAAGCACCTCCAGACGTTTCACCATTGCATAAAAAGAGCCTGCTACCCCAACCGACCAAAGTTTGAATAGCAGACCCTTAGACACCGCCACGGGGGACGGGATGACTTGATTATAGCCCATCCCGCACCCTCTGGCAAGTTCAAAACGAATGAAAGGAATTAAACATGAAGCAAGTTACCTCTATGGCAAGACTGACGGGACAGCTTGAAAGAATGTTCCGGGCTATCAATCAGGACTTCTTTGACGGTGAACTGGACACCCCAATTATCACAGTTACACCTACTGCAAGAGCCTATGCACATTACACCCCGTGGAACGCATGGACAAGCAAAGAGGAACACAAAAAAGAGATCAATATATCCTCTGCATATCTGGATAGGCCTATGGAGTACATCTGTGCAAGCCTGCTCCATGAAGCGGTACATATGTACACAGATACCATCCTAAATCAAAGCGATACCAGTAGAGGAGGGGCGTATCATAACGCACTCTTTAAGCAAGCAGCCGAAGCACACGGGCTTATCTGCACCAAAACGGGAAACGGATGGTCTGATACGTCAAGCACTCTTTCTGATAAACTCATGGATTGGGTATTGCTCCACGATGAATTTAGAGAGATAGAACTATGTCGCACCACTCCCGGCGTTGCGGTGGTTGGTACTGGCTTACGATCTGTAGACAGGGGAACTGTTTACACTGGGACAGGGAAGAACAACAGCCGCCGCTATGTCTGCCCCTGCTGCCGTACCATCATCCGGGCAACCCGCTCCGTGAATGTTCTTTGCGGAGACTGTATGACCGCCATGATTGAAAGTTGATACATCAATTATTCTTGTACACTCGCTGTGTACAAAAAAGCCTGTCCTATCGGGCATACGGGGAGAAAGGAACACACTATGAAAAAATTGCTGCAAAGTGTTGTTGTCTGTGCTGCTTCTGTTTTGTTTGCTCCCCTTGGTCTGCTTTTGGCGTTGGCGTTTGGCTTTGATAAAGACTTGTAAAAGCTGTTCGCAAAAACAAATGGTTTCAAGAACAATTTACCAACGTCAAAAACCTATGATGGGAAGCGTGATTTTGCCCTGTATTTCACTTAATTTGTTCGCAGAATATTGGGCAGCCCTTTTGCAAACAGACGGCTAAGAATGATATGGAGTTGATACTATGATACATGGATATTGCCGCTGCTCTACCAATGAAACGAAACAGGATATAGACCGCCAGATCAACGCATTAAAAGAAGCGGGAGCTGATACGATTTTCTTTGAGTATGAACATGGTGACGCAGAGCATAAAAAGGAATTGGAAAGGCTTATTGAGAACACAGTACCCGGTGACACGATCATTACCGCAGAGGTTAGCAGACTTGCCAGAAGCACAAAGCAGCTTTGCAGTCTGATTGACACAGTAAAGGAAAGACATCTGAAACTTGTCATTATGGGAAGTATAACCGTAGACTGCACAAATGGGGAACTTGACCCCATGACAAAAGCCTTCCTTCAGATGTCGGGCGTTTTTGCGGAGTTGGAGTTGTCGATGATACGGGCAAGAGTAAAGTCTGGCATGGAGAACGCAAAGGCAAAAGGGAAGCCTGTAGGACGTCCACGCACTACCATAGACCATATACCCCCGGCATTTACCAAGTTTTACCCGGCTTACAAAAACGGCTCTCTGACTGCAACAGAGTACGCCAGAGTTGTGAATGTTGGGCGTACTACACTATATAAATACATAAAAATAGTAGAGACTGGCAAATGAGCCAGTCTCTTGCTGTATTGTTTAGATTTTGGAAATAATTTCAAGTCTTGTTTTTGTAAACTCTTCTTCAGAAATTAAACCTTCATCTTTTAACTGCTGAAGCTGCTTTAATCGCTGCGTAACATCTGCGGTGGTATCAGTATTTTTTGAGGCAACAGTAGACTTTAACAGATCGGTTTGTGCGGTGCTGTTTTCTGCTACTATGTAACTATTGGCAATTAGTCGGCTAATTATCAAGATAATCACAGAGCTTGCCATGATAATCAGACCAACAAGTGCGGTGTTACCTCTCTTTTGTAAAATGTCCAGTCCGTTGGTATTGTCGAGCAATCCCCAATCAACATACTTTTGAAACTCGTCAACAATATCTTCGCCAAGAATGCTGTTATATTTCAAATACTCGGCATTCGATGGTAACAATGCGGCACCAACAATAAAAACTATAATGGCGATAATGATACCTATACGTCTGGCTCTTGTGCTTCCTTTGCTGTTTGTATCGTACAACTTTTGTCACCGTCCCAGTATTGTGATAACATTATCATAACAGATAAAAGGTGATGACGCAACTGAATTATTGCATTAACAGGGTGTACGTACTTTCACCGGATTTCTGTCTGTTGTCCAAACAATAAATCTTCACACGCACGCCATCGGGTGCAGGTTCTTCACTAAATTCAACAAACTTTACTCGGTTAAACCGCATAGAACTCGCACCTCCAGTAAGATATATAATGTTCGGATTTTCATAGGTCAACACACTTGTGAAGCAAAGCTCCATTATGCAAGGGTCTGCGACCATATAGCTTTTTTGTTCATCCGAGAGGAATAGAATTTTGGTGGGTTTGTACCTCTCAACAAATTCCTTAAACTCTTTGATCTTGTTCATAGTCTTATCGAAACCTCCTAATCACACTTGACAGGTTGATGTGGTTATGATTATGATAAGCGAGAATAGAGCTGCTGTATATTTCAAGAATTTTGAAGTATACTTCTTTCAGCTTGTCGAAGGCTGACAGACTCAAAGAAATATATTAGGAGCACAAGTCGTCAAACACTTGTTGATAATGTTTTGCGAAAGATGTATCGTTAAATAGTAAAATATCATATTTTCTGGTTTGTATTTTTGATTGCCTTACGGAAGGGGTTACCCATGAAATTATCAAGCTTTTCTGTTATCAACTATAGAAGCATCACAAATGCGCGTAAAATTCAAACCAATAATATGACAGTTCTGGTGGGAAAGAATAACGAAGGAAAGTCTAACATTTTACGGGCGCTTACATTAGGCATGGATATAATGAAGATGTATTCATCTGATCCTCGAAGTTTGAGACTTTCTTCCAATTACTTAAGAAATCGTGCCCGGTATGATTGGGAGCGTGACTATCCTCTGTCATTACAAGAACGCCATCCAAATGGCTTCTCTTCGATTGAACTGGATTTCGAATTAAATTCAACGGATATTTCTGCTATTCGAAATCTAACGGGCATACGACTTTCTGGACATATCCCTGTACGTGTTTCAATTAATCACTCTGCGGTCAAGATTGATATACCAAAGAGTGGTACTCCGGCTTTTGCTAATACAGAGAATAAGCTCAGAATCATTGAATATGTATGTTTCAAGATCGATTTTAATTTTATTCCTGCTGTTCGTACTGAACATGACGCCTTGCGTGTTGTAGAATCTCTTATCGGAAAACAACTTTTGACATTGGAAACAAATCCAGAGTATGTTGAGGCCATAAACACGATTGATCGTTTGCAACAAGACGTTTTGAACGGTATTTCTGCTCAAATTGTTGCTCCGCTTCAGGAATTCTTACCATCGGTTAGAGATGTCCAAATTCATTTGCAAAAAGATCGTCGTCAATCTTCTCTTCGACACAACGCAAATGTCATCATTAATGACGGAACACCTACTCCGCTTCAGCAAAAAGGTGACGGAATCAAAAGTCTAACTGCGTTGGCTATGCTAAATATCCCTACATCTCATGATCGTGTGTCTGTAATCGCAATAGAGGAACCTGAATCTCACTTGCACCCCGAAAGTGCACGACAATTATACGAAACAATCAATGCCCTATCAGCTAACCACCAAGTTGTTCTTACTACCCATAGCCCGCTATTTGTAAATCGTTCTAATTTGACAGAGAATATTATTGTTGACTCTGGCAAAGCTACTCCTGTAAAAAAGATTAAGGACATCCGAGATGTGCTTGGGACAAAAGTTTCCGACAATTTGATTAATGCGGAAAACATTCTTGTCGTAGAGGGTGAAAGCGACAAAATTGTGTTGGAGAAGTTGCTTCCACAGATGAGTGGAAGTGTTAAGGCCGCCATCCAGAATGGAACTTTAATTATCGATGATATGGGTGGGACGGGGAACTTGCCATATAAGCTATCTTTCTATCGCAATCTGCAATGCAAGTATCATGTCTTGTTGGACAATGATGATACTGGTAGAAGAGCAGGACAAGAAGCCGAAACTCAAGGTTTGCTAAACGTTCGCAACACCACCTATACCATGTGTAATGGTTCTCCTAACGCAGAGTTTGAGGACTGCTTTGATAAAGCAGCATACACAGATGCTGTTCTTGCAGAGTTTGGTGTAAATTTGAATGTAAACGAATTTAGGGGTAGTAAAAAATGGTCGGATAGAGTTGCAGATTGCTTTAGATCTCAAGGCAAGCAATGGAACGAAACTACAGAGAAGCGAGTAAAGGTCTGTGTAGCACAAACTCTCCCTGCCAATCCCGCTATTGCCTTAAATCAACACAAACGTTCATTTGTTGATGCGCTTGTGTCTGCGCTGAATTCACTGCTTCGTTAACACCTACTTTGAATAATAGCCGAAATTTGTCCTCATTAATATTACATCTCCATATGTGGAATTGTAGCTTGGTCTGCAAAATTCCGAACAAAATCCGAACAAATCTCCCGGCTCAAAAAGGCGGTGATTAAGCGATTTGTTTAGGGTTTGTCGGAAAAGTGAATTATTTACTTATAAAAGCATCGTTGTTATGCGGTTTATAGACCCCTATATCGGAATGGGGTTCAAGAGGCCCTGAGTTCGAATCTCAGCACTCGGACCAAAACGACCTAAAAACGAAAGTTTTTAGGTCGTTTTTCTATGCTTTTGAGACGGAGTCAGCGTTCACTGATGTGATAGTCGATCTCCGCGAAAATGTAGTCATCCACATCGCCGCCGGGGCAGCTTAAAGTCTGTAAGATTTTTCTGTCCATGTAAATTCCTCCTGATTTTGAATACCTGATATTCTATGCCGGAAAGCGGACTGTTATGACGGAATTCTTACCTTGACAGAAAAAAGTCTCTGGGATAGAATAGGCACATGCCCCTGTAGCTCACCTGGATAGAGCGTACGCCTCCTAAGCGTAAGGTAGTGAGTTCGAGTCTCGCCGGGGGTGCCAAGGGCCCACCATTGGTGCGCCCTTTGTAATTGTGAAATGAAGTAGCCTATAAAAAATATTATTGAAGCTGTTGATATTTTTGAGGCCGAGCGATATATCTGGGCAAACCCAGAGACCGGCTAAAGGAATTTAAGACATCCCGATATATGGAAGATAAATTCTCG
>JAZQHD010000126.1:0-4886 GCA_045540375.1 Ructibacterium sp. | reverse complement strand
ACATGGCTACGATCCGACTTCACCTGAACTCACACCCGAAGTTACTGAGCCGCCGGTGGTTACACTTGAACCCACTCAGGAGGTTCAGACAGTCACCTTCTCAGACATTTACTACGCCTATAAGCGTAATGAGCTGGCGGCTGATGACTTGTACAAGTATAATCGGTATCAGATTACGGCTAAGGTGAATGGCATCGAGTCTGACGGTCTATTCAATCTGACTGGCGGCGCAATGCTAACCATGGAAGTCAGAGTGGATAATACTATTGTGTTCTTCTATGCTGAGTTTGAGAAAGAACAGGAAGAAGCTCTGAAGAGAATTGTTGTAGGCGACACTATCACCTTTGAGGGCACTTGCCTGAGTGCTGGAAGCTGGGTGGACTGCGAGATCATCGGCTAAGGAGGTAACTGATGTGCCATTGTGGTTAATCATCCTACTTATTATTCTGTTCCCTATTTGGGTACTATCTGACCTTATAAATGGAGGTAAGGGCGGCAAGGGTCGCCGCAGACGGAGATGAATAAGGCTCCTGCATTACGGTGGGAGTGACAGCCATTACGGGCTACTCTTTTGGGAGTAGCCTGTTTTTTTATTTAGGAGGTTCAAATGGATTATCAAAAACTGAGTAACGGCATTTTCCGGGTCATCACCAGTAGCCCGCAGGACTCCCGTGCCTATGCCGATATGCTCTCCCTGTGCAGATCGTGGGAGGAGGAAGATTTTGCGGCGGCACACAAGGTCAACGAGGAGCTGCGGAAGCTGTGTCATGAACAGTTACGGAGGAGCGACCCCAAAAACGCCGAAAATTTCTACAACACATGGCGGGAAAGTCTGCTTTTCGATGCTCCGCATAATTTTGACGCATTCATGCGGTATATCGAGCTTGACCGCAAGCCCGAAAAGAGGTTCTATGCCCCCAGAGCGCACTATCTGAAGCCCATGGTACAGGGGTTTCAGGATGTATTGGACGGAAAACTGCGCCTTTTGACCATTTCCATGCCTAAAAGAGCGGGAAAGTCGCAAACGGGCATCAATTTTGTGAATATGCTCTCTGGTAGAAACCCGGACAAGTCCACTTTGATGGAAGGAACGGGTGATGACCTCGTTAAGAGTTTCTATTCTGGCTGTCTGGAATACCTTCAGACCCCCAATGAGTACCTCTTCTTCGATGTTTTCCCCGAAGCCCGTCTGGTGCAGACCCACGCTGACACCAAGATCATCAACTTGAAGTCGAAGTCCCGTTTCCCCACCATCATGTGCCGTTCCATCGATGCTCGTCAGGTCGGTTTGTCTGAAGCTACCAACCTCCTCTACATGGATGACTGCGTGGAGGGCCGAGAGGAAGCAAAAAACCGTCAGCGGCTCGATGATAAGTGGGAGGTCATCTCTGGTGATATTATGGGCCGTGCCATCGAAGGTACACCCATGGTCTTCACCGGCACCCGATATTCCATCTATGACCCTATCGGACGCATTCAGGAACACGCTACCCGTGAGGGCTGGGCATGGCGGGCCATCGAAATCCCGGCTCTCGATTTGATTACGGACGAGAGTAACTACGAGTATGAGCGTGAGGGCCAGAAGGTCTTCACCACCGCCTACTTCCGGGAGCAGCGTGAGCTTCTATCCCCGGAGCAGTTCGAGAGTGAGTTCCAGCAGCAGCCCTTTGAAGCTAAGGGTCTGCTGTTCAACAAGGACGAGCTGAATTATTTCTTCGAGCTGCCCATTGACCGTGAACCTGACACCACCATTGCCGTGGGCGACACCGCCGAGAGCGGCAGCGATAGTACCTCCATGCCCGTGGCGAAAATCTACGGTTCCGATGTGTACATCGTGGATGTGGTCTTCGATGACTCACCCCCGGAAGTGACCAAGCCTGAATGTGCCAAGTGCCTGATCGACAACAAGGTTGCTTCTGCGGTCTTCGAGTCTAACAATGCGGGCCAGTATTACGCAAGAGATGTTGACCAGATCGTTCGGCAGCGGGGTTACTCCGTGGGCATTCGTACCAAGCGCACTATCTCCAACAAGCAGACCCGTATTGAGTTTGCTTCTGACAACATCAAGAAGAATTTCTACTTCAAGCACCCATCTACCTACAAGCGGGGTAGCCAGTATTGGAATTTCATGAAGGAGTTGACCACCTACACTCGAAGCGGCAAGGTTCCTCATGATGACGCACCTGACTCCCTGGCTCTGCTGGAAAACGAGATTAGAATGTTGGTCGGCTCTCAGGTGGAAGTCTTCAGACGACCTTATTGATTGACTTTTATATTCTCCAATGGTATATTTAATAGTTTAGACTTGACAAGCATTGGAGAGTATGATACAATGATACTCGGAATAATGTAGCATTACAGAAGGAGGTGTTTTCCCTGGGAACCAGAGCGTTGTTTGGGCGCAGAGTCATTTATACCGATGTGACTGAGATCACGGCCAGCAATGTGGTCGAGGTTCTGAGGAAAGCCCTCACTGTTCACCTTGCGAACAAAATCGACATTGAGTATCTGTATCGGTATTACAAAGGCAGACAACCTGTCTTGGAACGAAAGAAGGAAGTAAGACCTGAAATCAAGAACATGGTTGTTGAGAACCGTGCCAACGAGATCGTTTCCTTCAAGGTTGGCTACCTGATGGGTGAACCTGTCCAGTATGTCAGCCGGGGTGATGACCAGACTGTAAGCCAGGCGGTCACTCGCCTGAATGACTATATGGCGGCTGAGGATAAAGCCACCAAGGACAAAGAGTTGGCTGAGTGGATGCACATTGCCGGCCATGGTTATCGAATGGTGCTTCCTGACGGTGTCGCTGATACTGCACTGGACGAGGCTCCGTTTGAGATTTTTACACTTGACCCCCGATATTGTTTCGTGGTTTATCGCACGGATCTGGGTAACACCCCGGCAATGGCAGTTAAATATGTGGAGAACGAGGGCCATGATCGGATTTTCAGTATCTACACTGAAAATATGTTCTTCGAGGTATACGAAGATAAGATCATTGCCGTAGAGGAACAGGTATTAGGTATTCCTATTGTCGAGTATCCTCTGAACAACGCACGGCTGGGTTCTTTTGAAGTGGTTCTCCCTATGCTGGATGCCATTAACAATGTTGACAGCAATCGTCTGGACGGCGTAGAGCAGTTCATTCAAGCTCTCATGCTGTTCCACAATGTCGATATTTCTTCGGATGACTACAAGAAGCTCCGTCAGGAAGGTGCTATTAAGTTCAAGGATATTGATGCACAGCTCAAAGCTGAGATCAAGTATCTTACCGCTGAACTGAACCAGACACAGACTCAGACGCTCATTGACCATATGTATGACACCGTGCTGACGATTTGCGGTATGCCGAACCGCAATGGTGGTTCTTCCACCAGCGATACCGGCTCCGCTGTTATCATGCGTGACGGCTGGTCTGCTGCTGAAGCGAGAGCCAAGGACACCGAGCTGATGTTTAAGCAGTCTGAAAAGGCATCTCTGAAGTTGGTGCTTCGGATTTGCCGTGATTTGGCAGATCTTAACTTGAACCTTTTTGCATTTGAAGCACGATTCACCCGCCGGAATTACGAAAACATCGTGGAAAAGGCCAATGTGCTGACCACGATGCTCAATAACCCGAAGATTGCTCCTCAGCTTGCCTTCATTCACTGCGGAATGTTCAGCGATCCCCAGATTGCCTACGCAATGAGTATGGCATACATGAAGGAACAGGAAGCTAAGATCGCAGCCATGCAACCGAAGGAGGGTGAAGGTAATGACTCCTGAAATAACCCTGTCACCGAAAGCGGTACAGGAGATCAATGAAATCCTCTCCCGTGGCAAGGGAGTGGAGATTGCCGTGAGAAACGGCAAGCTGGTCGTTTGGGAAACGAACAGTAAAAAGAAATATGAGGTCGCTGTGGCGTAAGCCAAGACAGCGGCAACAGCCATTACGGGCTTTTGGTATGGACATTAGAGTGTCTCTATCAAAAGCCCGTTTTTCTTTTGGTTTGATCACCGTAAGGTGTTGAATGGTCAGGGAAGACCTTAATCGCAGAGGGCAGACAAGCCTACCAAAAACAGAAATCAGTGGTGAGTGAACACCCGAACAAAACGCAGGAGGTAATTTCAATGGCAAAGATCGACACAAGTAAAATTGAGGGCTATGCGTCCATGTCCGCTGAGGATAAGGTTAAGGCTCTCGAAGCAATGGAGTATGAAGACAACGCCGCCGAGGTGGAACGGTTGAAAAACGCCAATTCCAAGGCAAATTCCGAAGCCGCTGAGTGGAAGCGTAAGCATAATGCGCTGCTGTCTGACGAGGAAAAGAGAAAGCAGGATGACGCTGAGGCTCTCGCCGCTATCATCAAGGAGCGGGACGAGCTGAAGAAGGAGAAAACAGTGTCCGAGTACAAGGCGCAGTATCTCGCCCAGGGTTACTCCGAGAAGCTGGCTGCCGAAACGGCCCAGGCCCTCGCTGACGGCGACACCGCTAAGGTTTTTGCCAATCAGCAGAAGTTCCTCGATGAATATGCCAAGACCATCAAGGCGGATGCCTTGAAAAAGACCCCTCGTCCTACCCCCGGTTCTGGCGATAAGGGTCTGACCGTGGACGAGTTCCGTAAGCTCTCTCCCCGGGAGCGTTACGAATTCGCCCAGAAATATCCCGAAGAATACAAATCTATGTACGGAGGTAATGAATAATGCCCAATACGCCTTATGAAAATTTCTACCTCTCCAATGAGGTGGAAGATCAGTTTAATTCCCACCTGAACCTTCAGCAGTTCTGCACCATCGATTCCAGTCTGGTCGGTACTGCCGGTATGGTTCGCAAGACCAATGTATACTCTGCCACCAATGGTACAGAGAAGCTGACCAAGGGCCAGGGTAACAGTAAGTCCATC
>JAZQHD010000125.1:0-4183 GCA_045540375.1 Ructibacterium sp. | reverse complement strand
CTGGATACCTATGTAACCGATGAAAACGGACGCTTTACCACCAAATATTACCCCTGCGGCGACGGCTATTATCTGCTGGAACTGAGCCCGTCCGAGGGCTACCTTATCGACCCCTGGGAGTATTACATCTATGCTTGGCCCGGTATGTATACCGTGGAATTGAACACTGAATACTACGAGCTGTATGAGGAAATCATCCGTGGACAGATCGAGATTGTAAAGCATACCGATGATGGCGAAACCAAGTTTGAGACACCCGAAGTCGGTGCTGCGTTTGAAGTTTATCTGAAATCCGCAGGTTCTTTTGCTGCCTCCAATGAGTGGGAGCGTGACTATCTGGTAATTGATGAGGACGGCTTTGCAATCTCAAAGAAGCTGCCCTACGGCACTTATGTGGTAAATCAGCTCTCCGGCTGGGAAGGCAGAGATTACATTCCCACCTTCGAGGTCACCATCTCCGAGAATGAGAAGATGTACCGCTACATCATCAACAACGCAGAGTTTGAGTCCTATATCAAGGTTACAAAGACCGACGCAACCACCGGCAAGACCATTCCTTATGCCGGTGCCGCTTTCCAGATCTACGGTCCGGAAGGCAATCTGGTAACAATGCAGTACACCTATCCCCAGGTTACTGTTGTAGATACCTTCTACACCAATGCCGACGGCACTCTGATCACCCCCGAAAAGCTGCCCTATGGTAAGGGTTACTCTCTGGTTGAGGTGCAGGCAACAGACGGTTATGTACTGGATTCTACCCCTGTGTACTTCGATGTAACCCGGCCCGATTCTGAGGAAGAGAATAACATTCTCGTTATCAATGTCACCAAAGGCAACATGCCCCAGATGGGCACTGTAACCATCACCAAGACCGGCGAGATATTCTCCTCCGTAACAGAAAAGGACGGTATTTATCAACCCCTCTATGAGCTTGCCGGACTGGAAGGCGCTGTGTTTGAGATCTTTGCTGCAGAAGACATTGTTACCCCCGAAGGTACGGTCCGCTACACCAAAGGCGAAAAGGTGGACACCATCACCACCGGCTCCGACTCCAAGGCTACCTCCAAGGAATTGTACTTAGGAAAATACCAGCTGAAGGAAATCGAAGCTCCCTACGGAATGCTCTTAAACGGTGAAACCGTTGCCTTTGAGCTGACCTATGCCGGTCAGGAAGTCAGCGTTACTTCCACCGCTGTCACTATGACCAATGAGCGTCAAAAGATCGTGCTGGACCTGAAGAAAGCTATGGAGCAGGACGAAACCTTTAAGCTGGGTATGAACGGCGAAATCAGCAAGGTGTCCTTCGGCTTGTATGCTGCGGAAGAATTGGTAGCCGCTGACGGTACTAAGATCCCCAAGGACGGTCTGCTGGAAATCGCACAGTGCGATGCCGAAGGCAAGGCTGTGTTCTCCACCGATGTTCCTGTTGGCAGCAAGCTGTACGTGAAGGAATACGCAACCGACGCAGCTTATGTTCCCTCTGACACTACCTATCCTGTGGAGTTTGTATATGCAGGTCAGGAAGTGGCTGCTGTGATTATCACAGTAAATAACGGTGAAGTCATCCAAAACGAGCTGATACGCGGCAGCGTGGAAGGCCTCAAGAAAGATGAGGACGGCAATGTGATTGCCGGTGCGGAGTTTGGCCTGTTCTGGGCTGATGCCACTGAGTTTACCAAAGAAAACGCCATTCTGATCACTACCTCCGACGATGCCGGCATGTTCCGTTTCGAGAACCTGCCCGCTCTGAAGTTCATCATCAAAGAACTGTCTGCTCCTGTGCAGTTCGTCCTCTCCGACGAAACTTTTGAGGTTGAGATCAACGAGGATTCTCAGGTCATCAGCATTGAGGCAGTCAATAAGTTTATCACCGGCAATGTTACTGCGACCAAAACCGACAAGGATACTGCAGAAAAACTGTCCGGTGCAGTTTTTGAGGTCTATGTAGATGCTGATGGCGACAAGATGTTCAGCGAGAGAGATGTGCTTTACGGCACTTTGACAGAAACCGAGGCTGGTATCTACCTGTTGGAGAACCTGCGTTACGGCGGATACTTCCTCCACGAAAAGGAAAGTCCCGTCAATTACAACGGCAACAGCGAGTACCACTACTTTGCCATCACTGAGGACGGTAAGACCGTAGCCATCGAGACCACCGAGGGCAAGGGTTTTGAGAACGAAGCCTATAAGGGCATTATCCAGATCAGCAAGAAGGACGCTGCCACCGGTGAAGTTCTTTCCGGTGTAGAGTTTGGTCTGTTTGATATGGAAGGCAACGAGATTGCCAGAGGCAAGACAGACGATGCGGGCGTACTGCTGTTCGAGCAGATCCGCTTTGGCAAGTACGAAATTCGGGAATTGACCCCCAAGGAAGGCTATCAGAAGAACGAAACTGTTACTCCCGTGGAGATCACGGAGGACGGTCAGACCGTTACTGTGGAGCTGACCAACGAGAAGATCCCTGAGCCTGTCATTCCGGACAACCCCAAGACCGGCGATGAATCCAACATCTTCCTGTGGTTGGGTCTGATGCTCGCAGCTCTTGCGGGTCTGGTCGTAATGTTTATCTTTAGACGCCGGGAAATGGCCCGGTAATCCACCCTAAAGGAGCCTGTTATGAGGAAATACTATTTATCCCACATTGATTTCTCTGAAATTGTGAATGTTACTGCAGATGAGTCGCAGCTAAGACGCGCCCGTGCACGGATGCAACGGCTTGGGATACTGACAGAAAGAGGCAAACCGGCAATCAGCTATATAGCCCGGTATGCCGAAAGCAGTTCTGGAAGCTTTCTCATCAAGCTAAGCAAACGGCTCCGGAACAGAGGTGGTATAGAAGCTGTTGGGGCAACCCTGCAAATGTTATTTGACCGCCATGACTACTACGGTTTCTACCTGTATCTGGTTTTCCTATACGGATTTGTAGAGTGGCAGGTACCGGAACGGGTTGTGTTACTCCCTGCGTTACCGGCGGCATTAAAAAGTTATTGCGAAGGCTTTATGAAGGCACTCGGAAAATTCGTATCTTCTGACGGAAACAATGATGAACCGGAGGATGACGAAGACGAAATCCATATTGTTCTGTAGTCATCTCTCAAGAACTCACACTCTCAATCAAAAGGAGGAGCCTTATGAAGAAATGGAAACGCGTTTTACTTCTGTTCACGATGACCCTGATGCTGACACTTTCTCTGTCCGTCACGGCATTCGCTGCGGGAGAAAACATGTTTGAAGTTGCGGATACCATTATCCGTGATGTTTATAACAACATTGCCGGTATCTCCACGATTCTGGCAGGTCTGATGTCTGCTATCGCAGTCATCGGTGCCAAGATGGGCAACACACAGCAGAAATCTGACCAGGCTTGGGACTGGCTGAAGCGGATCTGGGTTGCCTGGGCAGTTATCAACGGCATGGGTGCCTTTATCGCCTATGTCGTACCCCTGTTTGACGGATACGCGGTGCTGCCGTAAAGCGGCACCGTCCCCGGAAAGGCAGGTGAAGTCCTATTCTTGAAGGAATTTTACAGGGGCTGATGCAATGGATCTACGGCCTGTTTCTGGATCTGATGTCCTACTGTGCCAATGCTCTGTTGGGCGTTATGAGTACAGACCTCTCATTCTTTGAAACCAGCGTGCCCATCGTTCCCGACCTCTATAAAATCTTCGTGGCGATTGGATGGGGTCTGCTGATCGGCAACTGTGCTTTTCAGTGCATGAAGGCAATGTTTGCCGGCTTAGGCTTTGAAACAGAATCGCCGGCGATCCTGCTGATGCGTACATTCCTATTTGGTTTTCTGCTGATCTTTTCAGGAGATATCTGCGAAATAGGCTTGTCCATCGGCAAACGGGTTATTGACCTGCTGGGCATACCAAGCTCCATTACCCTGACAATGCCAAATGACAGTATGTTCAGCGGTGTGGGCGCGTCCTGGCTATTGGTCATCATCATAGGATTTGTACTGGGCTTCCAGCTGATTAAGCTGTTCTTCGAGATTGCGGAACGGTATGTAGTGGTAGCGGTGCTCACGCTGCTGTGCCCCGTGGGTCTGGCATTGGGTGGCAGTAAGTCCACCAAGGATATCTGCTCCGGCTTTATCCGTATGTACGCTTCTATGATCGTGATGATGGTTATGAATGTGCTTTTCCTGAAGCTCATTCTTTCTGCCCTTGCCACAATGCCT
>JAZQHD010000124.1:0-11041 GCA_045540375.1 Ructibacterium sp. | reverse complement strand
GAGCCATGCAAAAACGCAGATGTACAACCCCGATAACGGCACCTACTCGCCCGACTGGTCTACCACAAATGTTGTTTTAACCCCCAGCCTTTATGTGATCGGTACTACTGCTGACAAAATCACCTCTACCAATGTCACTTCCGTGAAGTGGTATGTGGGTACATCTACTACGGCGCTGACTTCGTCCGGCAACTATGCACTCTCCGGCGCAAAGAGCCACATTTTGACCGTTAAAGGCAATGTGATGGCGGGTCAGCCCGGTATCGACTACCGCTGTGTGGTTACCTATAAAGACGGTTCCACGGGGTTGTCCATTACCCATCCTTTGACCATTTCCTTCTCTCGTGTGGTCAACGGCTCCGGCATTACAGATCTTCTCGTTACCACGCCTTCCGGTAATGTGTTCAAGAACAGCGAAGTTGCCAGTCTGACCGCAAAAGCTGAACTGTGGCGCGGTTCTACCGTGGATACCACCAATGTGACCTACAAGTGGGCAGTCATGGACAGCAGCGTCACCGCTACCACTTCCAGCGGCTATGATGCCGCCTTTGGTACCGGCTGGCGCAAGCTGACGGATACCACGGGTATGTACACCGGCACTACCACGGCTACCATTACGGTCTATGCCGCTGCCGTTGACAGCTATGCGGTATTCAAGTGCGTGGCAACCGACTCCGATTCCACTTCCAGCACTTACAACAGCACCTTCGCTGACGTGGCAACCTTCATCGACAACTCCGACCCCATTCAGATAGTTATCACCTCTACCGGCGGTGATGTATTCAAGAATGGCCAGGGTTCCACCGTGCTGACCGCTGTTGTCTACCAGGCGGGCGCTGAAATCGACACGGATGGCAAAGGCACCTACACCTGGACCAAGTACAACAAGGATGGTGCCGTAGATACCGATTGGGGTACTTCCGGCAGCAAGACCGGCAAAACCCTATCAGTTTCCAATACCGATGTCGACACCAAGGCTACCTTTATGTGCGTAGTCACCCTGTAAGGAGGGATTTCCATGCGGGCGGTCGCTCAATTTACAATCACCAATATCTGCGATGTTATCACTTCTGATACCGCCCCGGAGAACCCCTATGTAGGCCAGCTTTGGGTCAACACCAGCACCGTTCCTCCTGAAACAATGGTGTGGGATGGACAGGGTTGGGTCATCCAGAACAACCTGGAGGATCTGCGAGAAACCGTGTCCACCCACACCACTCGTTTTGGAGAGTTTCAGAGCGGCATCGATGGTCTGACCAGCTATGTAGGTACGTTGACCGAAACGATGGAAACCGTGGAGAATACCTTAGGCGAAGAACAGACGAAGGTTCTGGAAATGCAGAGCCAGGTATCTCAGCTGGAGCATACTGTCGAGGGCCTATCCTTGACCATGCAAGAACAGTTCGCAGGCGGTATCAACTATGTCAGAAACTCTGCCGGCCTAAACGGCATTACCGATGACTGGGTAATCACTGGCACAGTCTCCACCGATTCTTCCACAGATGTGCAGAGCAATACCACCTCTGACTCTTGTTTCGTCCTTGGGGACACTTCCACGCTGACTCAAGTGATTACGGGTGTCGTTCCTGGTGCATACACCATTTCCGTCCGTGCCAAGAAAACCGGGGCGAGTTATACATCATATTTTTACGCTCAATACAACGGCAATAAATATGCGTACCTGTTCAACACCACAAGCACCTTCGGCTGGACGGAGTTCTCTGCGGTGATTCCCGATGTGGTGGACGGTACCATTACCATTTATGCCTACAATCGTCTGGCATCCCTTTATGTGTCAGATCTCATTCTGGCAGAAGGCGCGGCGGTTCACAAATGGACTCCCGCTCCCAATGAGATCTATACCACCGAGGTAAAGATCGACCGCCGTGGTATCGAGGTTTCCAATGCGGACTCTGGGCAACGGACGGTCATCACGAACCAGGAGTTCTCCGGCTACTACAATGAGGAGAAGATCTTCACCCTGAATAAGGATGAGACCATCACCAAGAAAACCACCGTTGATGGTGAACTGACGGTGGGCAAAACTAAGTTTGTCCCTATGCCTACGGCATCCGAGGGACTGAATATTGTAATTCTGGACTAAGGAGGTAAGAGTATGGCCACTTTCACAAGTGCCGCATATGATGGCAGATACCTTCAGCTGTCAATCTCTGAAAGTGTCAATGTGGCAAGCAATAAATCCACTCTGACGTGGACGCTAACCTCCGCAGGAGGCGCATCTGCCTATTACACCATCGATGATACTACGGTCACCATTAACGGCACACAGGTTTACTATAAGGCGCGTACTGCATGGGATGACCGAGTCTTTCCGGCAGCGAAAGGTTCTGTTAGTGGCACTTTAGATGTAACTCACAACAGCAATGGTACAAAGTCTGTAACCGTCGTATTTATGACCCGAGTATATGTCTTTGGGTCTGTCGATTATGGCGGAACCATGACGCTTACATCCATTGACCGAACAGCACCAACCGTTTCCTGTTCAATAAGTAGCATAACGGCTAACAGCTTCAAGATTTCCGCTACTTCTTCTGCCACAGCAGATTTATGGGATTATAGTTTGGATGATGGTATCTCTGCCACGCCCTTTTCGACTACCGCCGGAACATCGGCAAGCACTACGGTCACTGGACTTTCGCCGAACACAACTTATTATGTGCGAGTCGCGGTTCGTAAAAAGAGCAACCAGGTATATGGCGAATCAAGCACAGTAACGGTCAAGACCCTGGGTGGTGCGATTATCAACAGTTGTCCGACCATTACTGCCGATGCTGCCACAGTCACATTCAAACCCAATGTAACCGTGTATGACGCATCTTTTTCCTGCTATCTTTCCATCTGCAATGGATCAACGGAGTACCTCGCACTCTCGGCAAGAACCTGGTCAAAGGGAACAGCCGACCGCACCATAACACTGTCCCAGACGGAACGCGCTGACTTGCTTGAGGCTATGGCGAGCATCAAGTCGTTCACTGCCACCATCAAGGTGGTGACCAAGAGTGGCTCGACTCAGATCGGCAGCACTTCTACCTGCACCTGCACGGTGCAGACCACAAGTGCTAATTCCGCTCCGACAATGACGGCGTTTACCTATAAGGACAGTCGATCCACCACTTCAACGCTGACTGGCAATAATCAACTGTTCATCCAGGGATATTCGTATCTGTATATCACCCCAGGCGTAGCAACAGCCAAAAACGGTGCATCCATTGTTAAATATGCCGCCACCTGCAATGGTGTTACTGCCTCCAATACGACGGGCGCAGCAATTAACCTTTACGAGGTTGCCAAGTCTGGCACGGTGGATGTAGTGGTTACCGCAACCGACTCCCGCGGCTATACCGTCAGCAGCACGCAACAGATTACGGTCATTCCGTATGCAAAACCGAAGGTATCCAACATCTCACTCCGCCGAACCAATGATATTGAGGCAGAAATGCAGCTGATATTTAACGGCAGCATTTCTCCCATCACCGTAAGCAGTACACAGAAGAACAGCCTGTTGTATGTGCAGTACCGTTACAAACTGACCAGTGCATCAAGCTACGGCACTTACACCAGTATTCTTTCCTCGGTGACTCAAAGTGGCACCAGTTTTTCGTTCTCGAACCTGGAACTGTGCAGCCTTGATGCCAACTCGTCCTATGACTTCCATCTCTATATCCGAGATCAGCTGAACACGCTGTCGGCGTTGAATTTATATTTCACCGTGCCGCAGGGTACTCCGTTAGTGGCTCTCCGCAAAAAGAAGGTGGGCATCAACACGCCAACCCCAGATTCTGCACTTCATGTGATCGGTGATGGTCACTTTGAGGGAGAAGTCAATATTGAGGGTGATGTCCGAATTGCAGGAACGCTGACTCCAGGCAATATTGATTACACCTTCGAGAAACCCTACTTCGGTGTTTGTGAAACCGCTGCCGCCACCGCCGCCAAGGTGGTGACCTGCGATGAGTTCCAGCTGAAAAAGGGTGTGCACCTTGCAGTACAGTTTACCAACGCCAATACCGCGTCATCTCCGTCCATGAATGTAAACGGTACCGGCGCCATCGCTATCTGCGGTATTAACGGGTACTATGTTTCTGCGAATATGTGGACGGCAAACCAAATGGTTCATTTTGTCTACAACGGTTCATGGTGGATTGCTCTAAACTGTCTTCCCGCGCACACTTCCCAATATGGCGTTACGAAACTGTCGAATAGTGTAACTTCAACGAGCGCCTCATTGGCAGCAACACCTTATGCCGTAAAGTTAGCATATGACCGTAATTCCTGGGATAGCATCTCTCTGACCAACGCTCTGGCTTTGGCCTACGGCGGCACGGGTGCGACTACGGCGGCAGCGGCTCGGACGAACCTGGGCATAACCGCCACTTCTCTGTACAATGGAACATTGAGTAGCGGTAGCACCACTTTCAATTACGGCAACTACAATTTCTATGTGATTATTGGCAAGCCTGCATCTTCGGTTAGTTCCATGACGATTGTCATTCCCAAGGCTGCTATAACCACAAGCACAGTGAAATACCAATTTGCCGATGAAGCCTACTATATTACCTTCGGACTTTCGTATTCTGGCTCCACCGTCACGCTCTCTTGGAGTTCTTCCAACGGCTCTGGTGTCATCAACAAAGTCTACGGTATCAACTAAGGAGGGGCTATGAAAGCATTATTAGATGCCAAAGGCTTTATTATCAGCTACGCACTGGTGGGCAATCTGGTGGACGGCATTGATTTACCCGACCCAGAGGACATTGCTCATTTCCAAGAGCATTTCTCCGCTTACCAGGTGCGTGACGGTAATGCCGCCTTTGACAGCGAATATGATGAAGCACTCCAAACCGAGGCAAAGAAGGCAGAGTTCCGACTGCGCCGGGAAACGGAGTGCTTTTCTGTTATCAACCGTGGACAGCTTTGGTACGAGGGCGTTTCCATTGCCCAACTGCTGGAACTGCGCCAATGGTATAAAGCGTGGCTCAATGTCACGGAAACAATGGTCGTGCCGGTGAGACCGGCATGGTTGGAATAAGGAATTGAGGCACTCCGCTGGGGTGCCTATTTTCATATAAAAATATGAATTTCAGGAGGAAAGAGCAATGGATCTCACAACCCTTGCGGCAACGATTACTGCTCTCGGTGTCGTTTTTGGCGCCATCTTTGCCGTACACAAATGGTTCTTGAAGCAGGAAAAGCAGGACAAAGACATCAAGGCCATCAAGGAAGAGCAGACCGTCCTGACCCAGGGTATTCTTGCTTGCCTAATGGGTCTGCATGAGCAGGGCTGTAATGGCCCCGTTACCGCTGCTATTGAGCAGATTGAAACCCACCTTAACAAACAAGCCCACAAATAAGAAGGAGGAATTTATTATGACTGACATTACCGTAATCCCCGCACTGGCTGCCATCGTGTACACCATCATCGACATTACCAAGACCGCCATGGGCGGTGACGAGAAGTTCAAGCGTTTTATTCCGCTGATCGCCTGCATCCTGGGCGGCATCTGCGGTGTGGTCGCATTCTACTTTGTTCCCGGCACTATGGGGACGGAGAATATCCTCGTTGCTATCGTTCTCGGCGCTGCAAGCGGTCTGTCTGCCACTGGTACCAACCAGGTGGTCAAGCAGCTCTCCGCTGGCACTACGACTAAGAAGGAGGTAACTGATAATGAATCTGCATAAGTTGATTTTGACCGAAAACGCCTGCTATAAGGCAGGTCGCAAAATTACCGTCAAGGGTATCATGGTACACTCCACTGGTGCCAATAACCCCAACCTCAAGCGTTATGTCGGTCCCGATGACGGTCTGCTCGGTGAGAACCAGTACGGAAATCACTGGAACACCTACCATCCCGGCGGCAGAGAGGTTTGCGTTCACGGTTTCGTCGGGAAGCTGAAGGACGGCACTATCGCAACATACCAAACCCTGCCTTGGGATCACCGTGGTTGGCACGCCGGTGGTTCTGCAAACAACACCCATATCGGTTTTGAAATCTGTGAGGACGGCCTCGCTGATGGCACCTATTTCAAGAAGGTGTATCAGGAGGCCGTTGAACTTTGTGCGTATCTCTGCAAGGAGTTCGGACTGACCGAAAAGGATATCATCTGCCACTCCGAGGGATACAAGCGTGGTATCGCATCCAATCACGGCGATGTCATGCACTGGTTCCCCAAACACGGCAAAAGCATGGATACCTTCCGTGCTGATGTGAAAGCGCTGCTTTCTGCCGGAACAAACTCCGCTCCGGCAGAAAAGCCGCAGGATACCCCTTCCGTGGAAAAGACCATCTGGGACTATCTTTACGGCAAGATCGGCAACGCCTACGGCACCGCAGGCTTGATGGGCAACCTGTACGCTGAGTCCAGTCTCAAGCCCACCAATTTGCAGAACACCTACGAAAAGAAACTGGGTTACACCGATACAGCCTACACAGAGGCTGTGGACAATGGTTCCTATGACAACTTTGTGAAGGATTCTGCTGGGTACGGTCTGGCTCAATGGACATACTGGTCTCGCAAGCAGGCACTCCTGGAGTTTGCCAAGTCCCAGGGCAAATCCATTGGTGACCTTTCTGTGCAGCTTGACTTCATTTGTAAAGAACTGACCGAAAGCTACAAGGGTGTTCTCGCCACGCTGAAATCAGCCACTTCCATCTCGGAAGCATCCACCGCTGTGCTGACCAAGTATGAGCGCCCCGCGGACCAGGGAGAGACTGTCCAGGCAAAACGGGCATCTTACGGTCAGACCTACTATGACCGTTATGCCACCATTGAATACCCCGAAAAGCTGACCACCGGCTATTACCGCGTCCGTAAGGCATGGAAGGACAGCAAGTCCCAGGTTGGCGCTTACCGTGTTCTGAAGAATGCAAAGGCGGCTGTGGACAAGCACCCCGGCACCTTCGTTTTCACGAATGACGGTGTCGCCATCTACCCTGTTGAGGAGACTTATCGGGTCCATACTGTGGTCAAGGGTGACACTCTCTGGGATATCGCCCAGAAGTATCTTGGTAACGGCTCCCGTTATCCGGAAATTAAGACTCTCAACGGACTGACCTCCAATGTTATCTACAGCGGTTGGAAACTGAAAATCCCCAACTAAGCACGAAGCCCATCGTTCCATCTGCGGAGCGGTGGGCTTTATTTTTTTGCAAAAAGTTGCCGTGTTTTTTCCGAAACGGCTCCTTCGTTTCCATTTGGCACTGAGGAGAGACCTCCTCAGAAGGAGGACCCGCTATGACGGATTTACAGAAAAAGCAGATCGTGGCCATGCGCCAGCAGCACGCCACCTATGCAGCTATTTCCGATGCCCTGGGCATCCCACAAAGTACCATAAAGACCTATTGCCGAAAAATTGGTTTGATGGGTGACCGTACACCAAGCAAGCCTGTCTGCAAGAACTGCGGCGGTGAACTGACCAACACCCCAGGAGCAAGACCTCGGCTATTCTGCTCCGACCATTGCAAACAGACCTGGTGGAACAAACATCGTAGGGATCGTGTCAGCACAAAAATTATTCCACACATCTGCCTTACGTGCGGAAAACCTTTCACGGATTACGGTGGAGCAAACCGAAAATACTGCTCCCAGAAATGCTACAGAGAAAGTGGTGGGCGTTATGGACAGTAAGATTTTTGAGGCTCTGTTGGGCTATAAGTCGGCAATGGCGCAGGCTCGGCTGATGCGGTCAAAAGGGCTGATTTCTGACGAAGAATACACCAAAATTGAGACAAAAATGTGCGAAAAATATGGTATCAATTTCGGCAGTTTATATCGGGATATTGACTGGATAAATACCCCCTTTGACGGTAATATGGACACTGAAAAGGAGGTGGTATGATGTCAAAGACTGTAACACAAATCAACTATCTGCCAAAGCTGGAAAGCAAGAAAAAGGTCGCAGCCTACGCTCGTGTGTCGTCTGGCAAGGATGCAATGCTCCACTCCTTGTCGGCGCAGGTCAGCTACTACAACGCTCTGATCCAACGCGAGGACGGATGGCAGTTTGTAGGCGTTTACGCTGATGAGGCCACGACAGGCACTAAGGAAAATCGTGCTGACTTCCAAAGGCTGATTGCTGACTGCCGAGCTGGAAAAGTTGATATGATCATTACCAAGTCCATCTCCCGCTTTGCCCGCAATACGGTGACGCTCCTTGAGACCGTCCGTATGCTGAAAGTGTTGGGGGTGGACATTTATTTTGAGGAGCAGAACATTCACACAATGAGCGCCGATGGCGAATTGATGCTAACCATCCTTGCATCCTACGCACAGGAGGAAAGCCGATCCGCAAGTGAAAATCAGAAGTGGCGCATCAAAAAGAACTTCGAAGAAGGACTGCCTTGGAACGGGGTCATCTTTGGATACCGCCTAATCAAAGGCAAATATGAAATTGTGCCGGAGGAGGCAACAGTCGTACAGCGGATTTTTGCAGAATACCTTGGTGGCGCCGGAGTTTCCTTGATTGCCAAGCGCCTGGATGCTGATGGCATAAAGACCCGTCGAGGTGAACGGTGGCATCCGAACACGCTACAGAAGATGCTGCGGAACTACAATTACACTGGAAACCTCATCCTGCAGAAAACCTTCCGTGAGAACCACATCACCAAAAAGACCATCATCAATGAGGGGCAACTACCCAAATACCATGCAGAAGGGACCCACGAAGCCATCATTGATATGGACACCTTTATGGCAGTTCAAATGGAGATTGAGCGCCGTTCCAAGCAGTACGCACCCAAGACTTCTACTATCAATCGTTACCCCTACAGCGGAAAAATCGTCTGCGCCAAATGCGGTAAGTGCTACCGCAGAAAGACCACCAAAACGCAGATCGTTTGGATATGCGCAACATTCAACACCAGGGGCAAAGCATTCTGCTCTGCAAAGCAGATTCCAGAATCCATCCTGGATGCCTTAGTTGATGAAATCCCCGGCGGCATGGGTGCTGTCGAAACCATAACTGCTGCCGACAATAACACTCTCCACTTCTATTTGACGGACGGCACAACGCTGACACGCATTTGGAAAGACCGCTCCAGGGCAACGTCCTGGACCCCCGAAATGAGAGAAAAAGCAAGACAAAAAGCCCGTGAAAGGAGCCAAGCATAATGGCAAGACAGATAACGGTCATCCCTGCCACAAGGGATAAATTTACAGCATTGCCGACTGCCTCCATACAGAGACGGCGCGTTGCTGCCTACGCTCGTGTTTCTACTGACAGCGATGAGCAGTTCAGCAGCTATGAGGCACAGATTGATTATTACACCAATTACATTAAAAAGCGTGATGATTGGGAGTTCGTAAAGGTCTACACGGATGAGGGCATTTCCGGCTGTAACACCAAGCACCGTGACGGATTCAATGAAATGGTTGCAGATGCCCTTGCAGGCAAAATCGACCTCATTGTTACTAAGTCGGTTAGCCGTTTTGCTCGTAACACCGTGGACAGCCTCACCACAGTCCGAAAGCTGAAAGAGCATGGCGTGGAGGTTTTCTTCGAGAAGGAAAACATCTACACCTTTGACGGTAAAGGTGAACTTCTGATCACCATCATGTCGAGCCTTGCCCAGGAAGAGAGCCGGAGCATTTCCGAGAATGTCACCTGGGGTCAAAGGAAACGCTTTGCAGACGGAAAGGTCACGATGCCCTTTAAGCATTTCCTCGGCTACGACCGTGGCGAGGGCGGTGTTCCCGTCATCAACGAAAAAGAAGCCGAGGTTGTTCGGTCGATTTACAGACTGTTCCTTGAGGGCAAAACTGCCGCAGGCATCTGTAAACACCTTATGAACCTGGGCATTCCCACACCCGGTGGCAAAACAAAATGGACACAGGGTACGGTGATGAGTATCCTTCAGAATGAGAAATATAAGGGGGATGCCTTATTACAGAAAAAGTTCACGGTGGATTTCCTCACTAAAAAGCAGAAGGTCAACGAGGGCGAAGTTCCCCAATACTATGTGGAAGGTAGCCATCCGGCAATAGTAACCGCTACGGACTTCGATGCCGTGCAGGATGAGATTGCCCGCCGACAGGGCCTGGGGCGCTCCTACAGCGGTTCGAGCATCTTTGCCAGCAAACTGATATGCGGTGACTGCGGTGGCTTTTACGGACAGAAGGTTTGGCACTCCACGGATGCATACCGCAGGGCCATTTGGAGATGCAACAGCAAATTCAAGGGTGAGGCAAAATGCGAAACACCGACCCTGGACACGGACACCATTCAGCAGATGTTCCTTGCCGCCTATAACCAACTGATGGCAAACCGGGACCAACTGCTGCGGGATTGCGAGACCATGAGAAAATTGGTGAATGATTGTCCCGCCCTGGATGCTGAAATCGATAGCCTGAACGAAGAAATCCAGGTGGTTGCCGGACTGGTTAGCCAGTGCATAAAGGAAAACGCTACCACGGAGCAGTCCCAAGATGAATACGCAAAGAAGTACAACAGGCTCGTCAAACGATACGAAAAAGCCACGGCTCGACTGAAGGTGGTGACGGAAGAACGAGAGAGCCGGATGCAGCGTGACCGTGAACTGCGGATATTCATTGGGTCAATAGAAAAACAGCCCCTTGTCCTCAATGCCTGGGATGAGAGATTGTGGATTGGCCTCTTGGACACAGCCACGGTAAACAGCAACAACAGCATAACCTTCCGATTCAAAAACGGAACGGAGATAACGATACAGGAATAACGCACGAACTCCTCACTGCTATGACGGCGGTGAGGAGTTTTTTGAGGCTTGATGCGCTACCCGTGAAAGTTTGTTTTTGTGCGGTGAGTTTGTTTTTTCTCCACATAGTTTGCACCCCCAAAACAAACTATCACAAACCAAAACCGACCGTATCACAATTATCAGATGTTGCCATATTAGCACGATGGTTTTGATACAAAACCATCGTGCTTTTTAATTGAATTCTTTGCACTTATGTAATATAATCAGTTCGATAAACTTGAATTTAAAATAGAATAAAGGGGAAAGCATTATGAATAAAGAAATAATAATTCATAGAAAGAAATCGA
>JAZQHD010000123.1:0-16454 GCA_045540375.1 Ructibacterium sp. | reverse complement strand
AAGGTTGCCGTTTGCATCCGTTACGGAAACACCGAGCTGTTCGTAAGCCTCCGCATAGGCGGCTGACCCATCGGCGGCACTCTTCATAGACTTGATGTTTTTTGCCATTGATTTGGTTAATGTTTCCGTTGAAACATCGACCAGTTCGGCAGCGTACATATATTCTTGAAGTTTATCGGTAGCAATGCCCGTAACAGTAGATTCCGTGAGGACGGTGTCTGCATAAGCAGCACCTTCCTTTGTCATATCCACAAGAGCTTTACCTCCGGCAATAGCGGCTGCCGAAACGGCGGCGAAGGCGGCGGCTATGGTAGCGGCGGCTGCTTTACAGGCTGTACCAAGACCAGAAAACTTACCGCTTGCATCATCGCTTTGTTCACCCGCGTTCTCGATCTCATCACCGAACTTATCAGCTTTGTCTTCTGCATCGTCCAGCTCACGAGCCGCTTCTTCAAGAGCATCGTTATTATCTTGTAATTCACGCTCCATATTGTTGAGGGCGGCAGTTGCATTGTTTAGCTGAATCTGCCAGTTTTGTGTACGCTTATCGTTCTCACCAAAGGAGGACGAGGCGTTCTCAAGAGCAGCACGGAGCGTTTCAATTTTCTGCTTTTGAGCTTCAATTTCCTTGTTGAGTACCTGGTTACGGGCGGTGAGGGCTTCGACAGAATTATCGTTCTTATCAAACTGGGACTGAACAACCTTCATTTCCGAGCCGAGAACTTTAAAACTCTGATTGATATCTGCCAGAGCTTTTTTGAATTCCTTTTCACCCTCAAGCCCGATCTTTAGACCGAAATTATCTGCCATTTAACCACCACCTTTCATCAGATTCCGTCCGGGATGATGTCGTCAATGAATCGTTCCCGTTTCGGCTTGGCGATGCCAGAGTACTGTTTGTGGCACTCCCACAGATCGAGGAGCAAGCCAAACGGCATCAGCCACACTTCATCCATAGGAAGATGAAGCTGACCGATGCCGTAATACAAAAGTCGAGTAAATAACTCTGCGTCACTTACTCGACCGCCACGTTTTTTGGGTCATCCTCGCTTTCAACGTTTCGCTTGGTGCCCTTATACATCGCTTCGGTGATAGCCGTCTTATAGGTCGCAAGGTCAACGGGAGTAGTGAGGATTTCCACATACTCCTCGGTGAGCAGTTCCTTCGGCGCATCCTTATGCTTGATGTTGTAAACCAGGATGGACTGGTTCGCAAGCAATGTGATGAGCCATACGATTTCACCGATAGCCATTTCAAAATTCTCACTCTTCATCAGCTTCTCACCGAGGTTTTCAAGACCGCCGTAGCGAGCTGCGATTTCCTTGGTAGCTTTGGTAGAGAGTAAGAGAGTGTGTTCCTCATCTCCGACGAGGATTTTTGCGGTACGCTCGTTATCCATTCTTTATGCCTCCTTATTCAGACTTTGCCGGAGTGGCAGAGTTGTATGTCGGCTCGTACACCTGCTTATACCAGTTGGTGATTACATCCGCTGCAATGGCGGCATCACCCTCGGTTGCCTCAACCCTCCAGGGGTGCTTTCCTGCGCCGTCCGCTTTGTTACGGCAAAGGATAGTGCCTTCGATGGTGGGGGTGCTGAAAGTGATACTGTCACCCTTGGTAGCAAGGCTGGCAGCCGGAATACCGAAGATAACACGGTACAACCAGAAGTATTTGTACTTGCCGTTGGACTTCTTTGCACGGAAGCCAACAGCAACGGGAGAACCGCCATCTGCATTGGTGGATACAACGACACCATTGGCATCGATGGTAGACCCGGTAAGGTCAGACGCAACCGCAGCACCGATGTCGTCAACACCCAGGGAAAGAGTACCGCTCTTGAACTCCTTGACGATTTCGGCAGCACCGTCATCAGCATACAGAGTTGCCTCGGCAAGTTCGACAGAAAGGTCTGCGGTCATTGCCTTGGCGAGTTGGGTCGGGGTTGCATAGGTTTCGTTACCTTCTGCATCCTCGGTGATCTTGGAATAGTAGAGCTTATCAAGACCAATAGTTGCCATAATGGTCAAACCTCCATTTCGTAGTGATTGGCCACATCCACGTTGTAGTGGTGATAGCCTGTTTCGGTTTCATAACCAACATACTGTCTGCCGGTTATGGTGATATCGGCAGCAAGCAAGGCTCGAACAACAGCGTTCTTTTCCTTGGTATAGCTGCCTTGGGAATATAAAGAAAGACGTGCCTCTTGCACGTCATAGTTGGGTGTGTTGTCAGCGTGGACAGCAAAGGTATCCGACAAAGGTATAACAACGATATACTTCTTCGGAGCCTTTCCTGTAAACACACCAGTCTCAATAGGAATGCCCAAAGGTTCAAGAACGGCTTGGACATCTTCGAGAATGCTCATAGCTTGTCTACCTCCTCTTGGAACTTGCGTATCATAGCCTCTTGACAGGCGGCTTTGGATGCCGATTTTGCGGGTTTCAAGAAAGGTTTAGCGGGTTGGCCGTGTTTACCATACTCGATTATATTCGCAATTTTGGCGTTGCTACCGCCGTCAGAACGAGGCTCGGAAAAGCCAATCTTGATGTTATAGTTACCATCACGGTCGAGCTTCACAGGAGATAGACCAAGGGAGCGTTCCAGTTCGCCAGTACTGCGTGAGTCATACTCCGTGCCTTTACCTATTACGGAGGATAGGTTGCTTTTCACCCTGGAAAGAACAACCTCACCGCCAGCCTCAAGAACACGCTCGGAGATTTCATCGGTACGGTCACTTAATTTGGAAAGTTTCTGCAGGAATTCATCCGGCAGTACTACTTCAGCCTTTGCCAATGGTACTCACCACCTTTTTCGCAAGCACCTCCGTGTACATCCCACGGCTCTTGACGTCTTCGACAGAAGTAATGTCGAACCTGCCATCCTCACAAACAAGGATGTGGTCGGTAGTAACCTCAATGCCAGGGATGCTACGAAAGCGGAAAAGGTCTGTGGCTTCGGAGAAGGCTGCGAGGTTAGCCCAACGCTGTGAGCCGTGTCGACCCTCTCTATAAGCACGGACAGAAGCGAGGATTTCCTCGGCATCAACCGCAAAACCCTCGCTGTCCTTTTTCTTGGTAACGGTAACGATATCAACAAAGGTGTTCATTTTGCCGAAGCTCATACTTACACCTTCCAATCTCGGTCAAGCCTTAACAGCAGATTGACCGTGTTCCATACCTGTTGTGCTGCCTGGGGATTGTCTTGAAAGAAACCACCCGTGCTACCATCCCTGGACTCATAGAAATGAGATGTCAGCATAACGACTGCCTGTTCGGTGGTCGGTGGCATCGGGTGGTCTTTGTAATATCCCTCGGCAATGTGCTGATAACTCTCCGCATAAGCTACGGCAGCGGTGATGTAGCTTTCAAGCAGAGCATCGTCCACGCTATGCGTAAGAATCAGATTGTCCTTTACTCTTTGGAGTAGAGCTTTCATACTACATCACCGCCTTTCCGTTACGCAGTAGTGGTGCCCTTCAACTGAAGAACCTTGATGGCTTCGGGAAGGATGAGTTTACCATCCAGACGCTTGGTGGCAAGGAAGCCAACCTGGCCCGTATCCGCATAACGCTCGTTGAGACGGCGGAAAGTGATGCCCTGGCGGTCGCCAATCCAGTAGTAGTGGAAGTCACCGAACAGAGCTGCCTTGTTTCCGGCAGCGATTTCAGGCATAAAGGGAGAAGTAAAGATAGGTCTGCCGAGCAGAGTCTCGTGTTCGCCCTCGTGGAGTGCCTTCTGCCAGAGGTACTGACCGGTGCTGTCCTTGAGCTTGCGGATTGCCGCCATAGTCGCATCGTTGAATACCCAGATCGCCTTCTTGCGGTAGGGAGCCTTCAAGCTGTAGAAGAGGTTGATAACCTCATCAGCGGTGATGGCTGTGCCGGATGCGGTAGTTACACCGACTTCAGCACCGCCAGTTTCAGCGAGAACGCCGAGAGGCTTACCGACACCATCACCATTGAAGAAGGCATCTTCCTCCTTGTCGCCAATGCGACGGGCGAACTCGGTAGCGAAGTAGCTCTCAAGGTCAAAGGCGGAGTCGTTGAGCAACTCCTCGGACACCTTGATGATAGTGCCGACCTTGTGAGCGCCGATGGTCTGCTGACCAAAGGTATCGTCACCCTCGGGGATAGGACCTTCCTCGTCAATCCAGGAGGCCGTACCCTTGGTAGTTACCACGGGAATTTTGTGGCTGCCGGAATTGGTCTGGAAAACGTGAGCGTGGTCACGCACGATGTTCTCGTGGCGAAGAGCCTGAACGAGAGTGTTCTCAAACTCGTCGGGGACGAGGTAACCGCCCTCGCTGTCGACACCTTCCTGGAGTGCGTTGCGAACCTCATAGGAAACACCGTTCTTGGCACGGGTAACGTTCCAGAAAGCGTCCTTGTAGGCATCGGCTGCACGACCGACCTTGGTATCAACCTTGGCGGATGCGGGTTTTTCGGTGATGGGTGCGGACACAGGCTTGGAGAGTTCAGCATCCATAGCCTCCATTCTTTCCATACGACCGATTTCAGTACCCAGTCTGGAGATGTCGTTCTCCATACGGGTGTAGATGGCATCATCTTCTTCGGAAAGGAAACCATCCTTGTCTCTGTGGGACTCCAAGAATGCCTTTGCGGCTTCCAGAGCCTTGGCGCGTTTATTACGCATTTCGATAATAGTCATAGCGACTCCTCCTTGTTAGTGTTTCATAAGATTGAGGCGTTCCATCAGATCGCTGACGGCTCTGCCACGTTTGATTTCGGTCTTGGGTTCTACCTTCGGTTCTGCCTTGGGTTTATCCTCGACCACGGGTTTTGCTTTTGCGGTGATTTTGTTGATGAGTGCCAGCTCCACCGCTTTGCTTGAGAAAGCAAACGCAGGAACATCCGCTACCGTTTTTTCATCGGTAAGGATTTCATCGGCAAAGCCGAGTTCGATTGCCTTCTTGGCATTCATCCAAGTCTCGCTGCTCATAAGGTGAGACAGCTTTGCACGGGAAAGATTGGTACGAATTTCGTAAGCGTTGATGATACTCTCCTTGACCTCGTTGAGCATTTCGATGGCCTTTTGCATATCTTCGTGGTCTCCGAATGCACCAGTCATAGGATTGTGAATCATCATCAAAGCGGTAGGTGCCATAAGCACCTTCGTTCCTGCCATTGCAATGACAGAAGCCGCAGACGCAGCGATGCCGTCAATCTTGACCGTGACATTGCCCTTGTAGTCCATAAGCATGGTATAAATCTGGCTTGCAGCCACACAGTCACCACCGGGAGAGTTAATCCACACGGTAATATCACCGCTGCCGGAGTTCAGTTCATCTTTGAACATTCGCGGGGTGATATCATCGTCGAACCAGCTCTCTTCAGCAATGGTGCCGTACAGCTCAAGGACTCGCTCTTCGGGTTGTCCTTCGTCCGCCAGGTTTTTCCATGCCCAGAACTTCTTCGCTTTGGGATTCTTCATTGGTTTCCGTTACCTCCGTTTCTGTTGGATTAATATCTGCATAAGCACCCGCACTACCGAGCGGGAGCATACTGCCGTTGATGAGGTACAAATCTCCGCCTTGTTCGGCAGGGATTCGGTCAAGGTTTTCAAGCTCACGGATATCATTAGCGGACATCCAGCCGTTCTGCCTTGCTATCGAATAGCCGTTCATTCGGCTTTGATAGTCACCTCGGAGCAGACCTTCCAAATTGAACTTGATGAAATACTCCTTCTTTTCATCGAGAGAGAGGAGAACTCTCATCATCGATTGCTCCCATCGGATTATCCAAGGGTCAAGGGTGTATTTCACAAACTCAAGGGATTGCTGCTCTATATTAGAAAAGCTCGACTTTTCAAGGTCACCAACCATATGCGGTGGCACTCTGAAAATTCGAGCAATTTCATTGATTTGAAACTTGCGTGTTTCGAGGAATTGCGCCTGTTCCGGGGAAATGGAAATCGGTGTATACTTCATTCCTTCTTCCAAAACGGCAACTTTGCCGGAGTTGGAAGATCCACCAAACTGACTCTGCCAAGCATCACGCACACGAGTTGGGTCTTTGATAGTGCCGGGGTGTTCCAACACACCCGAAGGTGCAGCACCATTAGCAAAGAACTTGGCACCGAACTCCTCACAGGCAATTGCCATACCGATAGCGTTTTTTGCCATTGCGATAGGGCTATAACCGACAAGGCCGTCAAAGCCAAGACCTGGGATGTGTAACACATCAGCGGGTTTGAGCTTTACGGATGCGCCTTCCATTGTGTGAGCCTCTTCGTTTGACCGCATATAGGTGTAATAGAGCTGCCCGTTTTCATCACGGTCAACGGTCATTTTGTTAGGCATCAATGGATAGAGGGCAACGACCTCACCTTTACCATTGCGAATAATTTGTGCGTAAGCGTTACCCCAAAGGAGCAGATGAGTCATCAGCGTTTCTCGAAACACAAAGGAACTCATCTCCGGGTTCGGTTCGTCATGCAAAAGCAAATACAATGGATGGTCAACGGCTTTTTCTTTGCCGCCGGAATCGGTGTACTTGTATAGGTGGAGCGGTAGTCCCGCCACCGCTTCGGCAAGTATCCTCACGCAAGAATAGACAGCGGTCATTTGCATAGCCGACCGCTCGTTTACTGGTTTGCCGGAAGTTGACCCGCCCATAAGGAAGGTGTAGGAACTACCGACAGTTCTGTTTTGAGGCTTATCCCTGGAACGGAATAATCCTGAAAAGATACCCATTTACTTAACCTCCTTTAACTGTTCCCGTAATGCATCAAAAAACTCCGCTCCCTTGGTGGAGAGTCCGCTTGCCTCACGAGTATCCTCAAAAGCGAACCGAGCCTCCAACTGCTCAACCGAGTAGTTCTTGAGGAAGGTTCGCCATGTGTGAGCATCCATATAACGTAGTCGTTCCCATAAGTCCGGGAAGTGCCTTCGGAGCTGCCTTAACTCATCCAAAGACTGTAGAGGGCAACACCAACAGGACACACGATGGAAGATGTCGTATAGCCCCTCCCAGTCGAAACCTCGTTCTTTGCAGTAAGCCAGGCAGTCCGCTTCGGTCATACCCCAATCAACAAGTGGATAGTTGAATTCGTGTACACGCTGTGGTTCATCGGCAGCAATACCAATGTACTGTACAAGCTCATATTTATCGGAAAGTTCACGCAGGTATTTGTTTACGATACGGGTCTTTAACATTGCGGTACACCAACGATTACGAGGTCCCGCCCAACTGTAACCCTTGCGCCCAATCAGCTCCAGGTTCTTTCGTTTCGGCATATGCTCAAAGAAAAGGTACTCGAAGGTGTGCGGAGATTTGAGCCTGGTTATAGGTTTACCGATATACTTTTCCAACTTTTCAAGATGGCGGTACATCGCATCGAATTCCAACCCGGTATCGCAGAATAAAATAATATCCACGGGCATTTTCTCTTCGATCATACGAAGGAGCATAGCCGTGGAATCCTTACCGCCCGAGAGGGACACTATATGCTTTTTAGGTTTCTCCAAAATCTCACCTCCTAAATGAAAAGGATGCCTCGTTCATCATAGACCGAAACACCCGTGTCGCCACCGCAGCGAATGGCTCGGTCGAGTGCCATAATGGTTGCGACCGCACCATCGATTTTTTCGGTAGACTTTTCCTTATCTGGTTTTATATTTCCGGCGGGGTCCGTGCGGATGTAGATGTTATCCATCATCCAACGTAGCACGGGGTGACCGCTGTGTGCGAGTTTTTCTTCCAGGGTCAGTTTCATCAGTTCCTTTGTGGGAGGACTCATATCTTTGAATCCCTGTCCAAAAGGAACGACCGTAAACCCTAAACCCTCAAGGTTCTGAACCATCTGTACCGCACCCCAACGGTCGAAGGCAATCTCACGTATGTTGTACTTCTTACCCAGCTCTTCAATGAATTTCTCAATATAAGCGTAGTGTACAACGTTGCCCTCGGTGGTTTTAAGATAACCTTGCCGTTCCCAAACATCGTATGGCACGTGGTCACGGCGAACACGAAGGTCGATATTATCTTCGGGTATCCAGAAGAATGGAAGTATCGCATACTTGTCATCCTCATCCTCGGGCGGAAACACAAGCACAAAAGCGGTGATGTCTGTTGTGGATGAAAGGTCAAGGCCACCATAACAAACTCGACCTTCCAGCGCCTCTGGGTTAGCGGGAAACGAGCATTTATCCCATTTCTCCATTGGCATCCAACGGACTGCTTGCTTAACCCATTGGTTAAGTCTTAACTGCCGGAAGCTGTTTTCTTCGGCGGGGTTTTGCTTTGCTGATTCACAAGCCGCCTGTACCTTGTCAATGCCAACCGTGATGCCAAGCGAGGGGTTTGCTTTTTTCCACACCTTCGGATCTGTCCAGTCATCGTTTTCATCTGCACCGTAAATGACGGGATAAAATGTTGGGTCAATTTTTCGCCCCTCCATAATATCCTTGGCTTTTTGGTGTGTTTCATAGCAGATGCTATTGGTGTCAGTTCCGGCTGTTGTGATCAGGAAATACAAGGGTTGCATACGGGCATCACCCGAACCTTTTGTCATAACATCAAACAGTTTTCGGTTCGGCTGGGTGTGCAACTCATCGAACACAACCCCGTGGATGTTGAAGCCGTGCTTTGAATAAGCCTCGGCGGAGAGAACCTGGTAAAAACTGTTCGTGGGGGTATATACGATTCGCTTTTGGGAAGCGAGGATTTTGACACGCTTGTTGAGTGCCGGACACATACGAACCATATCGGCGGCAACCTCAAAAACGATGGATGCCTGCTGTCGGTCTGCTGCACAGCCGTACACCTCGGCTCGTTCCTCTCCATCCCCACAGCAGAGAAGAAGAGCAATGGCGGCAGCGAGTTCTGACTTTCCCATTTTCTTTGGGATTTCAATGTATGCGTAGTTGAACTGCCTATAACCATTCGGCTTGATTGTACCGAAAAGGTCACGGATTATCTGTTCTTGCCAATCGATCAGCTCGAAGGGTTTTCCTGCCCAGGAGCCTTTTGTATGGCAAAGGCACTCGATGAAGTTGACAGCGTAGTCGGCGGCATCTTTATCGTAATGCGACTCCGATGCCATAAATCTTGTGGGGAGGTATTTCTTTAGTTTTCTCAAGCTGTCACCTCCTAAAAATGGACATAAAAAAACAGCCATAATGGCTGTCAACGGAGTATGGCGTATAACGAGGAAAAGAGCCTGGTGGCTCTTATCCAAGGTGATGTCGGTCTTCCATCACAAAGGCGCTGTTAGGGCATTATTTCGGCTTTGGTGAGGTCAAAGTTGGAAAGGGGGTAAAACTCCCTGTCCATTTCTCCAAGGCCGTGTCGGGCAAGGTAAGCCTCGTTGGAGGCGTTGATTCCGAGATTGGGTTCACCGTAAGCATCTACTGTATCGTAGACCTTTTCCAGGCTCCCATCTTCCATTCGCAGGGTCATTCCGGCTTTGATTTGGTTGCCGTTCTTGTCAACGTAGGTTCGTGCCATTCCTCATACTCCTTACTGATTGATTTGTGCAAAGCACCAAGCGAGTGCGTGACCGTTGTCTTTGAAAGTGTCCTCGGAGACCGCCCAAGGTACAAGTCTGCACTCAATATCACCAAGTCCCGTATCTTCGGGGAACTCAATGAACTCGTAAATCTCGGCTATGAAGCCGCCTTTCCAATTAAGGTCGGTAACGCAAACCTTATCGCCGTACTTGATGACTGCGCCGTAGGTGCAAGAAACATTGGTTTGCAGCTTTTCCATTGTGGTGAAGATGTCGTTTGCCATTTTCCTGTCCCTCCTTAAATGCCCTGGCCCCAAGCGATGTTGTTTTCCGCTCTCTTGGCAATCATACCCTTGCGGAGTTCGGTGAACTGTGCGTGGGTGATTTTGTAACTGCTGTAAGCCTGGCAAATTGCGATGTGTGCATCGATGAGGTCGTTCTGCGTTTTGATGTTCTCGACCTGGTTTTGGAACTTTTTGTAGGTTGTCATTGTGTTGTCCTCCGTTCTTTATCGTGTCTGTATATTAACTCTAAAAGCACATAATATCCAGTCATTTTCGAGATATATACTACACAAAGATGGAGGAGTAAAACTGTGTATATTATGTCGGGTTTGCCCCTTTGTATTTATGGATCGAATCGAGGATTTCTTCCTGCTCATCGGCTGAAACACCGATGCTTTCAAGAGCCTCTCTCGTTCCGCAATCGGGGCAGATGAGGGTTTCATTGTCGGCTCGGGAAAGAGCCGGATGCCCTGTGTAAGTCTGCCCACACTTGGGGCAGACACGGGTCTCATTCACAATCGTTTTCATATTCGTCCTCCTTGAAACTTGCGTTGTAAGCATCGATCAGAAACTGAATGTCGAAGTTGAAGTTGTCATAGCCTTCGCAACAGGTGCGGAAGTAGGCCGTGGAAGGAATACCGAGCGGTCGTTCCTCGTGCATAATGTAGATGAAAGCATCTCGCTCTCGTATTTGCTTGCTGTAAAGACCCTGGTACTTGATCTTCAGTTCCTTTTTGTAATAGAAGTGAGGGTATCCTTCATAGCGGTCGAGCCGGAGTTCGTCCGTTGGACTAACCTCCCAAACACCGAGGGGAACTCTTGAACCCTCTTTCGGTTCAACTGTAAGGTACGAACCCGTCTTGCTCCCTTTGAAGAGAAGCTCGTAATCCTCAAGCCAGGCTGTGCCGACCAGTCTTGCCTGGGGGCAACGATACTGCATCTGCCCAACATTGAGGTTGCTACCATAAGCCAAGTAATAACGCTTTGCCATAATCAAATCATCCTTTCTGAAGGGGTTGACCCTTTCACCACCTTAAGGACGGCACAAGTCCGTCCGAGGTGTTTGCTATCGGGTCTGTCCCGTCAGGTCAACTTTTTAGGTTACCTGCCGTTCCTTCAAGCAGCGGCTCTTCCGTTGCGGAAGGCTGCGTCTCCTTGAAGGTTCTTGGTGAGCATCTCTCTTGCGGTTTCAAACTCGTCACCGATGAAACCCAAGCGGAGGAGCCAAGTTCTCATTGCGTACTTGGGGTTTTCGTTCTGCTGGGGTTTGGAGCTTGCGGTGCGTACTTCCTTTGCCATTTGGCTGAGTGCCAGGCAAAGCTGAATGTAACTCTTGAGCTGTCCTGCGTGGATGCCACCCTTGCGTTCAGCGGAGGGTGAGTCGAATTGGAAAAGTCTGAACTCGACTGTTCCTTTGGTGAAGGTTGCGTGGAGGTTAAGCATATGGTATCTGCTGTCGTTGTAATGGTGGTCTCTGCCGTAGTTGGCATTTTGTGCGCCGTACCAAATGTCTGCGAGGGCAGCCATCGTTTTCGGCTTTCTGCTGTTGACCTTTTTGAGGAAGTTCTCATCAACTGTTCGGCAGTATCTTGCCATTCGGTTTCTGTCGAGCTTGAGGCTTTCTGCGAGGAGGCTTTCGTGGCTTGCCATAATGTTTGCCAGGTTGCGAAGGGTCTGTGCGGTGTGTCCTTTTGCACCGATGTGAATGTGAACTCCGCATCCTCTTGTGGCATCGCTCTTGGCTCCGGCTTTGCGAAGTCTTCTGCAAAGCTCCTGCAAGGTTTCAATATCCTCGTAGGTAAGGATGGGGGTTACCATTTCGCATTTCTGTTCATCGGGTCCGCTGATGCTGACATCCTTTGAGAATTTCCATTCTCTGCCTTGGTCATCCCAAGCACTCCAGGTCATGTATCCGTTTCGGCTTGCGGTGTTGCTTGATCTATGTGTGCCGAAAAACTCGGCTGCAACCTTGGCGGCTTTCTCTCGTGTGATGTTGTTCATCTCAACCTCGACCCCAATGGTCTGCTTTTTCATTTCCTGGATTTGTCTTGCAATCTTCTCGTTCATTGTAGTGCCTCCGTTTGTTGTGTTTTCCCTTTCGGTGTGACACATATTACCTCTAAAAGCACACTATATCCAGTCATTTTCGAGATATATACTACACAAACATTCGGGGGTTAAATTGTGTAGTTTATGGCGATTTACACCGCCTTTTTACTCGTTTTCCTCGACATCAGAACAGAAGTTGAGACCCTCACGGAGTTGCGCCCAAATGCGTTTATATCGGTCAGCTTCAGAACCCTCACAGGCAAGCATCCCTTCTTCAAAAAAGGCAATGGCCTCGGTTCGGCTGTCCCAAACTTTACGCTCCCCGTAACACTCCACAGTTACATAATCAAGCACTCGGCAGAGGTCTTCACCATAAACCACACCGAGGGAACTTCCGCAGTCCCAAGACACGTGAATCGTGCCTGCATCATCTACGGACTTGACCGTTCCTTTACAGCCTGGTACAAGTTTTTTATTGTAGGGGTCATCCATACGGACAAGTTCAACCCTCGCTCCGGCAGGATACCGTTTGCGGAGGCTTTTCAATGTTGTATCAGAAATGTTAAACATCATCCTACCTCCTTGTTGTTCGGCTGACCGCTTTTGAAGGCGGAGCTGCCAGTAAGGTTGCGGAGGAGGATCTTGCGAGTCATCTTGTACTCATCCCCAACAAAGCCAAGGCGGAGGAGGAAACAGCGGAATGCGTACTTGTCGTTTTCCACATCCTTCTCGGTAGAGTTAATGCGGTTCTGTTTGGTTGCCATCTTGCAAAGGGCAAGGATGAAACTGCTGTATGCTTTGACCTCATCGGAGTCTGCCGTGATTGCGAACCAGGGGAACTCGTATCTGTCCTCGTGCTTGATGACGGGGAGCTTGTCGGTTGCGAGTGCCTTCTTTATCAAAGCACCCTTTGCGGTGATGAGGTTTTCCAGGTTGCCAAGGGCGCGGTCGGTGAGCTGTGCTTTCGGTACGCTGACCGAGAAGTTATAACCCTCACCGCTGTCTTCTTCGGTTTCCTGGCTTTCCGCTACGAAACTGTTGTCGTAGAGCATTTCAAGCAGCCTTTCGATTACTTCGCTGTCGGCGCTGTCGTCAAAGGAAACGCTGCCGTTCTTATCAATGGTGAAGTAGTCCACCTCGTAGGCGAAGCTCGGTGCGCCCTTGTATTTGGGGCTGCAACCTGTGAAGTTTGCGATGAGCTGTACCAGCTCCTTACGCTTGGGGCCTTGCACATTGTAGTTGATTGTCATTTGATTTACCACCTTTCTTTTTGGTAGTCACATATTCGCTCTAAATCGAGAAAATATCCAGTCTTTTCGCACATTTAGGGGTGTAGAATATGTGGGCGAATTACAGGGTTGCCTTTGTGTACTATACACGTCACATCAGCAACCCCGTTATATCAGCCTTCGGCGGTAAGGTCGTGAATACAAGCAATGCCAGCGAGAACATAAAACACGCAAGGCAAAGCTACGCCGTTACCCCACATCTTATATTCGGCGGCATCGGAGTACGGATCGGTCAGCCACTTGCGGATTTGCTTTTCGGTCTTGGGTTTGGTGCTGCCACCCATAATCCTTCGATGGGTTTCAAATACCTCACTCCAAAAACGCACATCCTCTTCCGTGGGGTTTTCCGTTCCAAGGCTTGAACACCACCAGTCCGGGAAACCTTGGAGTCTCGCACACTCGGTAGGTGTTAAGCGTCTTACCGAATAACCCGCCTCCATCACACCATTGTGGTGGCCGGGGCAAGTACCATTTACGAGAGTGTTGCCACAATCCTCAAGGAAGTACTGACCGACATCCCGGCTTGCAGAAGGGTCGAAACCATAAGGGTGAGCAACAGCACCAGGACCCTTCGCAACGAGTGTGGGTTGCATCTCTTCGGCAATGGTAGGAGTGAACTGTGCATTCCTGCCTTGGTTAAAAGCATCTCGTCCAATGCCGTAAGCGGGTTCGGAAACAACGGGTGCATCTTTATAGTCACGGGACAAAAGAGTGGGAGTCGTTCCTTCGCTGACCTGGGTATAACTGCCCGTGGTCATTGCATAGACAGCGTGGCGGTCAACGGTGTTCAGGGTGTACATCACATCGGATTCCCTGTAACCATCACCCTTGTGAGAAGGGCGGGTGCCGTTACCTTCGATTACGATAGTGCCGTTCTTAACACAAACGGCAGGTTCACCGCCGTGGGTACAAGCCAGGGTCGGAGCAAGGTTCTCGGAAACGCTGCACGAGCTTTTTCCACCACCTTGGTCGACACACACAACTGCAATGCCACCCTGGTTACAGGAGGGATTGCCGCCATTGCCATCCAGGGTTCGAGATGTTTCTGCTACATAGATTCCGCTGTGCGGATTGGAGGACTTCATTGCGTTGCTATCTTTGGCGCTGATGCCGAAGGGTTGAAGTACACAGTTAAAGTGGTTCTTGTCGGGCATTCGCTGACTGCCACCTGCGTTGTGTGCGGTCAATGTTCCCGTGGTCTGCTCACCATCCCAATTGCACGGCTCGAACAATGTCTGGTCGTTGTTGCAGGAGAGGGTTGCTGACTTGTTCTCTTGAATAAGAGCGCCCTTGCCACCGCCTTCGCAACCGCTACGGATTTTGAGGGTCTTGGGTGTTTCATCCTTTATTACAAAAGGCTGATTATTACCGCCCGTACCATAAGTAGCGGATACTGTGGGAGCGGTATCCAAGGGACCAACATAGCGGGTGTCTTGGCTGTGGTTCTCATAGACCATCTGATTATTTGTGAGTGCGGCAGGGACAACCCCAGCACGCAGCGTAGGAGAACGCTCCTCTTCATAGCCGATGGTTCGGCTCTTGGCAGAATGCTCGGTACAGAATCCGGCGGACTCGGTTTGGCTGTTTACGACCACACCATTGCGACCAGTAGACATTCCGCAGTTCACCCCAAGGGTGGAAGAAACATCTCCCGTCAGATCTCCGTTGTAGCCGTCAAAGCCTGTCGCTCCAAAGCCAGGCGCAAAACTTCCGGCAGTTCTTTGCCACGCACGGAAGCTCTCCGCAGAATACCTTGACAGGCCTTCGGACTCAAATAGTATTTTCCCGGCACCCCTACCTGCAAAATCTGCGACAAGGTAGATGCGACGTCTTCGTTGGGGGACTCCCCAATATTGTGCGTCAAGAGTGCGGTACGCAACGCTCCATTGCTCTCCCATGAGTAGGTCGGCATATGGCCATCGGTTACCGTCAGGCATAGGCACCTCGGTCCCCGGTTGGACGACGCCGATGACCGCTTCCAGAACGGAGCGGAAATCTTCGCCTTTGTTTGAGGAGAATGCTCCGGGGACATTTTCCCAAACGATGTATCTTGGATATTTGCCATTGGTGGCACACCTCATTTCTTTAACGATTCGGATTGCTTCATAAAAAAGGACAGATTGGTTTCCGTCCAGTCCGGCTCTCTTACCCGCCACCGACATATCGGTGCAAGGTGAGCCAAAGGTGATAATATCAACGGGTTCAACATCAGCACCGCTGATTTTGGAAACATCACCATAGTGTTTCATAAAGGGCATTCGCTTGGTGGTAACTCGAATGGGAAACGGCTCAATCTCCGATGCCCATACTGGAGTTATCCCCGAAAGCAGTCCACCCAAGGGGAAACCCCCGGAGCCGTCAAAAAGGCTACCGAGGGTTAAAGTGTTATCAGTATTCATTTAGTTCTCCTTTCTCAAAACAGCGGAATGACCTCGTCATCCTCTGCGACCTCATCATACTGATAGGTCAAGCCATCACGCTGAACGGAAACGGCTGCCGAAGAGCCGACCTGCTCAATGTAACGTTTTACGATTACATCGCAGAACTTCTCGTCAAGCTCGATGGTGCAGCAGATGCGGTCGGTCTGTTCACAGGCAATCAAGGTACTGCCCGAACCGCCGAAAGGATCGAGAACGATAGCGTTGGTCATACTGGAGTTCATAATAGGATAAGCAAGCAGAGGGATGGGTTTCATCGTAGGATGGTCGCCGTTCTTCTTGGGTTTATCAAATTCCCAAATGGTCGATTCCTTTCTGCCTGTGTACCACAGATGCTTACCTTTTTTCTTCCAACCGAACAGCACAGGCTCGTGCTGCCATTGGTACGGAGAACGACCCAGGACAAGGGACTGCTTTTTCCAAATGCAACAGCCGGAAAGGTTGAATCCCGCATCAGCGAATGCTTTACGGAAATTGAGGCCTTCGGTGTCAGCGTGGAAAACATAGATGGAGGCATCGTCTGCCATCACAGCTTCGGTTGCTTTGAAAGCATCAAGCAGGAAATTGTAGAAGGCATCGTTTGCCATATTGTCGTTTTTGATTTTTCCGGCGGAGCCTTCATAGTTAACGTTGTAAGGAGGGTCGGTTATAACAAGGTTCGCCAACTTGCCGTTCATAACGGTAAGGAGGGTTTCGGCTTTGGTGCTATCACCACACACCAGGCGGTGTCGACCGAGTGTCCATACATCGCCCGGCTTGGTGATGGTGGGGTTCTGAAGTTCTGCATCGACATCAAAGTTGTCATCCTTTACCTGGTCTTTAAGGGAGTCCTTAAACAGGTCATCAATTTCCGCAGGCTCAAAACCCGTGAGAGACACATCAAAGTCGGTGCCCTGGAGATCGGCAATCAAAAGTGCCAACTTGTCC
>JAZQHD010000122.1:0-1965 GCA_045540375.1 Ructibacterium sp. | reverse complement strand
GCAGCCTCCTTATCGTGCATCCCGATTGCGACTACGGAAACGAGCCTCGCACATCTTTACGATCTCGTCTTCCATTTGAGGTACGGTATAGTTCTTGGGAAAGAATTTCCGAATTCGTTCAAGTGGGATCTTCAGCCGTTCCTTCTGATTTGCCTTTTCTTCACTCATAATAACTTCAATCAGCCTGTTAGAAAGACAACCTTCCCGGCTGAGCTTTTTTAATCGGCAGGCTTGGGAAAGGGATGGGGTGCAATCTTGTATTTCCATCTGTTCCAGCAAGGCTTGCTGCTCTTCTCCCGTGAGATAGGAAAGCTCTACTGCGGGGGTAAAGGAGATTCGTCCCTCATCTACATATTGCAAAATTTCGGGGATCAGGTTTGTAAGACGGATGTAGCGTTTTATTGTATCCTTACTTGTACCTGCATCCGATGCAATTTGTTCAGTGGCTAACTTCGGTGCAATTTGCACCGAAGTCAAATCGGTTCTGAGCCCTTGGTGTGCTAATGCTTCTGCCTTTAGCTTATAGGCAAAGGCTTTCTCCGAAGGAAGAATATGTTCTCTATGGAGATTGCTGTCCACCAACGCAATGGCGGCATCGTTACGGTCCAGAGAAACAACAAAGGCAGGGACTTCTGTGATCCCTGCCTTTTGGCTTGCCATGATCCGTCTGTGACCGGATATGATCTCATATTCATCTACTGTATTCTCCTTGGGTCGGACAATGATGGGGGATAAGATTCCGTTCATTCGGATGCTTTCTGCGAGTTGCTCCATTTCTTCATTGTCCTGCACTTTGTAGGGGTGGTTTTCAAAGGGATGTAACTTCCCAATGGGTATCATTTTCTGTGTTTGGTTCATTATTAATACCTTGTCCTTTCGTTTTGATTTCTCTGAGGAAGGTTCAGAGCCTGTCGCTCCTGTGCTTCCTCCTGCTGTAATAATTCTCTGATTTTGGGTGAGCGTTCCGCAATCCGCAGGGTACTCTTAAATTGCCTTCTCAAAGGTGTGATTTGTTTGGTGATCTCCTTAGCTTGCTTCTTTAGATCCTCTGCAATCTCCGGTGTCTTGGCTCTGCGTATCTTTAAGCGGAGTTTGTATCGTTTCTGCTCTAACTCCTCGATTTTGAAATGCACATCTTCTTGAAACGCCAAAAGCTGTTCGGCTGTTTCGATTTTGTGAAAGCAGAGAAGCTCATAGTCCTCGATGTACCGATCTAACTTCTCCATCTCCTCTCTCATAGATGGAGAAAGGGGACGAGCATCTATGTTTTGACTTTGCGATTCCCTGCAATACCGAATCAAGGCGATATAAACCTCATACACCATCCGCAAGGTATAGTTATCAAGAGGTATTTCAATACTTGCCGTCAAGGTCAATAAGGGTGTCCGCTTCTTCTGAGGAGGCTTGAAAATAGGACGGTCATAATCTTCCAGATTCTCATAGAATCGGTTTTCCAGCTTTTCTTTGGAATAGGCTTCACCCAAAGAACTGATGCGAATAGGTCGTTTCCACCCATCCGCAATCACGGAAGCATGGGCATAGGTGAAGTTTCGCTCAAACCGGTAACCAAGAGCCTCCAGATAAATCTCTACTGCCCGGAAGGAACAGCACTTAGACAGGGCTTCGTCCAAATCCATCTTCAACTGCTGCCGATGAGAGATATTCCCGGATTTCCTCGCCCAGTAGTCTTTCTTATTGCCGTAGAAGTGAGTAAAGGGAATCACGGATTTCCTGTGTGCTTTGCAGACCGCGTCAGAAATCTCCCTTAGTTTGATATGATCCCTGATATGGTTCTCAAACTTCCTTCCGGTTTTGAAGGATACAGAGTTCAGTAGGCTAAGTACCCAGCGCCTTACCACATTCCTATGGTAGGTTTCCGGGCACTCGCCCCCGAACCGGACTTACAACTCTCGCTGTATCCGGCTCTCCATCCATTCACAGTCTGCACTGTGAATTTTTGTGTGG
>JAZQHD010000121.1:0-3317 GCA_045540375.1 Ructibacterium sp. | reverse complement strand
ATCTCCGGTTGCAATTCTTCCGCAGAACTTCTTGCGGTTCCGAGCCTCAAAGTCCTTTCGTGTAGCAACCAAAATATTAGCCGCAGGATAGAAGTCGGAGGCCAAGCGGTCTTAGGAAGACAAACTGGTAAGACAACTCCTTGGCTCACAGAAGGACATGGCTACGAACCGACTTATCTCCGGTTGCAATTCTTCCGCAGAACTTCTTGCGGTTCCGAGCCTCAAAGTCCTTTCGTGTAGCAACCAAAATATTAGCCGCAGGATAGAGCTGTAGGAACTCAGATGCCCACTGTTCTGTCAGGTGGTTGGGAACTACAAAGAGAGATTTTTGACACAAACCAAGTCGTTTGCTCTCCATCGCTGCTGCGACCATCTCGAAGGATAGCGATAGGTAATCTTTTGGTTGGGATATGCAGCCTGCGGCTGCATATCCGTTCCTCCAGATTTTCCCCCGCTCCAAACCGTGCGTGACAGTTTCCCATCACACGGCTTTCCATCGTCAGCACTTTTTATGACAATCTATACATCAAACAGATTTACCCTTTATAAAACAAGTTCAGGCATTTCTGCCATGACTCGAAGTTTGTTGAGCTTTGCAAACTGCTTTTGGTCCAGATTTAACACTTTCAGATATTTTCGGGCCGTCCGTTCATTACTGGAGTGTATGAGGATATGGATCACATCGGAAACAATAATCAGGTTTTGGTAGCTATCATCCCCACCTAATGAAATAGGCTTTTTGTGATGACAGTCAACCTGATTTGATTCCAGTTCTATACCACTTACAGCGCATTTTCCCTTTTGTGCTACATAGAGAGCAATGCGGTTATCGTTATATTCCACACTCTGTTTTCCGCATGGAGTATTCATCAAGTAGTAGAGAACGCCTAAGTTAATGTCAACGAGGTTTCTATGGATTTCTGCTCGACCTTCGGGTGTGTACTTGTTTATCTTGAGTTTCTTATCCATAGGTGTTCTGTGTTGTACATAGGCAATGGGGACAATGGCGTGACCGTTTAGATAACGCACTTCCCGACTTGTACCATATTTCCCTTTGATATATCGGTTAGTGATTTGACCTTTCTTTTGCAGTCTGTGTTTTAATCTGTTGTAAAGACTCTTTTTGACATCGTAAGCGATTTTTTGAAAATCTCTATTCACATGGGTTGCAATGCAGTAGTAGTTGTGAACACCTATCACATAGGAGTTGTACTTTTGAATCAGCCTGTATTCCATTCCTGGGTCATAGGTTTTCCGTATCTGCCCAATGATTTCTTTGCTCTTTTCCCGAATTTTCAGCAGTGCTTTTTCCTTCATATGTGCTTCAATTACATATCGAGGCTGTCCGTTCGGTGTCTTACCTTTGGTGCGAACTTTCAACTTAAAGCCCAAAAACTCTGAATAATGGCGCTTCAGGTTTACAACCTTTGACTTCTCAGGACTGATTTCCAGCCCCAATCGTTCTAATAGCCATTGTTTTGTAGCTTCAAACAGTTTGTCTGCATCTGAACGCTTCTTGCAGAAGATTTTGAAATCGTCTGCATAGCGAACTACATAGCATTCTTTTAGATTTGTGTAGTTACGCAATGAACGGAGCGTACTGCTCTTATCAGGTGTTCCGTTGGCATATATTCTGCGTACATAGTTTCGTTGCGTAGGCATTTCTTCCCATTGGCTGACAATCCACCAGTCCAGTTCATTTAGGACGATGTTTGAAAGCAATGGTGAAATTACACCGCCTTGTGGGGTGCCTTTCTCAGGAAAGCCGATACCTGCAACCTCTGCCTTCAACATAGCTGAAATAATAGATAACAGCTTCTTATCTCGGATGCCAAGTGTCCACATCTGTTTCAACAGCTTTCCGTGGCTCACATTGTCAAAGAAAGACTTAATATCTATGTCAATGACATAGTGGCAACCGACATTCTGTATCATTCTTTCTGCCTGAGCAATGGCATTTTCTGCACTGTGGTTTGGTCTGAAACCATTGCTCCGCTTGAAGAATTTTGCTTCACATATAGGTTCTAATACTTGCAGAATACATTGCTGAATGAGTCTATCCATGATTGTAGGGATTCCAAGAGGACGGGTTTTTCCATTATCCTTAGGGATCTCCACTCGTCGGACAGCATTGGGAATGTACCAGTCCAGTTTTTGCTGAACATGGGATACCAGTGCTTTTTCATTCCATTTATTCAAATCGCTTATTGTCTTGTGATCCACACCTGCCGTTCGACTGCCGCTGTTCTTTCGGATATTTCGGTATGCCAACTTAATATTCTCGGGGCGTTTCATGAGTTCCACAAGATCATGGAATTGTCGCCCCTTTGTGCTGTCGGCGTACAAATCGTCGAAAATGCTTTGCATGTCGTAATATTCAGAGTTGCGGATCTTTTGTTTCTTTAAGGGTTTCTTCTTGTTTGTCAAAGTCAGGTACTATCCTTTCTTATGAGAGGATTTCGCTTTTCTTAGTCATACTCGAACCTTTGTATCTGTATAGTTTTCAATTTATTATTTGCTGACGACTGATGGCCATCCCTCCACCGTGTTTCCACGGTTTCATCGGTACTGTGCCATCTCTCTCAACTGGATAAAGGATTGTTATACGCAACGCGATTTCCAATCCAACATTTCATAGCCTGTAACTGGCTCCATGTTCCAGTCTTTCCACGTTCCAATATTCCTATCTGTACATATCTGCCCTTAGGTGTCCCTCTGAGCCTGTATGCTGGGCGGTGCCTGTAACACCGCAAGGACTTTCATAGTAAAAATTTTTACTCATCCTCACATACTTCCGTAATCGGAAAGGAACATTTCTGCTCCGGCGCCTTTTAGACCCGTACATTCGGGATTTCGTCAGTCATCATTGACATTCTGACCATAGGCAGTTTATAGACCTCCGGCGTATCATGTACACATCCCACCGCTGGGACGCTTTCCACGGCATGATCCGTTTGGGTGCACTTCCGCCGACTTTAGCGAGCGTTATACCACAGCCCTTGTTACATAGGGATGAAGCATATCGCAGTTTATAAGGTAGGCGTTTCAGGGCGTTACCCCATCATTCCACCTATCGGAATATTAGTTCTACAAGTCTTTTCAGGGACTCCTTTCAAGTTCCCATTTCTGTTGTTGTTCGACTTGTGCGTAACCTTTTCAGTTACGAACGTGTCGCACTTTTGCCTGCGCCGACTGCGTGAGCAAGGAGCGTATTGCCACCGTAAAGAATGTGAGCCACCGCATTTTTTTGGTGTTCACGGAGTTCGATTTCAGGGTTCATACCGTTGAATGTGATATGACTTCCATCGTATTCACGG
>JAZQHD010000120.1:0-10335 GCA_045540375.1 Ructibacterium sp. | reverse complement strand
TTCAAGAGATTCCTAAGGGATGCCGAATTACTTGATGGAAAAGGCTACTCGAGTTTTGCACAGATAATAGAAAACATCGGATTGGAAGAAGAAAAAAGTTGGGCGCTGATGCTTGTTAATTTGACATATACTCCTCAGATTAACTGGCTCATCAAGCGAGTGCCAATGTATGAGAGCTATGCTAAAGACTATGTTCTGTCACTCCTCGTTTCCGATGGAGCAAAAGAGAGTTGGGTAAATGATATTTGGAGTTCTTATTCTCGTATTCTCGACCTTCCATTCTGCATGGTTGGAGCAGGAACGGCAGAGAAAGAAAAGAATAAGATGGTCTCTATTGTAAGAACACCGTGGGCAACCCCCGATCCCGTGGTGGTACTGTACTCACTTTATAAATTTGCTGAAGCATGCGGTGAGTACTATCAGTTCACCTTGGCTCGTTTGCTTGATCATGATGTCGATAGTAACGGCGTCAGTCCCACGGAGATATTTGGAATTGACCGTGAGTCTATGATTAAGATATTAAATGGTCTTTCTATCAATTACCCGGACTTCATCACTGCAAGTTTCAACCTTGATCTTGACAGTATTACATTGAACTCGGATAAGACATCGACAGATGTTTTGACCTTGTTCTAAGGAGGAAAGTAAAATGCCGATATTAGAGAAATATAGACATTATTTTGATATAGACCCCGAGTATTTTCCGGCGGTAAATGAAGCGTTGATCAACTCCAAACCGGAGCTATGGAAAAAGTTTTTTCCTCACGATACATTCGTAAAATTAATTAAAAACACAGTAAGCGTACTTGACCGTAAGCAGAAACTATCTATTTGGGTGGAAGGTGCATACGGTACGGGTAAGTCTCATGCTGTACTTACATTGAAGAAGCTCCTTGATGCATCTGATGCAGACACTAAAGAGTATTTTGAAAAGTATGAGCTTGACAATGATCTGTGTAATAATCTGCAACGGATCAAGAATAGCGGGAAGATTCTAACTGTTCATCGTTATGGATCTTCAAGCATCCATGGAGATCAGGATCTTGTGCTTGCCATCCAGGAAAGCATCGACCACGCATTCGTTACTGCGGGGATGGAGAACAAAGGATCAGATTCTTTGAAAGATTCTGTCATTCGTTACCTTTCCGATCCTGAAAACAAGCAGAGCTTTGGCATCTATGTAAGGGGTAGTTATGCGGATCTTTTCGGCGGTGATAGCGTTGACGATATTCTTCATAAGCTCAATACATATTCGGATCTTGCTCTCCACACTTTGATGGAAAAGATCTTCAAAGTTGCGAAAGAACGCCAAATTAAGGCGTTTACAATGACAACCAAGGATCTTTCCAACTGGATCAAGGAAGTAATAAGAGCAAACAATCTTAAGGCAATTGTCTTTATTTGGGACGAATTCACAGAGTATTTCTATAACAATACACGCAATTTGACCGGCTTTCAGGAGCTGATCGAAATTAGTGAAACCGATCCTTTCTATTTCATTCTTGTTACGCATGTAAGTACCGGTCTGTTTTCCGATCGAGATCAGGACTTTATTAAGCTTAACGGAAGATTTGTCAACCCTCACAGTCTGATCAGCCTTCCCGAGAATATTGCATTCCAACTGATGGGAGCTGCAATGGAGAAAAATGATGACGATGAAGTATTAGAGGATTGGGAAGACATTACTGACGAACTCAAAGATAGAACCAAGGAATCCCGTAAACTTGTTAAGAGCATTGCGAGAATTGACGATGATGATTTGAAGGATATTCTGCCTATTCACCCCTATACTGCGCTTTTGTTAAAGCACATCTCCTCTGCATTCGACTCGAACCAGCGCAGTATGTTCGACTTTATCAAGAATGATCGTGGGGATGAAATCAAAGGCTTCCAATGGTTTATTGATAACTATGGCCCCGAGGATGATAATCCCTTGCTCACCATAGATATGCTTTGGGAGTTCTTCTATGACAAGGGAAAAGATTTCCTTGCACACGACATTCGATCTGTGTTGGATTATTTCTCTCGTAATGCACAAAGACTTGATGCGGAAGAACAGCGCGTTTTTAAGACGGTTCTCTTGTTACTGGCTATTTCGCAGCATGCCGGTGATGCAGTAGAACTTTTTATTCCCAACGAAAAGAATGTAAATAATGTCTTTGAAGGTTCTGATATGGATGGCGGTGCGGCAAGCCGTTGTGCAGAAAAGCTCGTCCGTGATAAAGTCCTGTTCAAAAAGAAAATCGGTGGCGATAAATATCAGTATAATGCCTACATCAACGAAGTGAGTGGAGCAGAGCTTGATAAGTTCAAGGCAGAGATAGACAGAAAGACCACAACATCCTTGATTTCCGAGCAGCTCGTTGACAGAACAACGGTAACAGATGCTACCACCCTTGGTGGCGCATTGCGTCTTCGTTATGAACTTCGTTATGTGTCCTCTACCGATTTTGATACACAGATTAAGCAGCTTCGCAATCAGGAAGCATCTTATGAAAACAAAATTGTAGCCGTTGTGTGTTTCGCAAAAGATGATGCAGAGAGCGTTACAATCGGTAAAAAAATCAGGGATGCCCTCAAAGATGGCTCGTACAATATGATATTTGTCGATGCCACAACTACGCCCTTTGGCAGAGATGGATACAATCAGTATCGTGACGATATGGCGCAGTCTATGTATCAACAAGGCAAGGATAATACGCTGGCTGGCCAATATGCAAATAAGGCCAAGGATGCACTGAAAAAATGGAAAAGCCGCATTAATGATGGTGAATTCATTGTTTTCACAAGACAAAAGCCCGAGGGTGAAAGAGTTACTACAATGGATGCCCTCTATAGCTTGCTTGCCGATATTAACAAGACAAAGTTCCCGGAATGTCTTGAAGCATCATACAATGTTATTGCTAACATGTATATGCCCGGTAGCCTAAAACAAGGTGTAGAATGTGGTGCGAATCAGAAAACTGCAGGAACATTCCTGTCTGGAAGTCCTGCAACAAAACTCGAGAATGCACTCCAGGGCGCGTGGAATCAGCCCAATTATTGGGTTGATCATCCAAACCTGCTCATTTCTCGAATTAAGATAAAGGTTGATTCGGTAATTGCAGAAGCATTTGAAAGTGGTAATAGAATATCTATCAAAGCAATTTATGATGTTCTTAAGGCGGCTCCTTATGGATTTATGCCATGCAATCTTACTGCTTTTGTCCTCGGCTTCCTGCTGAAAGAATATGCTAACGATTCTTATAGCTGGAGTGATGGTCTTACAAACGATATCCTTGATGTAAATAAACTCAAGGAAATGGTTGCGGAGATTATTTCTCAGCAGATCACTCCGAATGCTCGCTATAAGGACAAGTATATTGTTGCAATGACCAACGAGGAAAAGGCATTCAATGAAGCCACCGCCGTTGCCTTTAATATTCCCAAAAATCTTTGTACATCCGTAGAACAAACAAGAGAGCGCATTCGCAATAAAATGAAGGAGTATTCCTTCCCCATTTGGGTGTTGAAGTCTGTTCTTGAAAAGTATCCGACACAGACAAAGCGTGAGGTTCTCGAGGAATTAATTGATTGCTATTGTGGAATTGCAAACAGCAATAATATGGGTGGAAGCAAAACGGATAGCGACATTGCCATGGCAATTGGACGAATCTGCCTTGCTAACCAGTCTGCGGCAGAAGACCTTAAGGCTTTGTTAAGTAAGGAAAAATGTACCGAAGGCATGATTTCCTACCTTTCCACATATCAGGAAGGCGTTCTGCCAGGACTCTCAAAGCAGATTGGAGATAACGGCCAGTACATCAATGTTTTGAGAAGAAAATTTGATGCCGATGCTGCAAACTGGGTCTGGAATGTAGATACGGCACAGCAAAAGATTCAAGAGGTTGTTTTGGAATACAGAATCATTGCGGAAAGCAATAAATATGTAGACAAGACTATCTCCTTTGAAAGTGCTATTGCGGAATGGTGTGATAAATGCCAATATATCCGAATTTCCTATGCAGCAGCGAAGAATTATTTAGATGAGCTTGGCCCCTTCCTCGAGATGCTACATGCAATCAAGAAATCTGGACAGCTTCTCGATTCTCAAAAGCAAAAATTCCTTGATTTGTTGGTAACGAGCGGTAGCGCATTTATCGCATTCAGGAATAATCAGATTGACCTCTTCAAGAGAGTATGCTCCTATTATCTTGACGGATATAGCGATGACGAAATTAGGGAGCTTTATCAAACAATCCCTGCTGGCACATTTACTTATGAAAAGTCTGACTATATCAATCTCGTAGATCAAAAGTCTCAAGCATACAGAAGCAATCTCGGAAATGAGAGATTGAAGAAAATGTGGAGAGATAAAACTGGCACAACATCTCCAAGAGAATGGTCAAAGAAACATCGCATGCCCATCCTCTGCGTGATTGCAGACGAGGAACTTCAAAAGGCGAAAGCAGCTTTTGGTACGATCAATAAGGCACACCCCGATGCTGTTGCGATTGACAAAGCCATTCAGTACCTCGAAAGTGCGTCCTTCTTTGAAAAGCTAAATGACGATGAATATTTGGATCGAGTTTTCAGAGAGTGCATTATTAAGGGATATTCTGTTATGCTTACCGATGTGAATGATGTTAAGGAATACCTTGATAGCCATATCACTGCTGATCCGTATGACTGGTTTGGTCTCCCGGAGGTGGAGAAGAAGCTCAGACAGAAGGCAGAAGCTACCTATAATCAGACAGGCTGCGACAAGGCTCTTGAGAAAATCGATGAGATGGATGTCACCGATGTTAAGAGATACTTGAAAGAGCTTATCAAGGATAATATGATCGTAGGTATGGAGATCATTAAAGGAAACTAAGGAGGTTTACTATGAATATTGATGGATGCATCAAAAAAATAGATAAATACCTCACTAAGGACAATGTGCAACCCTGCATTGTTGATGTGCAAACCACAGCCGATTTATCGGCTGTGGTTACCCACTACAATGTCGGTACATACAAATTTATTGATGTTGCAGAGTACTGTAACGATGATGAATTTCCGCGCATTGATGCTTTGATTGATGTATTGGCCCATCAGGAATGTGCTACCTTTGTTACAGGCATGTCATCCTTTCTTAAGTTAAAGGGAGAACAATACTTGCGCGATACTCTGAAAAACATTCTCTCTATGACTGTCAAAACACATATTGTTGTTTTGACAGTTCGATGTGGTAAGCACTTAAATTATGGTGATCCGAGACTTGCAAACAGAATCACGATCTTGGATGGCGAGCCTAATATAAAACAGAATTTGATTTTTACGGCTAAAACAATGCCCGTGCCAAGAGCAGCCCAAAAAGCCTCTGGACTTCATTCTATTGCAGAATCAATAGAGAAAGATTTTGTTGGGGATATTTATGTTATTACCGATAAGGGAAAAAAGAGTTTCCCATATTCGCTGTTTTCTATAACAGACTTAAATCGTCCGTATTCGGCATTGTGTTTGCTCGATAGTTCCACGGAATCCCTGGGAGAAACCATTGGAACAGAGGAACAATGGAGTTATGCCCTTGCTTTGTTTAAGAGTAATGATGGTTGGGCAGATGTAATAGACCGTGAGTTTGCAAATCATAATGCATTAGACCTTGCCATTAATAACTATATCCACTTTACGAGCAATCAAAAATGGTTGTTCTTTGTCGGAACTAAGCTGTTCGGATGTGCAAATAATTGGGTGCTTAATTATGCTGCAAACAATGCCTCTACTGTCAAGGATTTTATAAAATGCATTTATCGCTCTATTCTTTCTGTTGCACATACTGACAAGAAATTCAGAATGTATTACAACCAACGCAAAATTGTGTTGGATCAGTTAGGGAATCCCATCAATGAGGTTGTGGATTTCTGTAAAGTTGTGATCAGCAAAGGACAAAACGCTCTGCATTATCTGACTGACAACAGTCAAAAAGAAAGAGAACTTGTTTTTTCGCTGCTTGACAAATATGGCTCTGATTATACGAAGGAGCAGCTCATAAAAATATTAGAGAATGTTTATCCCGATCTGTGTGCATATCTTTCAGACTATAGATTTAAGAACACTCTTTTGGATAACTACTTCTCGCAGTATAAGTATCAGAAGGTTATAAACAAACTTTTGCCAGAGTTCGTGGACATTGTTGCAGAACAGGCAGAAAAACGAGAGTATAATCTCATCCTTGAACCGAGATCGAGCATTGTAGAGTCTATTGACAAAAGAGATGCACAGTTGTATTTCATGGATGCTATGGGTGTGGAATATCTTGGTTTCATTATGACTGTGTGTAAGGAAATGGGTGTTTCTGCAAAGATTAGGGTATGCAGAAGCGAACTGCCTTCTTTGACATGTGAAAACAAGGAATTTCTGACTGCATTTGAAAATGGAGAACATCCAATTGTTTCTATAAAAGATTTGGATGAAATCAAGCACCACGGCAAGGGCGATTATGATTACCAACAGACAAAATTGCCCATCTATCTGTCAAGGGAATTAGAAATAATCCGTGATGTACTTCACAAAATCAGAAGCAAGTTGATGGACGGCACAATTAAGAAAGCAGTAATGATTGCGGATCATGGAGCAAGTCGACTCGCTGTATTAAACGAAAGTGAAAACATATGGGAGATGGCTGAAAAGGGCGTACACTCAGGTCGATGCTGCCTTAAGAGTGATGTGGATCAGCAACCTTCCTACGCAACTGATTCTGGTGAATATTGGGCATTGGCCAACTATGATCGATTTAAAGGCGGGCGTAAGGCGAATGTCGAGGTGCATGGTGGCGCCACTCTTGAAGAAGTAACTGTACCCGTTATTGAATTGTCCTATATGGATACCAACATTGAAGTTTTCATTATGGCGACAGATGACAATAATGCTACTTTGGATACAAGCGCAACGATCACTGTAAGCTTTAGGAAAAAGGCAAAAATAAAGATATTCTCGACTTCTCAATTAGATAATGTCTCTGTGAAGATCAATGATAAATTTTACGATGCTATTGAAGAAGGCGACAATTATTACTCAGTTGAGATGGCTGATATAAAGAAACCCAACACATATTCTCTCGAAGTATATGCAAATGATACGCTTGTTGCCGGTGACCTTACCTTGATAGTAAAGAGTGAAGGTATGGGAAGCAGCAACAAAGGCATTCTGTAAAGGAGGCGAAACGCATGGAAGAAAAACTCAAAGAATGTTTTAGCGAGATGGTTGTCTATAAAGACCTTAAAAAAAGCAATTTCTTCTCTTCGCTAAGCCTTCCTTCTTTTTTGCGAGATTGGCTATTGAAGAAATTCAGCGATGATAATGGTAACTTTGATGTCGAAGAAGTTGCAGAATTTGTAAGAACCTATCTCCCGAGAAAAGAAGAATGGATCAGCATTAAAAATCGAATTGTCCATGAGAACGAGCGAGTGCAGATTCTAACGAAGGTTTCGGTTGACATCGATATTAAGACAAGTGAAATTACCTTTTCGCTTCCGGACTTTGGTCTAACTTCTAAGGAAACGATCATAGAGCCTCATATTTGGGAACAGTATAAGGATGAGCTTGTTAATGGTCAGGAAACTTGGGGAGTAATCGAGCTTGGATACAGGTTCCCCGATGACACGGTAAAGCCCAAGATTTCTGGCAAGATTAAGATGACCGGATTTACAAATTTTTGTCCTTACACAGTTGATCTGGACTACTATAAAGATGCTCGTGCCGAGTTTACCGTTTCGGAATGGATTGATGTTCTCTTAGGAGCAATAGATTATAATGCAGCTGGGTATAAGGATGAGGATGAAAAACTTTCGATGCTGACTCGTTTGCTTCCCTTTATCGAGAAACGCCTTAATCTTATTGAGTTGGCCCCAAAAGGAACTGGCAAGTCCTATGTATTTGGCAATGTGAGCAAATACGGCATGCTGACTGATGGCGGCAAAATCACAAGAGCCAAGATGTTCTATGATACCGGAAGAAGAACCCCTGGCTTTATATGTGGAAATGACTATGTGGCAATTGACGAAGTCAAACTCGTTACATTCAATGATGTAAATGAGATGAGATCAATCATGCAAGGTTACATGGAAAAAGGCACATTTAACATCGGTGGTTACGAGGGCAAGTCCGATGCCGGCGTTATTTTTCTTGGAAACATTGCTCAAGAGAATATGGATGAATATGTGAGTATGTTTTCTGAACTGCCGAGCTTATTCCAAGAAAGCGCTCTTGTAGATCGTATTCACGGTTTTATCAAAGGCTGGGACATTCCTCGAATGAATGATGATCTCAAAATTTCTGGTTGGGCTTTGAATTCAGAGTATTTCTGTTCAATTATGCATTTGCTCAGAGATGATGCAAGTTATAGAGCCATCGTTGACAAATTGGTAGAAGTGCCAGAGAAAGCAGATACTCGTGACACAGAAGCGGTCAAACGAATTGCAACTGCGTACTTGAAGTTGCTCTTCCCGAATGTAAGAAATGCCACCGATGTGAATTCGAGACGGTTTTTAAGATACTGTTTGCGGCCGGCAAGAAATATGCGACAGATTATTAAGCGACAAATGGGAATCTTGGATACGGAATTTAGAGGAAAAGATGTTCCAACCTATGGAGTGAAAGAGTTAGATGAAAGCGTTTGATTGTGTCATGTGCGGTAAGGATCACCTTGATAAGGATACGGTAGGTATCAACAAAAAACTTCTTGGCACAGAAATCGAGTCATTTTATTGTATGGAATGCTTAGCGGCATATCTTGAGTGTACCGTGGATGATCTACTTGATAAGATCGAGGAATTCAAAGAAGAAGGCTGCAAACTTTTTGGTTGAGGTGTAAATATGAGCAATTACATATACGCAGACAATGCTGCGACCACACAATTGGATAGAAGTGCGTACGAAGCGATGTCTCCGTATTTGTTAGAATCATACGGAAACCCTTCGCAGCCATATTCTTTTTCCCGTGCAGCAAGAAAGGCGATCAAGGAAGCGCGAAAAACAATTGCAGATTGCATTGGTGCTACGCCGGAGGAAATCTATTTTACTTCCGGCGGCACCGAAAGCAATAATTGGTCACTAAACGCAACCGTAAAGAATGGACTTATAACATCCGAAATTGAACACCATGCGGTAATTAATCCCTGCAAGTTGCTCCAAAGTAAGGGGATTCCCGTTTATTTCATTTCAGTAAACGAAAAAGGTGCGATCTCACCCAATTCACTTGAATCTTTTTTGCGTGAGAAATCTGTTGGACTTGTTTCAATAATGACCGCTAATAATGAGATAGGTACGATAGAACCGATAACCGAGTTGTGTGAGGTAGCTCATAAATACGGTGCTTTATTTCACACGGATGCTGTACAGGCAATAGGTCACATAGAACTTAATGTAAAAGAACTGGGTATCGATATGATGTCTGCTTCCGCACATAAATTCAATGGCCCAAAAGGGATTGGATTTCTCTATATCAGAAAGGGATTAGGGATTTCCCCTTATATGCTTGGTGGATCACAAGAAAACAATCTCCGTGCAGGCACAGAAAATGTTGCCTCCATTGTTGGAATGGCAATTGCACTACGGAAAAACTGCGATGATCTTCAGAGCAACATGACATATCTTTTAGGTCTCGAAGGAAGATTGCTTTCAAGGTTAGACCAGTCGGGCATAAATTATGTACTCAATGGATCAACCAACAGACTCCCGGGATTGATGAGTCTTTCATTTGAAGGACAGGACGGAGAGGCAATCCTACACAAGATGGATCTAATGAAGATTGCTATATCGACAGGATCAGCGTGTGACAGCAAAAGAACAGAAATTTCCCATGTGTTGAGAGCAATTGGACTGAAAGAAAGTCTCGCAAAAGGCACAATAAGAGTTTCTCTTTGTAAGAATAACACAATGGATGAAGTCGATGCGATTGCAAATGCACTAATAAAAGTAATTCAAAAGTGAAGGGACTGATAAGCAATGGCGAAGCGGAGGAAAAGCTATCGTGGTTCTAAGTGTCCCGATCCAATTAATGGTATGCTTGACCTGGCGGCTGGCTTGACTTTGGGTCTATACACAAAGCACAAAATTAAGGAGGACTTTGAAAAAGGAGAAGGCGAAGAATCGGCAAAGGCAGCCGGAATGGTATTCGGTCTCGGCGCAATGAGAGGTGGCAGCCGTGGTATCATGAACCTGGGAGGACTCATTGGCTTAAATAGCGCACTCAAGGATATAGAACGGAAACAACAGACCAAATCTATTCCCTTAGAGCCACCATATGTTGACAAGGTATTAGATCCCCCGAAAACTGCAAAACCGCATCTAAACAAACATCTGTGGAGAAGG
>JAZQHD010000119.1:0-3769 GCA_045540375.1 Ructibacterium sp. | reverse complement strand
ATGAAACTTATTACTCGAAATCAATATTTAGAAAAAATTATAAACGTAATTGGAACTCCCGATATTAAGGTCATAACGGGTGTTCGCCGCAGCGGCAAATCCAAGCTGCTGGAAGCATTTAAGAACCATATCGAACAGAATGTATCTAACCACAATATCATTCAGATCAATTTCAACTTGCCGGAGTTCGACCATTTGCTTGAGTACAGACCTTTGTATGACTACATCAATTCGCAGTATGTAGCAGGTAAAGAGAACTTCGTTTTGATAGATGAAGTTCAGATGTGTACCGATTTTGAGAAAGCAATCAACGGTCTGCACGCATCCGAAAAGTTTGATATTTATATTACCGGCTCAAACGCTTTCCTTTTGAGTTCTGACCTTGCTACGCTGTTTACAGGGAGAACATTTGAAATCAAGGTATTCCCGTTCTCGTTCAGCGAATATATGCAGTATTTTGGTTGCAGCGACAAGTATGCTGCCGTTGATAAGTATATGATTGAGGGCGGCATGGCTGGCTCCTATCTGTATAAAGATCAAGAAGCTAAGTATGATTATATTGCCGATGTTTTCAACACGTTGATTGTTCGGGATATTCGTAAGAAATATAAAATCCGCAATATGCAGTTGATGGACAGACTTGTGGATTTTCTTATGGACAATATCTCCAATCTGACCTCGGCACGAAATATCACAAATACTTTCAGCGGCTTAAAGGAAAAAGTCAACCACGTTACCATCAGCTCGTATATTCAGTATTTGTGCAACGCCTTTGCCTTTTATAAAGTCCGCAGATATGACATTAAAGGCAAAAAGTATCTTTCAAGTAACGACAAGTATTATTTGAGTGACCATACTTTCCGTTATGCCAAGCTCGGCACAAAAAACATGGACTATGGCAGAATCTTTGAAAACGTGGTTGCGATAGAGCTGCTCCGCAGAGGGTATGAAGTCTATGTCGGTGTGCTTTACAAGAAAGAGATCGACTTTGTTGCCATCAAGCGCAACGAAAAGATTTATATACAGGTATCTGACAACATCAGTGATGATAAGACCTTTGAACGTGAGGTTTCTCCATTACTTCAAATCAAGGATGCTTACCCTAAGATGGTCATTGCCCGTACTCGACACGATGAATATCAGTATGAGGGTGTAAGGATTGTTGATATTGCGGATTGGTTGTTGATGTGATTTACAATAACGGAAAAATATCGAAAATGGCAAATAGAAAAATGCAAGAAAAGGATGAGTGATATGGATTATTTAGAAATTGACGGCGAAGTTATTCGCTATAACATCAATCCCGAATTGATGTGTTGCAAATATGATAAATATGGTGAGCTTGTCAAGGCACAAAGAATGATTTTGTTCTTTAATAATTCTGGTGATGCGATTGGCTCCGGACCTTATTACGATGACATTGATAAAGTAACGTGTATAACGAAACAAATCGTAATAGAGGTTTATCATAAGTACGTTAAGAAAGAGAGGAATATGTAATGGCACTTATAAAATGTCCAGAATGCGGAAAAGAAATTTCAGATAAATCATCCGCTTGTATTCATTGTGGCTATCCAATAAACGAAACATCTGAGAAGCAAAATGCTGTTTCTTCAATAGTTTCTTCCGTTGATGGGCAAAAACAAAGTGAAGTAGAAAAATATGTTCTTCTTGGAGATGATTTGCGCATAGCAGAAAAATATCAAGATGCCTTAGACCGTTATACCAAAGCAGCAAATTTGGGGAGTGCTTATGCACAATTGTGGATAGGAAATTTTTATAGCCGTGGTCTTGGTGTTGATCAGAATCAATCAGAAGCAGCAAAGTGGTATCAAAAAGCAGCAGAACAAGGCAATGTAGATGCACTGGTAAATTTAGCTCTTTTATATAAAAATGGCACAGGCGTTGAGAAAAATATTGATAAGGCCATTGAAATGGACTTACAGGCAATACAAATGGGAAGCGCTCTTGCAGCGGGCAATTTAGGCTCTCTTTATGAGTTTGCCTCCGGCGAACATCAGTCATATCCTCTTGCCAGAAAATATTACGAAGTAGCCATATCATTGGGAACGACAGAATATGCCGTATATAATAATTTGGCACTTATCTATGCTGATGGAAAAGGCACTGCTGTTGATTATGCCAAGGCTGAGACTTATTATGTTAGGGCTATCGAACTTGGCAGTAAGCAGGCAAAGCAGAATTATGCCGTTTTTGCTAATAATAGGGGAGTAGCGTATGCTGATGGCAAGGGTGTTGCGAAGGACTATGCTAAAGCAGAAGCCTATTATCTTAAAGCTATTAAATACGGAAATCAACAGGCAAGGAGCAACTATGATGCCTTGAAAAAGAGCATGGCTACTACTCAAAGCACTGCCACATCTTCTTCGAAGCCCTCCGGCGTTAATGGCAAAGTTATTGGAATTATTGTTGCTATTATCCTGATTCTTGTGTGCTGGTTTATAGGAACTACAAGCGACAACAGCGACAAGACAAACACCCGAACTTGTGCATGGTGTAATGGTACAGGGTATAATGGAAATGGAGCGCAATCTCCAGAAGAATATGTATTCAAGAAAACCCCTTGTACTCATTGCGGTGGCGATGGAAAATATTGATAAATAATAGTTGGACGCATTGATATGATGAAAAGATTCAAATATAAAGAAATCTCTAAGCAATATAATGAGTTGATAAAAATCATTGATGGCAAAGAAATGTTTACTCCCACAACAGATGACATATTGAAAAATCAAGATGTTTTACGTTTAGCAGAAGAGCGCGGATATATTGCACACGCTACGCTACCTCATGGTGCTCATTATAAAGTTATAGGGAACTTAAATGATTACAAAGAGTGGCTTACTACTCGAGAAAAAGAAGAAAAGCGTTTGTGCCTTAAAGAGTGGGCATTGATGTTGGCAGGTGCGATAGCAGGAGCCATATTTTCAAATTTGCCTGAGATAATAAAGTACATAACACTCATCTTCAGTAAGTAATCAAGTTGAGGAAAAATGTTTTAGCACCAACGGTGCGTAGTCAATTTCTCAGAAATTGTTAAAGGATTTGGGATGTTTCCCAACAAGTACGCACGAGTGGGTACCTCGGTGCATTGCTTGCCAGGTATGTTTCAACATAACGGCAAAAATGCAAAGTGGGTACCGCCGTGCCCTGCTTGCTACAGATGATCGCATCTTAGCAAGCAAATCGAAGATTTCTAATTTTTCGCAAAATCGACAAAACTGATTTTTGCAAAAATCTCATAGTGTACATACACCTGCTGTGCTTGCTATTCATCGTTTCCCATAATAGCAAGTGCCATTTCCTTAAATGGAAATCGGCGGCAACCGCCGCCTTGTCTGCCCAAAAGCGAAACGGACGGACGCTGTCAATGGCGGCGAAGCCGTTCATCTTGACCGTCTTTTCCTTCGTTCCTATGAGGACAATGTATCGGGCAAGTTTGACGATGAACGCTTTGCCATGATGAACAAGAGCAACACACAAGAACAAAAAAACCTTAAGGCTGAGGTCATAAGTCTGCAACAGGTTATTGAAGAACAGGAACGACAGGTAGAAAATTTAGAACAGTTTATCCAAAGGATAAAGAGAAACAGCGAACTTACGGAACTTACGCCTTACGCTCTCAGAGAACTTGTAAAGGCGGTTTATGTAGAAGCACCCGACAAGTCCAGTGGTAAGAGAAAGCAGAAGATTCATATCTCCTACGACCTCATCGGCTTTATAAGTCGGAGGCCAAGCGGTCTTAGGA
>JAZQHD010000118.1:0-3100 GCA_045540375.1 Ructibacterium sp. | reverse complement strand
CAGGGTGCCTTGCAGTTTTGAGATAGAAATTTTTCAAGAAAGACAAAGACAAAAATTCCGGAAATACTGACGTATTCCGGAATTTTTTTCTGCAGAATTTATGGAAAATTTCAGTTCAAAACCGATTCTTCCCTATGATGTACCGCCCAAAGCCGACCTTTTTGTGTGTCAAATCTAATTCCTACATCCCAAATACAAAATTCATGAAAATGAGCAACACAAGTAAAATTCCAAAATTGTAGGCAGAAAATTGCTTTAAGTAAGAACCGATTTTTTTCGGCTCGCACTGGGCATATTCCCGGAAGGTAATCAAGCTTGCCAAAGATGCAATCAAGGTTCCGGTGCCGCCGATATTCACCGCCACCAACAGCTCCCGATAGTTCTCGGTGAAGTGGGAAAGCAAAATAGCACTTGGAACATTGCTGATGAACTGGCAGGACAAGGTGCCAAATAACAGCGTATTTTTCTCAATGAGACCTCCCACAAAGGTGCTGACTGCCGGAATCCGGGACACATTCCCCGAAAAGATAAAGAAGAAACAAAAGGTCAAAAGCAGGGGATAGTCCACACGCCGGAGTGCGTGCCGGTCGGTGAAAAACAACACCAGAGGAATTACAATTAAGCCAATCCAGTAAGGGATAATTCGAAAGACAATCACAATGGAAAGTGCAAACAGAACCAGATAGAGAATGGTTTTCTTTTTGTTAAGAGGCGGGTTGTATTCTTCCTTGATGACTAGCTTGTCGTTCTTGACGAAGAGACAGCAAATGGTAATTAGGGTTACCGAAACCAAAAAGGGCAGAAGCATAATCTCTACAAATTCCATGGTCGGGATGTTGTAGTAGGAGTACATAAACAAATTCTGGGGATTCCCAAAGGGAGTTAACATTCCGCCCAAATTTGCTGCGATGTTCTGCATAATAAAAGTAAAGGCCAAATATTGGCGGTTGTCTGTTGATGTAATCACATAAAACCCGAGGGGCAGAAAGGTAATCAGCGCCATATCATTGGCAATGAGCATGGAACCCAAGAATGTGATATAGACCAGTGCAATAATGGCAGAACGAGCCGTGGTAAACACCGTGATAATTTTTGCCGAAACAATCCGGAAAAAGGAAATGTTTTTTAAAGCACAGACCACCGCCAAGGTACAGAAAAGACAGGTCAGGGTCTTAAAGTCAAAATAATTAAGATAATTTCCGTCCGGCGGTATGAAGATGCAAGAAATCACTGCCGCCAGAGCCGCAATCAGCATGACCGGATTTTTCTTGAGAAATGACATAGTAAACACCCTTTTCTACAAAATCCTCGATATTATAACACCGCCCGTGGAAAATGTCAATCGGGCGGTGTGTTGTTTAAAAAAGTAAATTAAATAGAGTATACATAATTGGGATGGTTATGACCGACAAGGTATGGGAAACTGCCGCCATACCGGCACCGGTTTTGGTATCTCCTCCATAGGCTGCCGGATAAACCACGGTATTGAGCCCCAAAGGTGTTGCAAAAGCGATCAGGACAAGGGGAAGAATATCTTTCGGGCATCCTAAGAAATAGAGGACGCAAAGGATGATGGCAGGGAGGGGAAGCAAACGTAATAGAGATGCGAAGTAGACCTTTTTCTCTGAAAGGATTTCTTTCCAGGAGTATCCAGCGATAACCATTCCGGTTAATACCATTGCCAAAGGCCCCATGCATGCTTTTAGCGAATGAATCACGTTCATCGCAAAGGCTGGAATATATTGATTCATTCCGGTGATAGAGATTGCAAAGCCTAAGAGTAGGGAAACAATGGCAGGGTTAAACATTTTCCAAATGGAGAATTTCTCTCCCTGACCTCTTGGAATCAGTTGGGGAACGCCCCAGCTGTAAATGAAAAGGTTGATGGGGAGACAGTAAAGGCAATAGCGGAACAAGGCTTCATCGCCGCCTAAAATCATAGGGACAATCGCATTTCCCATAAATCCGGTATTGGCAATAGCAAGAGAATAGCGGTAGATTCCCTTCAGGTTTTTATCCTTGATGCGAAAGGCATGGACCAGAACGGAAGCAATGCCGATGGAAATCAATACCCCCAGAAGTCCATAGAGGAGGGTGGGAAGATTTTCTCGGTAGGTCTCTGCGGTTCCATACCCCAAGGTTACCGAAAAGCATACTGCCGGAAGCAGAAGATTGGTTTCCAGCTTTGCAAGAACCGTAGAGGAACCCTCCGGTACCAGTCGTTTCTTTTGCAAAAAGAAGCCAATGGCAAGAAACAAAAACATAGTCAGCATGGGAGACAAGGTTGCGGTAAATACCTGTAACATAAAGATACACCTCTTTAGTAAGGTCAAAATATCTATTTTATTGTAGCACGAAAGATGCGGGAAAGCAAGAAAATATCTGCTTTCCCGCAAGATTGTGTCAGGACTTCCAATTATTGTGCTAATTCTTCCATAAAGAAAAATTCGTAACCGTTGTTCTTTAAGATTTCGCCCATCTTGAAGATTTTGTCGGCGTAATCCGGCTGATATGCCGCATAATCCTCGTAAAAATATTCCTCGTGGTCGCAGATACCAATGTACTCGTTGCCAAGCAGGGGAGCAAATTCCTCGTCAAATTCTTCGTAAGGGGTCAGGTTCAGACAGGTGCTGAAGAAGGTCTTAAACAGCATATCGGTCTCTTTGTCATAATGAACGGAAAAATCCTTAGCCAATGCTGCAGGATTGGTGGTTAACAGATGGTTGTAGCCACAAGCGGAACGAGCAATGGCAACATCCCGACTTTCTCTGGTGAACACCTTGGTTTCCGGCTTCCGGTTCTGCAACAGACGGAATGCATGACCATAGGGAAGAGAGTTTGGGTCGCCATTGTAGTCCTCTACAGTATTACTGAAGGTGGCATCCATTATCTTAACGCCGCAATCCCGTAGAGCCTTGATGCCATCCTTGCTGACGGGGAGCCAGTGGGGACAGGTAGCATAGGTGAAGGATTTTTCTCCGGCAAACCGGAATACTTCCCGTTCGATATCCTTGAAGAGTCTTTTGATATCCTCGTAGTCAGCGTTGATATGGGGATAGTCCGGGAACTCCTCCTTGGCGTGGAACGCCATCTTTAACCA
>JAZQHD010000117.1:0-8785 GCA_045540375.1 Ructibacterium sp. | reverse complement strand
CATCGAAAAACTTGGTGAGAGGTTCAATATCCGTGAAATTGCATTTGACCGTTGGGGTGCTGTGCAGATGGTTCAGAACCTGGAAGGTATGGGATTCACTGTAGTGCCTTTCGGACAAGGATTTAAGGATATGTCTCCGCCGACAAAAGAACTGATGAAACTTACCCTGGAGCAGAAACTTGCACATGGCGGTCATCCGGTTCTTCGTTGGATGATGGATAACATCTTTATTCGAACAGATCCTGCAGGAAACATTAAAGCTGACAAAGAAAAATCAACTGAAAAGATTGACGGTGCTATTGCAACGATTATGGGTCTTGATAGAGCCATTCGCTGCGGTGTCGATACAAGTGCTTCTGTATATGATGACAGAGGCTTATTTATTATCTAGGGAGGAGAGTGATACCTATGGGTATTTTATCTGGAATATTTAAGGCGAGAGATAAGCCTAGTAACGCAACAAGCGGAAGTGCATACAGATTTCTTATGGGTGGTTCGACATCTGGAAAGCCAGTCAATGAGCGTTCTGCTATGCAGATGACGGCAGTGTACTCATGCGTAAGAATATTGTCAGAAGCGGTAGCAAGCCTGCCACTTCATATTTACAGATACAACGATGAAGGTGGAAAGGAAAAAGCCATCGACCATCCGTTGTATTTTTTATTGCATGATGAACCGAATCCGGAAATGACATCCTTTGTTTTCAGAGAAACACTGATGACCCATTTACTGCTTTGGGGAAATGCCTATGCGCAGATTATAAGAAATGGTAAGGGAGAAGTAGTGGCACTGTATCCGCTGATGCCAAACAGAATGACCGTGGACAGAGATGAAAACGGGAAACTTTATTATACCTACAACACCACAAGAGAAGATGTTCCGACCATGAAAGGGAGTATGGTAAAACTGGAAAGTACAGATGTGCTTCATATTCCAGGGTTAGGGTTTGACGGTCTTGTAGGATATTCGCCTATCGCTATGGCCAAGAATGCCATCGGTATGGCAATTGCCTGTGAAGAATATGGAGCCAAGTTCTTTGCAAATGGTGCTGCACCAAGTGGTGTGCTTGAACATCCGGGAACGATTAAAGACCCGGCAAGGCTCCGTGACAGCTGGACTTCAACATTTGGTGGCAGTTCCAATGCACATAAAGTGGCTGTTTTGGAAGAAGGAATGAAGTACACACCGATTTCCATCTCACCGGAACAGGCACAGTTCTTGGAAACAAGAAAATTTCAAATCAATGAGATAGCTCGAATTTTCAGAGTCCCTCCTCATATGGTGGGTGACCTTGAGAAGTCGAGCTTTTCTAATATTGAGCAGCAGTCCCTGGAATTCGTGAAGTACACGCTAGACCCTTGGGTTTCCAGATGGGAACAATCCATGATTCGTTCTTTGATTCCTGCTGCTGATAAAGCTAGGTATTTCATCAAGTTCAATGTAGACGGACTTCTCCGTGGTGACTATCAGAGCCGTATGAATGGTTATGCCATTGGAAGACAGAACGGTTGGATGAGTGCCAACGACATCCGTGAACTTGAAGACCTTGACCGTATCCCTGCTGAAGAAGGCGGTGATTTATATCTCATCAACGGAAATATGACAAAGCTGAAGGATGCGGGAATTTTTGCAAATGCAGACAACGGAAAGGAGGTAAGTACAGATGAAAACGAAGAAGTTCTGGAACTGGAAGAATCAGACGGAAACAGCGGAGAGAACTCTGTTTCTGAACGGGACAATCGCAGAGGAAAGTTGGTTCGATGACGATGTGACTCCACAGCTTTTTAAGGATGAACTTAACAGTGGAGAAGGTGACATTACGGTATGGATTAACTCTCCAGGAGGTGACTGCATAGCGGCAGCACAGATTTATAACATGCTCACTGAATACAAAGGCAATGTGACTATCAAGATTGATGGCATTGCTGCAAGTGCAGCATCAGTCATTGCAATGGCGGGAAACAAAGTACTCATGTCTCCGGTTTCTATGATGATGATTCACAATCCTGCAACGATTGCATTCGGTGACCATAACGAGTTTGCCAAAGCAATTGAAATGCTTGATGAAGTGAAGGAATCCATCATCAATGCCTATGTAATAAAGACCGGATTATCCCGTACAAAACTTTCACACCTCATGGATTCTGAAACCTGGATGAATGCCAATAAGGCCATTGAACTTGGGTTTGCAGATGATGTGATCCGTGAAGGCAAAAGTGAGGATGTAACGGATACGGCTGTGATGTTTTCAAGAAAAGCTGTGAACAATGCCTTATTCAATAAGGTCACAGCAAAGGTTCAGAAGACAAAGCCCAAAGTAACTGACCAGGCACAGATTAAAGAGCCTGAAAAGAAAGGACACTCCGTAGATGAAATCATGGAGCGTCTCAACACAATGAAAAAATTCATGTAATTAATGGAGGTATAGAAACATGACTATTTTAGAAATGATGAACAAGAGAAACAAAGCATGGACAGCTGCAAAGAACTTTGCAGAGTCCCACAAAAATGACCAGGGCGTACTTTCTGATGAGGATTACGCAACTTATCAGAATATGGAAAAGGACATCGAGAACATGAGCAGAGAAATCTCACGTATGCAGAGAGAGGCTGCTATGGAAGATGAACTTAACAAGCCTGTGAATACACCTATTACAGCAAAGCCTATGAATGGCGGCAAGGAAAAAGAGGAAAAGGAAGGAAGAGGTGCGGAAGAGTACAGAAAGAACTTCTGGAATGTAATGCGTTCTAAAGTTCCGAACCCTGCAATCATGAATGCACTGCAGGAAGGTGTGGATACGGAAGGTGGTTATTTAGTACCGGATGAATTCGAACACACTCTTGTAGAAGCGCTTGAAGAAGAGAATATGTTCCGTTCTCTTGCACACGTGATTCAGACATCTTCCGGTGAGAGAAAAATCCCTGTGGTAGCATCCAAGGGTTCTGCAAACTGGATTGATGAGGAAGGTCCTTATGTGGATTCTGATGATTCATTTGGACAGGTTACTATCGGTTCTTTCAAACTTGGTACAACCATCAAGGTATCTGAAGAACTTATCAACGACAGTGTATTTGACCTTGAGAATTACATCTCTAAAGAGTTCGCAAGACGTATCGGTTCCCGTGAAGAAGAAGCATTTTTCACAGGTGATGGCAACGGTAAGCCTTTAGGTTTCCTTGCTGCAAAGGGTGGTGCTGACGTTGGTGTAACAGCTGCATCTGCAACAGCGATTACTGCAGATGAAATCATTGACCTTTACTACAGCTTAAAGACTCCTTACAGAAAGAATGCTGTTTGGATCTTAAACGATGCGACTGTAAAAGCAGTTCGTAAGTTAAAGGACAGCACAGGTCAATATTTATGGCAGTCTGCTCTTACTGAAGGAACTCCGGACAAGTTACTTGGCAGACCGGTTTATACATCTGCATATATGCCTACGGCTGCAGCAGGTGCAAAGACTATCGCATTCGGTGATTTTAAATATTACTGGATTGCTGACAGACAGGGTCGTTCTTTCAGAAGACTCAATGAACTTTATGCTACTACAGGACAGGTAGGTTTTATCGGTTCACAGAGAGTGGATGGTAAGCTTATCTTATCTGAAGCAGTAAAAGTTCTTGCACAGAAAGCGGGTTCTGCATCTAGCTAAGAAATGATATAGGGGTGTTGTCATAACGGCAGCACCCTTCTTTGTGAGGTGATGGTATGGAAATCGTGACACTTGAAGAAATGAAGAATTATTTGAGAGTCGATTTTGATGATGACGATGAACTTCTGAAAGCCTTTATATCTGCAGCAGAGACCATCTGCCTGGATGTGGCAAGGTGTGATGACATTTCAGTATTTGCCCAGGAAAAGAATTCACGAATTGCTGTCATGTATGCTGTGGCATATCTATATGAGAACCGTGAGGAGGCGGATCATAAACAGCTGACCCTTTCTCTTCGCTCACTGCTCTTTGGTATTCGAAAGGAGATGTTCTGATGGATATTGCACTTTTGAATGTAAAGATAACGGTGGAAAAGAACGAAGTTGTGGTGGATGAAATCGGAAACAGAAGGAATGCCTGGAGAGAGTATTATTCCTGTTTTGCAACAGTATGTGGCGAAGGCGGAAGAGAGACCTCGGTTGCGGGCATTGTTGTTGATGATTCAGATATCAGCTTTTCTATTCGTTACTGTAAGGCGGCATCCTTTATCAATAACACGGAGTATCGCATCATGTTCAATGGGGAGATTTACAACATTTTATCTATTGACCACATGAACTATAAAAAGAAGTCTCTGAAACTGCGATGCCAGAAAGTGAGAAGGTAGATATGGCAAGAAGAGTAAAAGTAAATGGACTTGCTGATGCCATAAAAGATACATTGAAAGAGTATGCAGATGTTTCTTCTGAAAAGGTAAAGACTGCAGTTAAAGAGGCAGGAAAAACGGTAAAGAAGGAAATCGAAATGTCAGCACCCAAGGATACAGGCGATTACAGTAAAAGCTGGGCAGTTAAAAATGTCAGAGAAACAGCCAGTTCCCTTGAAGTAGCGGTGCATTCCAAGAGTCACTATCAGCTAGCACATCTTTTGGAGTTTGGACATGCCAAACGAGGTGGCGGAAGAGTCAGTGGTAAGGTCCATATTGCATCTGCTGAAGCAAAGGGGATCGAGCGGTTTGAAACTGATATAGAAAAAGCGCTAAAGGGGTGATGTGAATGGATGAGTTACTGAAAATCCTAAAGGAAACAGAGATACCATTTGCCTATGATCACTTTGCTGAAGGGGAATCCCCACAGCCGCCTTTTATCTGTTACCTTCTTCCCGGAAGTAACAATTTCTCTGCAGATGGGAAAGTGTATTTTAAGGCAAATGAAGTTCATATCGAACTGTACACCGATTTTAAAGATTTGACGGTGGAACAGAAACTTGAAGCTGTGCTGGATGAGCATGGCATTTTTTATAACAAATCGGAAACATGGATTGAAAGCGAAAAGCTATATGAAGTCCTATATATTTTTGAAACGGAGGTTTAAGACTTATGGGAAATAAAGTGAAATACAATCTTAAAAATGTATACGCAGCAAAGATGACTGAAACGGAAACAGAAGGTGTGAAGTCATTTTCTTATGCGAATCCTAAAGCTATCCCAGGTGCGGTAAGTATCAGTTTGGATGCAGAGGGAGAATCCAGTCCGTTCTATGCTGACGGTATCGTATATTTCCGTTCTTCTACTAATAACGGTTACAGTGGTGATTTACAGATTGCCCTTATCCCGGAATGGTTCAGAACAGAAATTTTGCAGGAGGCACTCGACTCTAAAGGTGTTCTTGTAGAAAGCAGCAATGTAACAGAAAGCGTGAAGTTCGCACTGTTATTTGAGTTTGATGGTGATGTGAATGCTATCCGTCATGTCTTATATAACTGCAGTGCATCTCGTCCGTCTATCGAATCTGAAACAAAGGAAGATACGATTGAACCTGGTACAGAAACACTTTCCATTACTGCGGATCCAAGAGCAGATGGCCTTGTTAAAGCAAGAACCGGAGATACAACGGATAAGGCTGCGTATGACAACTGGTATAAGACAGTTTATGTACCTGCTGCTGAAGAAGCTGCAGAGTAAGGAGGGCATAACAGATGATTAAAAGAGAAATTGAAATCTGTGGCAAGATGGTGCCTTTCCGTTCCTCTGCCACAGTTCCTCGTTTATACAGAGCGAAGTTTAAAAGGGATATCTTTAAGGATTTATCCAAATTGGAATCCTCATACACAGGAAAGAAATCGGAAGGTAAAGAGTTTCAGATTGAGGACTTGGAAATCTTCGAAAACGTGGCATACATCATGGCCTACCATGCTGACAATTCCATTCCATCTACTATTGAGGAGTGGTTAGACCAGTTTGAGATGTTCTCCATTTATGAAGTGCTGCCACAGATTTTGGAACTATGGGGAGATAATATGCAGACGGACATTGCTGCAAAAAAAGGCTTGGCAGAAGTGAGCGGGAGATGACAACGCCACTGTTCCTTCTGCGTAGTGTAGAAATCGGCATATCGATTGCAGATATGGATCTATTAACGGTAGGTCTTGTCATTGATATGTGGACAGAAAAAGCAAATGATGGCGTGAAATATAACAGAGTAGCAACTCAGGAAGATTTTGATAAATTCTAATGTGGCACATCCGTAGGGGTGTGCCTTTGCTATGCAGGGAGGTGAGAGAGTGGCAAGCAGAATCAAAGGAATTACTGTTGAGATTGGTGGTGATACCACAGGTCTTGATAAAGCCTTAAAAACAGTAAATTCTTCATTATCAAAAACACAATCAGCATTAAATGATGTGAACCGTCTTCTGAAACTTGACCCTTCCAACACTACTTTAGTAGCACAAAAGCAACAGCTTTTATCACAGGCTGTTGCAGATACAAGTAAAAAACTGGAGGCACTTGAAGATGCCCAGGAACAGGTGGCAGAAGCCTTTAAGAATGGAGATATCGGACAGGACAAATACATGGCTTTCCAAAGGGAAGTCGAAGAAACCAGAAAGAAGCTGACGCAGTATAAGAGTGAATTGTCAGGACTTGCATCGGAACAGACAAGCCTTGCTACGAATCTTTCTAGACTTCAGAAACTCTTTGATGCAACAGGAACAGAGGTTGACGATTATGCCGATATCCTCGGAAGTAAACTGACTTCTGCCATTCGAAACGGGAGTGCAAACTCCGAGCAGTTAAGAACAGCTTTTAATAAAATCGGTAAGGCTGCAACAGGCGGCAAGGCTGATATTAAACAGCTGACGGACGCTGTAGATACTGTAGATGATGGACAGGCAATCAAGAATCTGATTACTGAACTGAAAAAAGCAGGAGATGCGGCAAATGATACTGCAGATGATATTTCTGAAATTGCAGATGTCACAAAGGGTGCAGCACTTGTTGAGGCGGCAGAGGCTTTCTCTGCTGTTGGAGATAAAATCGAACAGATTGGTGACAGCGCCTATACCGCATACTCTGAAGCTGAAAATGCTGTTACAAAGGTCAATGCGTACTTTGGAGAAACCGGAGAAGAAGCAGAAAAGTCTGCAACGGTAATCAAAAATGTGTATGGTTCCGGTGTGGGTGAAAGCATGGACAGTGTTGCCAATGCTGTCCTTATGGTAAAAAAGAATCTTGGAGATTTGAGTGAAACAGACCTTACCTACATCACACAGCAGGCAATCACTCTTGACGAAGTGTATGGCATCGATATGAACGAAACCTTGCGTGGTGTAAATTCTTTGATGCAGCAGTATGGACTGACCGCCCAGGAGGCAATGGACTATATTGTTAAGGGTACACAGAATGGTCTTGACAAGACAAATGAACTTGGTGACAACCTCTCGGAATATGCAGGTAAGTTCTCACAGGCGGGATATTCTGCATCAGAATATTTCCAGTTACTCGATAATGGACTTAAGAATGGTGCATATAACCTTGATAAGGTAAATGATGCAATTAATGAAGTGACTACAAGACTAGCCGATGGAACGATTGGAGATTCCATTGGCTCTTTTTCTGCCAAGACACAGGAACTTTTCACAGCCTGGCAGAATGGTGGAGCAACACAAAAAGAGGTCATTGATTCCATTGTTGCAGACATAGCCAACTGCGAAAATCAGCAGGAGGCACTTAACCTTGCTGCACTTGCCTTTGGTACGATGGCAGAAGACGGGAACTTAAAGTTCATCACTTCTTTGACATCAGTTGGTTCAACCTATGATAGCGTAACAGGTTCTGCCCAGGGGATGTTTGATGCAACGACAACTCCGATGCAGCAGCTTGAAGCCAATACAAGAAAACTTCAGCAGTCTCTTATCCCGCTTGGGGAAAAGATAGCGGAACTTGCGAATACTTTGATTCCGCCTCTTACGGCTGTGCTTTCAAAAATTGGAGAATGGTTTGGGAAACTGCCGGAGCCGATTCAGAACTTTACAATTATCCTTGGTGCCTTGATGGCTATCTTTATTGCACTAGTTCCGGTAATTGCGGCACTTGCTGTTTCGATAGGAGCACTTGAAATATCTCTATGGCCAATCATTGCTGTTATAGCAGGAGTAGCCGCCGCTATTGCAGCGATTATAGCAATCGTAAAGAACTGGGGTGCAATCACCGAGTGGTTCAGTAATTTATGGACTACTATCTGCAATGGAATAGGTGCAGCAATTGAGGGACTTAAGACCTGGTTCATGGGGTTATGGACGCATATTCAGACCGTATGGAATGGTATCTGTAATGCGATTCAGACAGCATTCATGTTAATCGGTTCTATCATCGAGGCGGCAATCCAGATCATCACGTTACCATTTCAGTTCATATGGGAGAACTGCAAAGGCATCGTTATGACGGTGTGGGATGCAATCAAGTCCTTTATAACAACTGCTATAAATGCGGTCAAGAATGTGATTACAACAGTAATGACGGCAATTCAGACGGTTATTTCTACTATCTGGAATGCAATCAGCACGAAAGTATCTACTGTAATTAATGCGATAAAGGCGGTAGTAACTACAGTTTTTAATGCAATCAAGACGGTTGCTACTACGGTGTGGAATGGAATCAAAACAGCCATTTCTACAGTTGTTGATGGAGTGAAGACGAAAGTTTCTACGGTGTTCAATGGGATAAAGACTACAGTTTCTTCTGTATTTAACGGTATCAAGAGTACCGCTACCACAGTATGGAACGGTATCAAGAATGCAATCCTTACACCGATTGAGGCGGCAAGGGATAAAATCAAAGGCATCGTTGATAAGATTAA
>JAZQHD010000116.1:0-7968 GCA_045540375.1 Ructibacterium sp. | reverse complement strand
CGCTCCGTGGATATTGAGGACCACACTCCATATCGTTCCGCCTTTGAAGTTTTCCGGTGACATTGTGATGAGTGTCCAAATCTCTGCAAGCTTCTCGTTCCAAGTATCCAGAGCATTTTGCAGATTTTGAACTACCCAGTTATCTGACATAAATCATCCTCCTTCCTAATTCAAGGTAAGAGGATTTAACCAACGATAAGGTCAAGAATCTCTTTTGCAAAAGTGATTACAATACCGCCGGCAAGAGTAAGAAATCCGTTGGATCTCTGGGAAGGATCATGGGACTGGAGGGAAAGACCCACCTGAACAATACCCCAACCGAGAAGAATAAGACCAACCGCTCGGATAAGTCCGAAGATAAAAGTTGAAAGATTGTTGACTACCGTAAGCGGATCACCACCGGTTGCGTAAGCGATTACACCCGTGCTCAACATCATGCTCAAAACTAAAATGAGAGCACAAAAGCTTTTGAAATGTTTAATTATATTATTTTTCTTCATTTTCTGATTCTCCTTTTTCTGTAGTTAAATATGCTTCTTCATCCGGAACAAGGTCAAAATTTCCTTCGAATTCGCTGTATGGAATCCAGATTGGATCAATGTCAATAATTTGAACCGAGCCAATCGACAAATTTGTTTTTCCGTGCTCAAAGGTTTTTCCTCCACCATGAGGGGTATAAGCAATATTCGGATGCTTGAATATATCATACTTGTCATCCATAATCGGAGGCTCGCCTCTTATAAAAAGTAAGCATTTGTTGTTATTCAACATACGAACTTCGGAAGCATCGAGAAGTTCTCGTCCAGATTTTTGATAGTTAGTGCTGTAATTACCGCCGTGCCCTGTGGATTTACCAAAAGTGTTAGTATCAATAGTTTCCTTGCCTAAATAAGATTCAGATATTAGTTTATGGGTGCTCGTTTCGTTTCCTCCAAGGTAAAGAAATTCATCACAGTTACCAAGAATTGATTCCCAATCATCTTTATATAAAGATTTAAGTTGGGATATATTTTGGATAATGATAGAAACAGAAATGTTTCTTGAACGGATGGTTGCAAGAAGTTTTTCAAAACCTTCAGGTAAAGAGACATTCGCAAATTCATCCATAAGAAAATGAACGGGGAGGGGGAGTTCACCTTTATATTTGTGGTCGGCAAGAGTAATGAGCGTATCAAAAGTGGAATTGTACAATAGGCTTACAAGAAAGTTGAAACTTGTATCATGATCGGGGATTATCGCAAATATAGCGGTTTTCTTTTCACCGATTGTTTCGAGATCGAATTCATCTGTAGCAGTAAGAGAAGCTACAGAAGGAATATTGAATTTTTCAAGCCTTGAAGCAAGAGTTATTAGAATTGACTTTGCGGTTTTGCCTGCACTTTTCTTGTACATGTTGTAATACTTAACAGCTATATGCTCCGATTTTTCAATTTCAATTCTGCGGAACAAAATATCAAGAGGCGATTCGAAACCGTCATCATCTTCGTGAATCTCAGCAGTTTGTAATAGCTCCATAACCATTCCGAAGTTCTGTTCTTCTTCTGGTGCTTCATAAAAAAGCAGATAAATCAAAGCAGAAAGAAGCATCATAGCTGCAATATCCCAAAAAGGTTCGCTGCTTTGACTTCCCTTTGGGGTAGTTGCTTTAAAAAGGCTTGTTACCATCTTTTGAACATCATTATCGTTTTTAATATATCTGAATGGATTGAAACAATGACTTTTTTCCATGTGAATTAAATCAAGAACTTTTATTTCATAGCCCATGGCTTCGAGCAATGCTCCTGTATCACGTAGAAGCTCTCCTTTGCAGTCAAGAACAAAGAAAGATGTGTTTGCCTGCAAAAGATTAGGTTTAGCATAAAAGAAGGTTTTACCAGAACCACTTCCACCTATGACCACAATGTTAAGATTCCTTCGGTGTTTCTTTCCGTCAAGACCTATTCTTATATGAAAAGTAAGAATACGATTTGCAAAAGGGTTTTTGTCAGCGTATTTTTTGTTGATTTTTTCTGCACTGCCCCATTTTGCAGAACCGTATTCAACTCCACGACGATAGTTCTTTTGAGATGAAAATGCCATACAAATACATAGTAAATACGTGCATAGAAAAACGAGGACAGTTTTGGGGCTGTCCTCGCATAACTTTATGCTGAATGGATTTTCCATTGCTTTTGGGAAACCTACGATTATTTCCGGAAGTCCACCTTGAACGAATGGAGCAATTATAAGTCCGAGCCATATAACAGGGATTATTCCAAAAAGCACCAACATTAATTTCGATTTTTTATCATCGTTCTTCACGACTGAACCATCTCGGTTTCTTTTCCGGAGCACAAATGAATTTATTAAGAATATAGTTTATATCATCTGTGGATTTCTTTTCAGAAATAAGCTTATTTCTAAATTCATTTAATGCATGAATAGTAATGTTATTATCAGTTTCTGAAAGCTCAACATATCGCATTTTTTCTGGCATAGTTTATCGCTCCTGTTCTTTTTGTTTTGGAACTTTTTCCGGTGAAAGGATTCTGTTCATGCGTTCAGTAATGCTGGACATGACATCCCGGATTTCGGAAAGCTTTGCTCTGATTTGAGCGGGTTCAACATCTCGATAGCTTTCCGGAATATTACCGAAATTATAATTGCTTGTATCAATACCATTCTTTTTGCAGAGCATATAAGATACGCAATAAGAAGGAAAGTCATATTTTTTACGGGTATAATCCTTGTCTTCTTGTGCGAATTCAGCATGTGCAAGTTCATATGAAACACTTCGGAAAAGTTCCGGATCGCTCTGACCTCTTACAACAAAGATGAGTTGTTTTTCGTGATCATAGTAAGCTCCGCGACCATGTTCAAGTTGATTTGTCATTGAAATCTGTACCGGCCTGCGGTATATGAGAGCTTTAAGAAGTTCTTTGGAATCCGGTTGGGCTTTGACGTCTGTTTCTTTGTTTGAATCTGTCTGAGATATATCGAACAAGGATTTAACATTGAATCCTTGCCTCACATTGCCTTCTTTATCTTTATACTCGCCGGAAGGTTCAAGGATTTTTACACCTTTTTCATCTTTCTGTACCTGTAAACCTACTTTTTTCCAGCTTTCAAAATCTTTAAGCTGTGTTGCATTTGGATTTTGTGCCATGATAAGTAGGGCGTTGGTTGCAGAATACATATCAAATTTGCTTTGGGTGTCGAGGTATTTTATAAAAGTTTTTTCATCAAATACTGTCTGTACCGCAGTATCGTTTGCAATTTTGAATACCTCGTTTCTGGCATTTTGTTTTTTTGTTTTCCAGTTATCATTTGTTTTTTGGCTTTTATTTTCTTTGTTTTCAAGGATATCATCAAGACTACTCATTTTCTTATCTCTCCTTATATTTTTTCTTCTTTTTAAATTTTGGCTGTTCGTGTTGAATAGGTTTTGTTTCAGGTTTCTTTTTTGGTTCACCGGAAGTAATAGGCCTTTCAGATTCATCTTTTTCCTGTTTTTTGGAGCGTACTATTTCGTGAAGCATCTCACGAATTGATGAACGTTCTTTGCGGTTAGAAGTACCCTCTTTGTTGTTGTACTGTATCCCTGATGTAGGCTCGAACAGATGGGATTTTTCTGTTTTCGCCATTGTAGGGTTTTCTTTTTCATAATCCTCAAGAGTGAATTCACGTCCGCGCATTGCATCAACAAGAAAATCGTCAGGGTCTTTATGCTTGTTTTTTTCGGCTTCTTCTGCGTTTATTTCTTGCTGAATAGATGCAGAATCAATAGCGGAAAGATTGAACCTTTCGACGATACGGTTGATTTTAGAAGCATCTTCAGCTCTTGCGAGAATATCCACCATGTGGTCGGAATCATTTTCCTTCCCTTTGAGGGCGCAGTAAACAACCCCGTAGCGGTTGGCTTCCTTTGCAAAAGTTTTGAGGTTTTTATCGGTTATTGTAAAGACTTTAAGTTCCTTTCCGCTTTTGAGCATGGAGGTGAGTTTCTGCTGACCTTTGATTTTTCTTGCGTCGCGGTCTTTATATATGGTGTAAAGAGCGGCGGCAATGTTCTTTGCGGCAGAACCGGTTAGGCGTAAAGCGACTTCCGTTCCTTCAAGACTTAACCTTACAACTTGTTCGGCGGCATCACCTGAGTTTGTCATTTCGGCTTTTCTCCTTTCTCTGTTCCTTTTCTTTGGTTTGGTCTTCGCGAATCTTTTTGAGTTTTTCCCTCATTATCCCGGAACGGACGGCAATATCATCACATAAATTCATCTCCTTTCTGATTACGGCAATTTCTTTATTAATTTCGGATATTTCTTCTTTCACTCCTTCCTCGTTTTGTTTACGGTAGAGTTTACTTCTTTCTGGGATAAGTTCGTTCAATTTCACCTCCAGACTTTCTTTATATGAAGAAAGCTGCTGTTCGGTATCAATATGATTCCGACCCAGCAGCCTTGCTTCGTCTGTTAATTTGTCCATTTTAATTAGATCCTCTTTCAGGAGGAAATGCATCCTCCGGTTGCTTTGCGGCTTCTTTCGTTTGAAAACGCCGAGCAGATAGCAGTAGTGAAAATATAGAGCACGGAACCCAGAAGCTTTCTTCCTTGGTTTGATTTCACCTCGAAGTTTCATAACTTTTGGCTTTGATTTATATTCCGGCATAGGTAGGGAAGGCCTGTACTGTACAAGAATCTTTTTAATGATTCCATCCATTGTGTAATCTTCACCGAAGTTTCTTGCAAGTCTTACAAATCTTTCTTTGCCGGGAGGCTTTACGGAAATATCCTTGCCGATTTTCACTTCGTAGCCTGCTTTTTTGAGATTCATAAAGAACTGTCTGTCCGTCATGGATTCCTTGATACAGCGGTCAACATCTTCTTTTATAAGTCCTCGCCATGTGGGTCTGCCTTCCTGTTCCGCTCGCCACTCACCATAGGATTTGTGTTTTTCGTTGCAAGGATTTACATGAAGAACGGATAAACCGTATTCTCTGCAAAGTTCATCGGAAATGGTCCACATATCACGGTAATCTTTCGAACTTCTGTAATATTTCTTTCCGTCAACAAAAGAAACATTGTTGATAACGAAGTGGGAATGAAGGTGGTGAGTTTTATCAAGGTGTGTTGCAACAACCACCTGGTATCTTTCACCCCATAATCTTTCGGCAAGTTTTACTCCGATTTTATGAGCAATATCCGGAGTAACTTCACCAGGAGCAAATGACTGATATCCGTGATAGGCGAGCACACCATCAGTTTTGTTGAAGTGTCTTTTGACTACCATCATTTCTTCAATAGCGGTTTTTGAAAAACAGTTTATTCCGGTTACATAACTTTCAATAAGCTCTGTGTTTTCATCGTCTGTTTCTTCAGTTTTATCAGAATTTACAGCATAGTTTATTACATCGGATAAGATATCTTCGCTACTTTCTCTTTTCGTTTTATCCGGATTTAATGCATAATCGACGACCTCTGAAAGGCTTCTTTTGATATGCCATATTGAAGTAACAGCCATTATATATCCTCCGGGTTCAGAACAGCATTATCAATTCTTAAAATTGCGTTTTCTACCATTTTTACTGCTCGTTCATATTTTCTTCCGTCGATTACTTTATTACGCCCTTTATTTACAGCCATGGCAATTTGGTTAAGATTTTCTCCAATGCGTTTGAGTTCACGCATCATGTCAAAATATTCTGCAGGTGGCGTTTCTTTTGGAACATGTTCATGCAAAAGCATACGGATGTAACCCTCTCTTGAAACGCCACATTTTTTGGATTTCTTATTCAGAAAGTCAATTTCTTCTTTATTGAGCCTGACCTTAATCTCAATATTTCGTTTCGTCATAGTCATCACTTCTTTCGATTCGGTTTATTTGCAGGAGGCACATAACAAATACTCCAACTGTGCCTCCGAACATACTTCCGACTATAAAGGCAAAGATTTCATTCAAATAATCACTTCTTTCTTTAAGGGGTTACAGGGGATGCTTCACCTGTCAAGCTGTGTTTTGTCCCCAAAACACGATGCTTGCGACGGAATAAACATTTCATCAATCCATGTTGTAATTCATGAATTCTTCTATGTCATCGAGGAAATCAACAAAATAAATATCGTCAATTAAATCAAAATAATCTTCATCAAAAATGAATCTTATATCAGCAAATATATAGTCACCATTTTCGTTATCAGATGATTTTATATGTCTGCGCTGAACTGCAGCAAAAGAAAAATCTTCGAGAAGCCACAATTCATATTGCACCGAAAGATTTTGACATCCAGGAACTTTCTCAATAATATTACTGTGAATTTTAATTCCTTTCTGTCCGAACAAATCTCCGAATTTCAATTTGATAATGTCATCGGTACTGTCAACTTCGGTTTCATATACATGTTCGAAATCCATATGACCATCACAACCGAATTCATCCCAAGGGAGTTCATGGATCAGTTCTATGATTTCCTCTTTGCAAAAATCATGCCAACTGTGTGCAAGACAAAGATCCATTAGTGCGTTTCGAAAATAGTAATCGAATGTTTTGTACTTTGAATCGAAGATATAATCATCAACGTCTGGGATAAGTTCATCAACAAAAATTTTTGCCTCGCAGAAATCGTTTTCGTCAAGGACCTCTGATTCATTAAGATACTTTTCCATACCTTTGTTTACTGCATCAAATTTGCTTTCAGCTTCGACAAGATATTTTTTTTCAAAGATGTCTTTAAATTTTACTTCGTATTTTTTCATTTTGTTTTTCTCCTTTTTGTTTAATTTTTTATAAAGAAAAACAGCCTGCAATTTTCATTACAAGCTGCTTTATCTTTCGTATGATTTTATTGTTTTAATTGGAATGCCAAGTTTTAGGCATAGCCAATCGTTGTAGTCCTTTCCTCTCTTTGGAAGATGTACGCTGACATCGTATTTCTCGGAAAGGAAGTATTTCAAAGTTTTTGTAGCAATCATGCCGGCATAATCATTATCCAGCCGAAGGTGGATTGTTTTAATTTCTGAATGTTCGGAAAGGAATTGTTTTAGTGCTAATGGTAAAGAAGAATCTTTCAACTCTTTACCGGGTCTATAAACTCCTGCAAGTGAAAGAAGGTGATGCTCATCCCATTTTTGCCCGTTAATTTTTAGCATGGTGGCGTAAGATAGAAGATCTATTGCGCTTTCAAAGATATGAACGGTATCACTTTTTTCGGCAATAATACTGAAAGAAAACCTTTTGTCGCTTCCGCTTGCTTCTCCCTTGAAATCGGTTCCGATTCCTCGAAGACTGGCATACCTTGGGGTGCCGTATTTATCGAAACCAAGTATCACAACATTGTGGTACGGATAGCTTTCGTAAATTCTTCCGGTCTCAATGCAGTAATTGATAATATCTTCATCAATGCCACGGCCTTTAAGGTAATGAATAGCATTTATATTATTACTGTTTGTCTTTGGAAGAATAAGAAATTTTTCTTTTGGTTTTATGACTTTGCTATCATGGATTATGGTTCTTTCTCCGGTACAGATAATGATGTGTTCAACGGCTTCTGTAAACTCCATACCTTCGACCTTTATGAGGTAATCGAGTGCAGACCTACCACCGATTCCTCTTGAAAACCAGTTCCATTTTCCGTTGGAAATCTTCAAGCTATCATGTTCTTTGGTGCAATAAGTGTCACTGCCAAATCTAACAAGATTATTGGAATCATAGTTTTGTAAATAGGTGAGCAGATCAAGTTCTCGTGCTTTACGGATTGTTTCCGGTGGAATAAAAGTCATTATAATTACTCCTTCCAATAAAAAAGCCGAGAGCTTTTCTCCCGGATTTTATCATTTTTTATTTTCTTTTTCAGCAAGTCTTTGTGCTTCTTCTTGAAGTCGTTTCTTTTCCAATTCTATTCCAAGTCTTTTCGCTTCAAGAAAATATGGGCTTGGTTCCGTTTTATAAACAACCATAGTCCATTTACCACATCGTGCACAAGGTGGTATGAATCT
>JAZQHD010000115.1:0-8922 GCA_045540375.1 Ructibacterium sp. | reverse complement strand
CGGCGGATGACATTCTCCGTTACCTTATCCACAGTGTAAATCTTCAGTTCGTCCGCCAGCCAACGTCCGAAGAGATGGAGGGTTTGCTCATAGCTGCTCATGGTTTTTTCACGCAATTGGGTACTACGGCAATAAAGCATAAATTCATCGGTAAGCCACTCAAAATCTAAATTTTTCATACAAAAAATACTCCTGTTCATTGGGGTAAAATCCACCCAATAAAGCAGGAGTATTCATTGGTACAACGAAAAAAGTTCATCGGTATGAAAACCCGATTTTATACCTATCAATCACATCTTCATTGCATTGCCCAGCTAAAAGAAAAATTTCCAAAAAACTTAGGAGATTGCCACGCCAGTGTGCGCACTGGCTCGCAATGACGGCCTAATTGTTTCAGAAATTGGCAACCTCGGAAGACTTCAGCTGAAGCTGGAGCTTGTCAGCGATCAGGGCAATAAACTCAGAATTCGTGGGTTTTCCTTTGGTATTGCTGACCGTATACCCGAAAAATCTTTGGAGTGTGTCCAGATCCCCTCTGTCCCAGGCTACTTCGATGGCATGGCGGATTGCCCGCTCCACTCTGGAAGGGGTGGTTTGGAATGTCTTGGCTACTTGCGGGTACAATACCTTGGTGATGGCGTTGGGGTGCTTTCAGCCCGCCAGAGGGGCATCCGAGAGTCAGTGATTTGTAGGTGAATTGATTGGTTTCTTAGTTGCCCACTTCACTATTGGTTCGTTGGGCTTTTCATAATGATAACAAAATCCAACTTTTTCGTCAAGTTTGAAGGCAACAAACATCTGAAAAAAGTTTTTTCGGAATAAATCGAACTAATTTCACTCAAAAGGATCTAAAGCGTTCTAAATCATCAACTATAGTCAACTTTTGGAAACTTTTTATCAGATTCAAAAACTATTAAAAATGCTATGAGTCAGAAAAAATTTTGCGGGAATGCCGCTTTGAGGCGTATTGATCCGCCGCCACCCGGTCGGCTTCGCCGGAATAGGATGCAGCTTTGTAAAAAAGCTGCATTTATTTTTTATAAAAATACTTTTGTGGTACATTTATGTTCCAGCTGTGCCATTTGCGGGTGATATAATGAAGCCACAAAGAACAGAGGAACACGAAACCTCTGGAATACGAAATAAGGGTTGCGACCTACCGCCAAGGCTCAGAGCCAGAAAGGAAACTACTATGTCCGCTATGATGAATGTGAAGAAGAATGCCCCCAAGTTTATCGATGATACCCATGTGCAGGTCACTAAGGAATTTGCCAAGAATGCCAGAATCTTCGGCACTCCCGAATACAAGGTATGGAGAGCAATCAAGCAGGACTGCGCTGCCGCTGAGATGGTGACAAAGACCATCAAGAAGAATCCCAACAAGCGCACCTCCACTAAGAATATGACCTATAAGCATATGGCGATCTTCATCAGCCAGCAGGATAAAGCTGATGAACATATGAAGGAATTGGAGAAGCAGATTGCCATTTCCAAGGTTCAGACTAATCCCTACCGCTGCGTACTGGCTTGGTTCATGCAGACCTTTGAAGAATATGACAGCTATAAGGATTTCTTTGAGAAGGAAGCCGAAAAGGAAGCACAGAAGAAAAATATCTTCACTCTGGTCAAGCCTACTGTGATTGTCGAGGCTGGAAGCAGCCGCACAGATGAACTGGCAATGGTTGTCAACGGCTAAGCCAACAGGCGGAAAAGGGAGTATACATTATGGCTATTGCAATGGTTAAGCCCGGTCGAGAGGGCTATAAGATTTTGTTCGACACCAACACTGTGATTATGAACTACAAGTTTGCGGCTGCTGCCGCTAAGTATGGCACGAAGGAAAACCTCTTGATGCGGGATATCCGCAGAGACTTCCCCGGTATGAAGGAAGTTACTGTGTCAGGGCGTGTGCAGACCTCCGCTAAGAGCAATGCACGACTGACCTATGCGAATATGGAAAAATATATCCGGGTCTATGAGAACGCCGACGAACTTCTGGCGGTGTTTGAAACTGTAAAGGCGGCATCTGTTGCGATGGCAAGTCCTTATAAGTATGTCTGCGACTGGTTTAAGGCGCAGTTCCCGGAATACAAGAATGCCCTAATCTTCGAGGGCGGAAATCTGAAAGCAGTTCCTATTAAGGCTCCCGAAATCAAGGAATATAAGCAGAAGCTCCCCAAAGCGGGTTGATAGCTCTGAATATACCAAAAACCGCTGCCATGTACGAGCAGCGGTTTTTGGCTTGTATTCCACTTTGTTTTGATTTTTATATAAAATTTTGGTATAATTTATATAGAAAGTACAGATAAAGCAAACTTTCCAATAAATTTTAATCGGAGGATTATATGAATAACAAAACATGGTTTGAACGATATTTAGAAGCTATGGAAAAAACAGGAGATTATATGCTTCGCTGGTAGTTCCAGAAGGAACAGATGAAAGCCAGTCTTTTGGGCAATGCAGAGCTTGATCGTATTGCGGACAGGGTTATTTCCCGTATGTCATTAACAGTTGATGCAGCTGAAGTCATTGCGGCAATCGAAGAAATACAGAGGCGGCTTGACGGACTGGCTCAGTACGGAGGTTAATATGGCAAATATGACATTTCCTAATCAGCGAATGATAAAGATCCATAGGGAGCCTGCGAAAACAGATTTCCTTGGAATCAAAAATGAAAACTGGCAGGCGGCATCCCGAGATTTGGGCGCACACGCATTATAGTTGTATCTATACCTTGCATCCAACGCAAACAACTATTCATTTGCGCTGTCGCCCGTAGCGGTTAGATAGGCTATTGGCATGGCACGTTCTACCTATCACGACCAATTTCATAAACTGGTGGATAAAGGGTATCTGGTTCCCGGAACAGGGAACACCTTTGATTTTTATGAAATCCCACAAACCGCCACGCAGATGTTGAATATGTCGAGTGCCGGAGTACGGGATTTTGAAGAAAGACCGAGCCACGGTAAAGCAGTCAATTCAGACGGTTAGACTGTATTGCTGGAGGATATAGAAATAAATAATAACAATATGACAACTAATGCAGTTATAAATAATAGTACCAATCCAGAGGGAACAGAAAGCTACATTCCAGTAGTAAAGGAATATGTAATTAAACGCCCTGTTGCAGAGGGTAGGGAAAGACCGAAACCCGTGCAATAGCAGCAGAAACAAGCGTTTATTTTCTGATAGAAACCATCATACAGACAGCAAAGACGGGAGGAAAATTCCTCCCGTCTATTTTCGTATATGTCGTCAATCTCGTTATAGCCGGGGTTTCCTTGTACCGCTGGCAGCCGCAGAAACCGTTTGCCGGAATAAAAAGCTGACTTCGTGGGAGTGCAGACCTCCCCTATACGGTATCTGGATATTGAAAAATTTTTATCCCGAAAAGGGTGCCCCTGTCCGCAAAAAGGTCAGCGTAATTCTGTGGACAAAAACAGGTCCTTTTTAGGCTGTTTTCCGACCTTTTGGATGCCCGCTAAACCGTCCGGGAAACCAGATGTTTATTTAGACACCCTCCACGCTTTCCCGCTCATACTCAATAATGTCTGCGGGCTGGCAGTCCAGAAGTCGGCACAGTGTTTCAAGGTTCTCCCATGATACTCCCTGTTGGTTGCGGAACTTCTGCAAGGTGGACTGGCTCAATAGTCCCTCTGTTCTGATTTTGTTGGTGTTATAGCCCTTTTCCTTCAAGGCAGACAGCACATCAATCTTATACTTCAACGGCACGGATACTGCACCCCCTTTTCTACCATCCTTATTCTATCACAGGAATTGCACGAAATCAAGTGCAAAATATTGCTAACAATTAGCACGATTATTCGTGCATTTTGTCAATAGACTTGCACGAGGTTTCGTGCTATAATATCAATGTAATCGAGGGGCAGCCAATTTCAACACCGCCTGTTGTAAGCCCTATAACAAACACATAAGAGCGGAGGCAGCCGGAGAGACGGCACACAAAACCAACTACACCAAAAGGAGAAATGAACCATGTCTAAGATTGAACTGCTTGCCAACATTGAACTGCTGAACAAATATGAGGCTATGATGGAGGAACTAAAAACCGAAGCCGACCGTGTACGGAACAGCATCAAGGCGGAAATGGAAGCCCGTGAGGTGGAGGAACTGATCGCCGGACAGTATATTGTTCGTTACACTTCTGTTCTTAGCAACCGCTTCGACAGCACCGCATTCAAAAAGGTCATGCCGGAGGTCTACAAGGCATATACCAAACAGACCACCTCCCGCCGCTTCACCATCAGCGTGTAACAGGAGCAGAACCGTGGGCGCAAGCCGCCCACGGTATTCCCAAAGAGGCACAGTTCGTAAAAGACCCCAAATACGAACACCAAAAGCAAGCAATACCAACGCAAGCCCGCCACCAACGCAAAAAGGCGAACAGAACCGGCTCTAAAATACGAACTTTCACTATTGGAGGCAGCCATGAACAAGAAAACCAAGGCTCTGACCACGGAGCAGTACACCGAAATCATAAAGACCATGAAAGAGGGCTTTTGCGGCTGCCGCTCCAATGAACGGATTGCCACCGCCCTTGTATTGGAGGGGAACCTGGGCTTGCGGATCAGCGACATTCTGAAGCTAAGACCGTGCGATATCATCCGGGACGGAGACCGCTACCGTCTGGAAGTGGTGGAGCAGAAAACAGGTAAAAGCCGGGTGTTCACCGTGCCGCTGGTCATTCAGCAGTATATCGAAAATTACTGCCTCCGGCACGGCATCCGCCGGAACGACCTTATGTTCCCAATCACAGAACGAGCCGTACAAAAGCAGCTGCATGTTGTCTGCGATTACTTAGGGTATGATGGTATCAGCACCCACAGTTTCCGCAAGTGGTATGCCACGGAGATATACAAGACCAACGGCTTCGATATTGCGTTGGTACAAAGGCTTTTGCAGCACAGTTCTGCCGCCACAACACAAAGGTATATCGGCATTGAGCCGCAACGGATTGAGCAAGCAATTCAGAATCATGCACAACTCTTATGACATTGCAAAACAGGGAGCCGAAGCTCCCTGTTTCTGTTATTTTAGGGCAAGCAAAAAGCCAAGAGAGTCGGTCAATTCGGCATTGATTTTGGAATAGTATGCAGTAACAGCGGTATTATGAGCAATTACTTCACTATTCTTTGCAATGTGCTTCATATATTCGCTCATGTCCTTAGAATTTGCTCGGATATCTGTTATTGCGCTGTACGCGGCACTCATAGTGCTGTTCAATTTATTCAATGTGCTATTCATTTCTGACAATTGACCACAGATCATGTATTGCGACTGCTCAATTTTCTTTAATGTTTTTTCTATCTGAGATAGCTTGGTTATAATCGTATTAGCACGAATTTCTGATTCATACAGATTATAGGCGCCAGTTGCCCCCTCCAATGTGGTGCAACGTCTTGCCATAAGATACTCATAGAAAGTAGACAGTACAACAATATCGCGGTATTTGTTAAAGATAATATCCGCAGCATACAGCTTATTTCTGGTTTCATAGGTTTTCCTTAAGAGTTCTTGTACTGTCTCTATTTCTTTCGCAATTAGATTCAGCTTTGCCTTTTCAGGACAAACCTCTAAAGGTGCGCCTGCAATGTAGTGTCCAATAACGTTATACAGTTGTTCTACCTGTTGCTTAGCTCTCTGTTCTGATTTTTCCGCTTCTTGAATGTCACTAATGTACTTCTTTTTTGCAGATTCATTTTGCCGATCTATCTCTATAAGCCGCTGTTGGCACTTTTTCTCATACTCTTGTAGATCCAGTTTATACTGTATTTCTATCGCTTCATTTTGTGCCAGAATTTTCTTCTTATTGAACAACCCTGGCTTTAGATATATGGGTTCGTCAGGTTTGGGCGGCATGGGAATGTCTACTGGCTTTGGTTGGTTTGACTTGCAAGATTTCACTTGCTCCATGCAACGATTATGAGCCTTGACGGCTTCATCATACTGTTTTTGGGCATTTTCATTTTGCATTTTAGCCTTGACAATAGGCTCATAATTAACACGGCAAACATCTACCATAGCAATAGAACGTTCGCAATACAAGGATGCGAGGCGTTTTGTTAGTAGCATGATATTTGTTTCCAGCTTGATTAATTTGAGTATATATTCTTTGAGTTTCTCAGGATTATTTTTAATAACAGAAATATTTCTGATGTTCACTGGGGCTACAGGTAAATCATATAGCGATGAACATTTTTCTGCTTCACATGAACCATCACGAGTTGCAATAATACGCATGGTTTCATATGCACTAGCAAACTTTTCATCTAAGTTATTTCCTACAGCACTATCAAATTTATTCTGTTCTCCACAGATTGGACAATTGAATTTAGCACGCATATCATCGTGTGCAGCGTAGACCTGCTTGCCTAGTTTGTCTATTGCGCAATCTACTTTTTTGCTTATTTCAGAAGGAATCTTATTGCCATTGAACGAACAACTTCTATATTGCAAATAGTGCCAATATCCATATAATTCTGTTCCGCAGTTCTTGCAAACACAAACACGTGTTTCTTTGCATTTTTCAATTGTAAAACTAATAGTCCCTGAAGAAACATATTCTTGCAATTCTCCCGAGAAAAATTCCTGTTCTACAGGATGTTCTTGAAAATGAGTATTTGCCTGGACTCTCATAATTATCGGTGCTCCTTCATTTATCCTTTTTCGCCGGGGGATCATAAGAAGAGGGCTGCCCATTTTTATCAAACCAGCGGGTGATACCTGTTTTGGATATATTCAAAGTCCCGCCACATTTCGGACAAACGTATACTTTGGGATCTCCCAATAGATCAATCGCTGTCATTTTTTCACCACAATTACAAATCATCATTTCTCCTCCTTGAACAGGAATTATGTTTCCTGTAATTATAAAACTACAGTTCCTGTTTGTCAACGAAAAGCGGAAGTATAATTCCTCTATACTGCTATTAGGGGGAAGAAAAATGCTGATTTTTGACTTGCGCACTATTGGAAATAAGCTGCTGATGATCCGTAAGCGTATGGGTATGACACAGGCGGAGGTTGCAGAAGCTGCCGGACTATCTGATCGTACATATGCAGATATCGAGCGTGGGACTGTCAATATGCGCACTGAGACGATCCTCCGCATTTGTAACGTGCTTCACATTACCCCTGATGAAGTTTTGACCGAGGATAACACCTCTCTGACCGCCCAGCAAGCAGAATTGTGGGATCGGCTGAATGCGTGTAATCCAAAAGACAAAGAAACGGCACTGCAACTGCTGTCTGTTTATCTGCAGTCTTTAGCGGATTAAGTGGGGATACACATGGAAGAAAAGAAAAAGCGTAAGCCGGGAGGGAAGAAGCCCGGACAGAAATTCAAATCCCTGTTGGTTTGGGATATTCTCCAAAAGCGCACAGACGAAAACCATGCTATCGGTATCAAAGAAATCCGGGACTACTTACTGACTTATGGCATCGAAGCAGAACGGCACTCTATTTCCAGAGATATCAATGACTTAATGGAACTGCTGAACCGGGGACAGGATGGGGAGCCGGATGACCGCAGTTTCTTTGACTATGAGATTGAATATGATGCAGCGCAGCGTGGATATAAGCTGTGCCGCAGACCCTATGACTTCGAGGAATTGCGCCTTCTGGCTGAGTGTGTCCGGGCATCCAAATTCATTTCCAAAGGACAGGAAGCGGATCTTCTGAACGCTATCGAAGGAATGTGCAGCGAATATCAAGTGGAGGAACTGCATAACGAGGTTTATTTGGTTGGTAGAACGAAAACACCTAACAAACACATTATGAGAACGCTGCTGACCATCAATCAAGCAATCCGGGAAAACAAGAAAATCACCTTCAAATATCAGCGGTATAGCCTGCAAGACCGCACACAACAGGTAGACCGCCGGAACGGAGCGGCCTATGTTCTCAGCCCTTTCAAGCTGATTATCAACGATGGTAACTATTATCTTTTGGCATTTGACAGCAAGGCGCAAAGTATGAAAACCTTCCGTCTGGACAGAATGCGGGGCGTGGAACTGCTGAAGGAGCCGAGAGAAGGGGAACTGGTATTTTCAAGAATCAATATCAGAACCTACACCCAGCGTGTTTTTTCCATGTTCGGCGGCGAACAAAAGCGGGTGAGCCTGCGGTTTTCCAATGTGCTACTGGATGCAGTTGTGGAGCGGTTCGGCACGGGAGCAGAAGTATTTTACCGCCCGGACGACAATGACCATTTTATTGTGAGTACCGATGTGGAAATCAGCGACCAGTTTTATGGCTGGCTCTGCGGTTACCGTAAGCTGGTGCAAATCGTATCTCCGCCCGATGTGATTGCAGACTTTCAGAAATTCCTTGATGATATCCATGGGGAATACCAAAGTGAATAAAAGATGATAAAATCCACCAGAAACTTGATGATTCTGGTGGATTCTTTTTGAAAGTTGATGGTTTAGCGTAATTGAGAACGATTAAAAGAAGGATAGGGGGCTAGAACGCTGATACTGTTTGCTGATATCATCGTCAGTCAAATCGAGGTAGGCTTTTTCGGTTACCTCCACGCTGGAATGACCAAGAATTTTGCTGAGTGTAAAAATGTCCATACCATTCATCAAGCAGCGTTTCGCAAAGTTGTTACGCAAGCAGTGCGGACAGTATTCTTCATTCAGTCCGGCACGGTTGATATACCGCTTGAAATTCGTCTCAAAATTATGGACATTGATATGACCGCCATGTTCTTTGACCGGGAAAAGGTAGTCGCTTTCCACATACCTGTCCTTGAACTGAATCCACCGCCGCAGCGCAACTTCGGTTTTGGAGGAAAAGTACACAGTTCTATCCTTCCGTCCCTTTGTTTCTTCTGCCCGGAGATTGATTCTCCTTCTGGCAAGCTCCACATCAGTGAGCAGCAGCGTGGAGCATTCA
>JAZQHD010000114.1:0-3739 GCA_045540375.1 Ructibacterium sp. | reverse complement strand
AAGACCGCTTGGCCTCGGACTACATCTGACCTCGTATGAATTGCCAACGGCTCTATAGTGCAGTTCTTTTCCACAACGAGGACACCGCACATACACCTCGGGATTCTCTGCCTTTGTGTCAATTGCCTGGAGTTCTTCCTCTGTATATGTGGCTCGCTCGGGTCTAACCACTTCTTCGATGATTATGTTCTTCGCTTCGATCCTGATAGCCTGTTCATCAACAAGGAGTAAGATGTTATCACCGTTCTTCTCAATAGATATCTCATAGATCCAACGGTTGTCCATATTGAAGTACATCCTTTGTGATACCGTCTGTGAGCATTTGATGGAGAAGTATGTACTTTCATGGAGCAGTCCTATTTCGAAGATTCCATCTTCTTGCTTTAGCTCCATAACCTCACCGTCATGGAACTGATCCTCGAGGAGAAGCACCATTGAGATTTCTTCAAAAGTTTCAAAAACTTTTATGAAGGCAGGTTTTGGTGATCCCTCTATTGGTTTCAGATACATAACTCTTACCTGTACTTTCTCATAATCTTGTTAATACGCTTTTGGTTATTCGCAAATACTTCGGCTGTTCTCTGACGGCTGCGTTCCTCATAGGTGCCGGAGAGAGGAGGGACATTCTCGGGATCGACACCATTTTGACGGAGTATTTTTTCAATTTTCTTTTGATTCTGTTCCAAGACCTTCCGTGTGGTATCCTTATCCATAGCTCTCACCTTAATCGTCGTTATACTTGCAGAAGCTGCAGAACTCATATCGTTCCTTCATCTTTTCCTCGGTGATTATACCAGGGACATCCTTGACAAGAGGATCGTAGAGAATGTCATAGCAGGTATCCGCGCTTATTTCGCATTCGCACATTGGGCAATATATCATCATTTCGCCCTTATCGTTTTTTGGTGGGCGTGTAAACTTCTCGACAATGGACTTCACCTTCTCGATAGGCATGGGAACTTTATCGGCTGCATAGTATTCCTTTTTTGCCACTTCAACTATGCGTTCTTTTCCTTCGCTGCCCACAGGAACTATAACCTGATCGCCTACTTGAATGGTATCATCTTCTGTTAGGTAGGAGTATGTCTTCCCATATTCGCCGAACCGGACACTTAGGAAGATATAATCATTTTTCTTTCTGTAGGTTCGTCCGTACTGCTTTTCGTCAAACATTTCTCCGAATCCATAGAAAGACATAAAGTCATACAGGTCTTCTATGAACTCCGGCCAATCAATCGGAAGTCCTTGCTTATCATAACAACCGGAGACAACCCTCGGTGAGCCACGCAAGAAATCTACCGTTGCAGTATATACAGCTTCCTCATCATCGGGAATGATGACATCCGATTCTCTTTCTTCAAACTCAACAAACAGGTTTTGATATTCAAGCTCATCTAAGAAATTCGACACACCTTGTGCCACATGGTATTTTCTCGTAACCTCGCACTCCGTTCCAATTTTGTATGTGTACTCAATTGTATCCGTTTTGCGATCAATAACGATATGATTAGTAGGATTCCAAGTGACTATTTGGCCATCCGCTGCTACGATTCTTTTCTTATGTTCGTGTTCGATAGTAATCCGTTCAATACGCTCAAATTCGTTGTTGTCGAACACAAAGAGTGTTTGATCATCAAGTGTATCACGAAGCAGTTGGGACAGGTTATAGCCATCAACCTCAAAATCACAAATCAAAGGGCCGATGAATACAGCCTGTTTTCCTTCGTCATCAGTTATCTGCATTTCAAAGCTTCCCACATCGGTGGCAAAGGATATTTCGTATTCATCTCGGAAATACTTTGTGTATTTGTCGAGAAGGAACTTTGCTTTATCGGCAGCAATCCTGAACTGCCTTTGTTCTGTCTTTTTTAAATCTACAAAGTTTAAATCCTCGCTGAATGCGTATCGTGTAATCCAAACTCTACCATCATCGGTTATTGTTATATGCTGTTCAACTTCAAAGCCTTCCCTTGGAAGCATCCCATATGCGATGTTATTTGAATGAATTCGCACTCTTTTTATATTGCCGTGGAAGATATACGGAGGAGAGTTGTCCTCGGATGTAATTGTAACGAGCCTTCCAAATGCGGTTATAAACCAGGGTCTGTACTGCTCGTCCAAAGGATGAGAACAGTATGACCAATGGGTGATATATCTCCACTGTGAAAAGATTGCCGTTCCAAGGAATTGGGGATCATCTATTTCCTCAATAATCTTGCCAAGCTCGGAGTAGTCATTAAACGCCTTGGGGTACTTCTCGCAAAAGGAATTTCCACTATCCATCTCAAAACCAAGGGCGAAACACTTTTCCGCAAATCCTTCCTCAACTTGAAAGTTAGTGGCTTTGGGATTGCGAAAAATATCAAAGTAATGATTGGCGAATGCATGGATTTGCTCTTTCATGTGTTTCTCCCTTCCTGGTCAATTAATCTGCAAAATTGACCATAATATCGTTATATAGCTTGCTTCCTTTTTTGAGTGTGCCTTCCCAGATTCTTCCGTTGTTGTACATGATTCTAACAAGCTGCGAATCTGAAAATCTTTCGTAGGAATGTCCATAGGTTCTTGTAGGACCGGACATGCCACCTAATACAAATCCGGCATCTCCAAACAACGCACCGCCAAGTAACGCTCCCATAATAGAGGTCTTTCGAACCGTTCTTGACACCTGCACTTCCTCCAGCTCGCCGCCTAAGTAAAGCAGGGCAATGGCATAAGGGTCGCCGTTGGCGCATGTGACGGCAAAGTCCGCTTGATTTGTAAGTTCCTTGATCGTTGTTAAGAAAGCATCCCACACATAGTCATCTGCAAGCTTCTTCCAGAAGACTCTAACATTACATTCGGATTCTGCTCTCTTAATGTAGAACTCGACATTGATTTTGTTCCCTCTAACAGGGATTTTCGCCTTTATGTACCCACGATTGTCGTTTCTCTCTTTCACGACTCCGCAGAGAGTAGGCAAGGCCCGGCAAATCAGATCCACCGTTTCCGGCGTTGAATAAGGGGATACAAAGCAATATACCGTATCTCCAAGTACCCCACCGCCGGTCTTGATATTAGGTTTGTTTTCTTTTATCTCTTGCTTGAGTGCTTTTGCTTTCTTGATCAGTTTTGAAATCCACCAATAATATAGGGCAAGCAACCCGAGAATAATAATGCCTAACGGGAAAGCTGCGATTAGACCAATAATCGCAAATAAGATAATAATTATAGAAAACAGAAATAAAATGATAATCAACCCAATAAATGCAGAGTATGTCTTTTCTGCTTTCACATAATCGTATGGCTGCTTGTCCATGCTACACACACTCCTTTGATTACTGCTTAATCGAGATACTCCAAGTAGGGTTGAAGTTCCTCTATTGCTCTTGAGAGATTTTTGGGGATGTCGGTTTCCTTGCTTAAAACAGGGATGTATTCCTTGATTTTTGTTGTTTCCTCATCTGATTCAAGAGTCATCAATCCATTTCCGAACGCTACTACAAGGCCAAGATGTTTTGTTTCATTTAATTTCGGGAAATAGACCGAGACAATTGTCCCTGTACACTTCTCGACAGATCCTTCACCAAACATCCGATGTTTGATCTTTACGCCCTCGGTTAGCTTAATATCAAGATATTCCTTTGCCTGAGCAAGGGCTTCAACAGCTTCTTTCGCTTTCTCAACCGCATCCGCAAGTTCTTTTGCTTTGGATACTCTTTCAAAATGGAGTTTTCTCGCCTGGGCATTAATAGGAGCA
>JAZQHD010000113.1:0-51780 GCA_045540375.1 Ructibacterium sp. | reverse complement strand
TCTGCAGACTCTTCAGCGCGATGACCGTAAAGTCAATCCAGTCGTTCATGGTACTTGTGTACCGCAGTCCGATGTAATCCTCGCTTATTCTCAGCGTCATGTCGTCCTCCTTAATCCATGACCGCGACTTCCACATCGCGGTTTGTCTCATAGTCAATCACCCAGTCATCGCTGTAGTCATCCGGCGTTCCGTTGTCATCCATGATGAGATGAATTCCAGGCTCTGCCCAGACACTGTATACGCCATCATGTTTATCTGCGGGTTGCGGTCTTAATGCCGTGACCGCGATTAGTCCGATTACCAATGCTTTCATATATCCTCCTCGTGTATTTGAGAGTGGGAGAGCAGACGCTCCGCATCTGCGACTCCCGTCTGTAGTTCACTCTTACGTCTGCGTCCGCCTTACACATCTTCACACCTCGTGAAGTACTGCGCGAACATGCGGTCTGTGAAGTCCGTGTCCGGCGCGATGCTCCAGATATCTGTCAGGTATGCTCCGAGTTCCAGATACCCGTCGTATGTCTTCGCGACCACTCTCACCCAGATATCCATCTGACGCGAGTTATCACTGTACGCGTTCCATGCCATGCGGTTCTTTGAGATTTCCGCAGTCGCGGTCAGCACCGTGACTCTGCCATCATCCGCGGTATGATGTCTGAGCCAATGATCGATTGCGATTTCTGCGTACAGCGCCGGAGTAAAGTCATCGTCCTTCATATCGTGGATAATCTTCCGCGCGATGTCCATCTCTTCGAGCGTGAAAAGCTTTCTGTAATCCTTCGGTAATGCGACCTTCATGTGTGATACCTCCTTATGTGCGACCTGTCATCATCAGGCTGAGTAGGTCATCTCTCAGCGACCGCCGGATGGCGGTTTCGACTATGCGGTTTTCGGTTTCGTGATGCTGAAGGCGCGAGTCGGATTCCCGACCTTCAGATACTCGGCGTAGATGTCAGGGCGTTCCTTCTTCAGGCGTTTCGTGTCGCACGTCTCCGTTCCTTTCTTCCACTTCCAGAAGATGTTAAAGCCGGACTTCGTGGTGACCTGCTGTTCATCGCCCATCGCGGTCTTAATCTCGTCCTGCAGCGCGTCCACCTGTGCGTTCAGTCTCGCGACCTCAGCCTTAAGCGCGGTGATTTTGTCAATTCTGTTCTGATACTGTCTGTCGGTCATAGCGTCCTCCTCTCAAATGCGTCCGCCCATCATCGCGGACATCTTTCTCATCACGAGCATCTCCAGTGTGTCGTCAATATCGGTTCTCAGTTCTTCCAGTGCGTCCTCGTCCGGCGCGATGTTGTGTACTCGCATCCAGTCCTCGACCACTTCCATCAGTTCGTCAGTCCATTCCATGTTCATCCCTCCGTGATAAATGCGACCAGTTCCTCATCTGTCATGTCTCCGGCGCGAGTCGCGCCCATGTCTTTCGCGATGTCTTCCAGAATTTCCCTTGTGTCCGGCGTCATGCGTTCACGCTTTCGTGACTGACACCGACCATATTCTCAAGCGGGACACGGTACTCTTTCCCGTCCAGTCCCGAGAAGTACGCCATCCCGTCCGCAAACTGGATTCCGTACTCATCCACGTTGACCGCGATATATCCGAGGTCATCTCTGAAAATAATGCTCATGTTCGTTCCCCCCTTGCGTGTGTGATATCGTGTTCCATGCGCGTCTCCGGCTTACCATGCCTAAAAAGGCGTCGACCGGAAACGGCGAGTCGCGAGAGTGGGGTTTTCACCCACTCGCCCGATTGTACGGATTCGCGGTTCATTTCAACAGTTCACGGATATACTCGACCTTGCGGGTCTTCGTGTAGCATCTCTGACAGGTCAGACAATCGCGAGCGCCACAGTTTATCTCGACACCTTCCGCGTGTTCCTTGTCGTACACTGTGAACACCTTGTCGACCCACTCATAGCGCGGGATCATGACCCTGTTCAGATGCGGTGAACTCATGATGATTATCATGTTTCGCGGTTTCTTCACGCCTTCACTGAAGACCGCGTCAACGATGTGCGTGTTCTTAGTCCACAGCGCGAAAGTCGTTCGCGGGTTTCTCTTTGCAAAGTTGATATAGTTTCTGAATTGCGTTGCGTTGTTCAAGTCCCCGAAAGACTCGAGCCGGAATATAGATGCGTTCAGCACAGGCCATTCCTTCACGGGTATAATCTGACTTGTCAGCGCCTCGGTGTTCTTTGCGAGACATCCGCGCAACTCTTTCCTCGCGTTCGCTATCTTTTCCGCGAAACACTTAGAACAGATTGACGTCGGGTCTTCTGCTCTTTTCCGGCATAACGGATTCAGTAGAACAGAAGTGCTCAAAGAGTCGATGCCTTCCATTTTTCCCGTGTGTCCTGTAGTGATGTGGATTCCGTACTTGTTTTTGAATTCCTTACAAGCGTTTGCCATTGCGTTATCCTCCATTTGTGATATAATGAGAGGGAAGCGGGGCGGGCTTATTAACGGGTTACCAAATTAAGTACAGGATTATTAAGTTTAGCTTTGTTTCGTAATCAAAGTTCGTGCATGCTATCGCTAAACAGTACAGCACGAACTTTTTTTCGTTTCTGTTCATATACACACCCTCTTTTCTGTATATGATGAGTTTCCGCCCCGCGTTGCGCGCTACGGGATTCGAACCCGCCGGAACTAAGTTCCGCCTTGCGCGCTTGTCTTTTTCGAACGTCCGATTCCTGTGTTCCGCCTTCGCGCGGTGTACACGTATTCGTTCGGCGTCTTCGCGTTCCGCGTTTCGCGTCCGCTCGACCGTGTATAGCAACGTTCTCTATATTCTGTTGTCAAGGTGCGCGCATCCGGTTTATTGTCTGTGGATGCTCAGACGGTGTTTCGCTGCCCCCATTCGTGTGTGTGCTTTGTTTTGTTGTACTCACTATAGCACACGTACATTTGCATTACAAGTTGGGATATTGTACAAATGTACGCTTGTGTTTTTGTGCATATTGTACAAATGTACGATTGTGCTATTTATGTCAACCTTTGCCCATGTGCATTATATAGAAGAAACACCCTCACGGCGATAGGGTGGCAAGTCCCCCACGTGGTCACCTATCGGCAATGGGAATGGCATACGCACGTAGGCGCTTGGAATGGGCTTAGAATGGCGTTTTGGGTGTTAGGTATCTTCTCATAGGGTAACCACCTAAAACGGCTCTATGGGGCTTACAGAGCCTCAACGATAACTTCAGCTTATGGGCTAGGGCATGCCAGTGCACCAGGCTGAGTGTCAGCTTATGTCAACCGATAATCATTGTACATGTACACGCACATTGCCCGCGTGTATTGGTTGGACCACTTGCCGGAACCACTGTGCAGATACATGCGCTTTGCTGTGGTGAAGTGGTCTGACCACTCGGGTCCTTTTTTGTGTTTGCTTCGGCCGAACACGTGTTCGAGTATAGGATGCCGCCCTGACAATTATCCAGACGCAGAGCTTTCATGACGATTCCGCTACGAAACCATTACAGAAATGTTAACTCAAAGAAAAAATATTATATTTTTCAAAACTGCCGGAATAAAGTACCAGCTACCCGTGTTATAGTGATAGCGTGGAAGTTCAAAATAAGGCTTCGCCGGAAGAGAAGCGGCAGGGAAGCGAAAGCGGACCTGAAGCGGAGCGGACGGCAAGAGCGAGGCAAGAGCCGAGCGACAAGGAGCCAAGGAAGCCTGTGGGCGGAGGATGTACCCTCTGCTTATTTTTTTATCCCAAAATAAATTATGTCAACTGATTATGTAAAATAGGAAACCGGAAAAATTTTACTCCGGTGTTTGAGGTTTTTACTATGCCGAGACCAAGAGTTAAGAAACTGACACAGAGGCAGGAGAAGTACTGCCAGGAGAGAGCGAACGGTGCTGACTATGCCACTGCATGGGCGAATGCGGGATACAGCACTAAGTGCCAGAGAAGGAATCAGCGGTCTGACGCTTATCATATGGAAGTAACGAAACCGTCTGCCCCGCTGATACAGGCACGGATCAAGGAACTGCAGGCAGCTGCGGAAGAAGGGGCCATCCTTGACAGGCAGGCACGGCAGGCCTTCCTGACGGGTATTGCCCTGGACGAGAATGAGAAGACAGATAATCGTCTGAGGGCAGCTGACATGCTGAACCGGATGTCTGGTGACTACACCGACACAGTAAGGAGCGTTGTGTCCGGCGGTGTCTCCCTGACCTACGAGGAAAGGATGAAGCTGATCGAGGATCAGTTAAAGGGTGAGGAGTAGTTTCCTATATATAAGGAGGAGAGAAAATGCGGCTGAACTATGGAGACAAGGCAAAGGATAAGATCACTGGCTTTGAAGGTACGGTGACAGCTTACATCGATCGCTATGGTATGCGTCCCGGTCAGTATATTCTGGAGTCCATGCTGAAGGACGGATACACATACTCGCAGACAGTGGATGAGAACCGTATCATCCCTGTGAATGATATCCCGAAAGCAACACGGGTGCATCTGTGCGAAGGTTAGAGGAGTTACTGAAGGACTCCGACAATAACCGAGGACCATGGATGCTTGGGCGCTTCCCTATGATGGGGAACAAGCCACTGCACTATAAGAGGATAAGCTGTGATAAGGAAGAGGCGGACAGACTGGCGGAACAAGGCGCCATAGAACTGTTCGCCGCTTTTGGTATAAAGACCTACTACACGCAGGCTGTGCTTGCAGGTGCCATGTTCTCTGATGACTATGACACCATTGTGGCAGTTACCTGCTCACAGTATGGGAAGTCGTGGTTACTGGGACATTGTGCGGCACTGATGGCTTTTAAAGGAAAGAAGCTGTCTGTCGCTGCCGCCAACACCGCCACAACCGATATCATCATGACCTACACCAGACAGGCGATACGTGATGCCACACCAGACATCAAGGAAGCCATAGTCGGTGAGACCATGAAGAAGATTGACCGTCTCGACTCATCACTGAGTAAGGGGCGGCTTTCTTATGCCCGGGGTGGGTATATCGAGGCACTCACCCTTGGCGATACATTCGGTGACCTTAGTCACAACAAGGCTGTTGGTCGTGGTACCGGCTACATCATTGATGAGGCCGCCATGGTATCCGAGAACGCCCTGGCTGAGATTGGCAGACGTGAACTGTCCTCGGTGGATGGGACAAAGCAGATGCTCGTCATGATAAGTAACCCGCATCAGCCGGGAGCCTTCTATGACGCACTGACAGATCCCAACCCGTCCAAGGGTACGCTGATCGTCTGGTCAGATGCCCTTACTGCCGCTCAGGAAGGACGTTGGACACCGGAGCATATATTGCAGACCGACTTCGCCAAGAAGATGGATACCTGCGTCAGGTACTGGCTGTGCGAGTTACCGCAGTCCGGTAGTTCCATGTTCGACACGCCGAAGCTTATCGATGCACCGAACAGGAACACCTACAAGTTCCTTGGTGTGGACGCAGCCTACAAGGGCAAGGACAAGATCTACGTGACCGAGTCTTCCATGGGCGAGATAGCCGAGGTGGACTGGGTCAGAGAGATGAAGAAGCCTGACTGGGTGGAAGGCAAGACAGGCAATGAGATAGCTGAGGAGATAGCACGGATCTACCACGCTGACCAGTGTTCCTTCTGCTGTGTTGACCAAGGTTATGGTGTCTGGCTGATAGAGGCACTGGCACAGAGAGGTGTCAATGTCCTCGGCATCAACTTCGGTGCCGGGCCCACCAAGGAACGGGTGAAAGCCAAGCAGTATGCCGCCACCAACGCAGGCAACATGAGGGCAGAGATGCACCTTGACCTGCAGGACCTGATAGAGAACGGCGGTATCGCCTTTACCAATCAGGCATACGAAGCGGTGAAAGCCACCCTTCCGTTCGTCACCTGTGAGAGACGTGCGTCCGGGAAGATCATGGTCAGGCCCAAGATAGAGATAAAGAACGCGATAGGGCATTCCCCTGATGAATTCGACTCAGTGCTTCTGTCTGTGCATGCCCTTGTGATGTACAGCCTGAACGAAGCAGTGTTCATAACGGAGTAACCCATGGGAAAGAGAAGATATCCAAACAGATATAAACAGAAGAAGAAACGGTATAACTCCGTGACGGAGGCCAGACAGCAGGCAGTGTTGTACGACATGCTGAACTGCCAGACGGTCTGCGGCGACCTTGGTCAGGGTGAAGGCCCCAGAGCCAGAGTGGAGATGACCGACACGGAAGTGGAAGAGATGATGGAGAACCTTCCCGGTGTCGATTATGTCCTTGACCGCATGATCAACTACATGTTCAGTAACGGCCTGACCACTGGTGACCAGAGAGTGGATGAGGAAGTCCTCGACCCGTGGCTGTTCGAAGTGAAGAACAAGCGCGGCGCTGTCAACTACGAGGTACTGAAGGAAGCCATCCGTCAGGCCGCCTCCCGTGGCGAGTGTGGCTTGAGATTGTATGACGGCTGCCTGTACACCTACGAGAAAGGGACCTACGGCATCATCCTTGACCGGACGGACGGCATACAGGAAGTGCTTGCCTACTTTGTCCGCAAAGACGGCAAGAAGATCGATGGCGACATTGATAAGGAAGACTGGGAGTCATTCGAGACCTACACCGATGTGGAGGAGTACTTCAACAAGCGAGACATGATCCTGCTTGATGGTACCGAGTTCGAGAACATCCGAAACAATCCCGGCTACCTGCATGGCTACTCGCCGTTCACAAGAGACAGACAGAGGCTTGAACTGCTGACATCTGTCTATGACCGTCTGAACTACGACATCACGTATGACGGCCCGGGACGTATCATCCTTCGTCCCAAGGACGGTCTGGCATCCACAGACGGGAACGACATCAGCACATCGCAGATCGTGAACAACTCCCTCGGAGCGCAGGAGAAGCGGAACGAAGCCGCCAAGAAGGAAGTGGCAAGGGTCGCAGAGGCTATCAAGGATTCGTCCTCTGACTCTGTCGTGCTTCTGTCGAATGCGTTCTCTGATGAGATAGAACACCTGCCCAGAGTGACCAAGGCAACCGAGTTCTTTGAGTGGGCGACCAACGACACGGTCATCGTTGCCCAGGTCCTCGGCATGAGTCCGACACTGCTTGAAGTCGGCAAACTTCACGGCAATGTCTCTGTTGAGAAGATCATCGATAACGCCATGCTGAACACGATCATCCCGATGCGTGAGAACTACGCTGTGCAGTTCTCCAAGATGATCGCATCCCTGCTTGGCGTGAAGAAGATCTACTTCGACAAGTACGACCTTGAGCAGGTCCAGGATGAAAACGATATCCGTGAGAAACTGGCACAGACCATCCAGAAACTGTCGTATGCGAACAAGGCATCTGCCAATGACAATGTCGTGGCGATCACAGACGAGTTCGTGGAATACCTGCGTCAGACTCTATACAACGCAAAGGGCGAGATGAGGCCCGCCGAATAGGAGGAGAAGGAAATGGCAAACGTAATCACCAACGTGAAGGGCACACCCATCGTGTCCTTCGAAGACCAGAGAGATCTCGGTCAGGAGTACCTGCGGAACAACATCGATGTAGGTATCCGCAAGACGAACCCGGACGGCAGTATTGCACGGAGCAAATACCACAGTGCCGCCGTCAACATGGACTGGTTCTTCGAGAATCGGTACCGTGTCGTGAACAAGAACCTGCAGGTAGTCACCGCACAGACGGATGACGGATGGAGAGCCATCAAGGGCATGAAAGCCGGACGCATCGGCATGAAGCACGTACCTGCCTATGAGTTCCGCCGCAATAACGGCAAACTCGAATTCGTAAAACAGGTGTTGGTCGGCGAGGATGATTTCATCGCCGCTTTCACAAATAAACTGGACAAGGAAGCCATGAAGGAGATTTTACCTCTCATTCCTTCGGGCGGACCGTCCGTACCTGAAGGAAAATTACCTATATAAGAAAGGAGAAACACGATGACTAAGTATCTAACTGCTACTGAGATCACTGTTTATGGTAGCGACACAACTGTCGAGTTTGAAGACACAGCTACCTATGCAGGCGGTTCTGCTGCAAAGTCCCAGATCGTGCAGCGCCATGACGTTCATGTCCGTGACGCCAACGGTGGTGAGGTCTACATTCCGTTCCACGCGATCGTGATGGCTACATTCACACCGTCCACCACGACTGTTTCCGATCCGGTTGACGACTTCTGTGGCGAAACTGGTGAAACTGGTGAAACTGGTGAAACGGGCGAAACCGGTGAGACGGGCGAGACCTGATAGGAGGACTGACTCATGAAAGCGGCGGTCTATTCTGGAACACGAAACCTGTATCCAAGCATGGTAACAGCGGCAAAATCCCTGTTACGCAACAGCAGTGTTGAGAAAATATACTTCTTGATCGAAAATGACGAGTTTCCAGAGTGGTTGCCGCCTCAGATAGAGACGATAAATGTAAGCGGACAGAAGTTCTTTCCAAAAAGCGGGATAAACTTCCAGACACATTTCACTTATATGTCTCTTCTGAGGGTCTGTTACACAAAGTTATTCCCGGACCTGGACAGGATCTTACAGCTTGACGTGGACACAGTAGTGGTAGATAACATCGACACGCTGTGGGACACAGATCTTGACAATGCATGGTTCGCAGCAGTTTTGGAAGACTACAGCTCTTATAAGCCATACGGCCCGAAGTATTACAACATCGGTGTCGCAATGTTCAACCTTGATAAGATCAGGGATGACAAGGCTGATGACAGGCTGATCAAGTTCCTGAACAAGACCAGAGCCAAATACATTGATCAGGACGCGTGGAACAGGTTTGGGATAGGCAAGGATGTCGCACTGCCTGTGCGCTACAACGAATGCATTGTAACGGGATACACCGATTCTCCTGCAATCATCCATTTTGCAGGATATAAAGAATGGGAGACAAATCCCAAGGTGTGCAGGCGTGAATATCTGAAGAATTACAGAGATATGACATGGGAAGAAGTATTGCATGAAGATCCTGATAGCAGTACCAACATATGAAAACATATACCCCGACACCTTCAAGAGCATCTATGACCTTGACAAGGGCGGGCATGACTGTCCTTTCGAGTATGTGCGAGGATATGACTGCGCTACAGCCAGAAACATGATCGCACAGATGTCTCTGGACATTGGTGCCGACTATGTGCTCATGGTTGACAATGACGTGGTGATACCGAAAGACACACTGGTCATGATGCTTGAGGAGCCAAAGGATGTATGTCTCGGTCCCTACGCACATCGAAAAGGTGGCACGTACAAGGGTCAGACATGTATCTGCAAGCTGTACGACAGCATGGGGGTTCCGTATTTCAACTTCCCGGCAGAGTCTCTGTACACATGGAATGACCTTCGGGCAGAAGCATTCCACAAGATCGAGATACATGGCGGCGGCATGGGATGCGCTCTGATAAAGACAGACGTGTTCCGCAGACTGAAATATCCGTGGTACCTCTGGGTCAATTACGCAGACAAACACGGAAGGCTCTCGGAAGATCTATACTTCTGTGCAGCATGCAAGAAAGCGGGCATTCCTATTTACACAGATACGCGCATAAAATGCGAGCACATGTTCCGATACAGACAGGGGGCAATTTATGACCATGCATTTTAAGGATTTCAAAGAGCTCTACAAGTTCCTCCGGGGGCCGAAGGAGTTCGTTGAGCCGAAACGCGTTGAGGAGGTGAAAGATGAAGTACCGCCTAAACGACCTAATAAGCGTAAGCCAAAGGCTGACACTGGTAAGGTGGGCAAATCCTCAAAAGACGCAGACTAAAGTCGAGTTCGTAAAACTGGAACCCGGCTTTTTTTATGACCAGTATGCGGATGACGAACTGTATCTCCAGTCCCTTAAGGATTGGAAGGTAACGATCCGCTCGACACCGCAGATCATTGCGGCTCTTGAGTCACGCGGTATTCCATACACCCAGAAGAAAGGCTGTGCCTGCAACGGTGGCAAACTGAATGTCACCTTCCCCGGAATCGAGGTGGTCGAATGAACATCATAGAAGAACGGGATAAGCAGAACATCCATCGCCGGAACATGAAGGAGCAGTACGACTCAGCCATGAAGCTGTCTGTCCAGACACAGGACTGGGTGCCGCTCCTGCAGGAAGGCATGATCACCTATGGTGACGGCACTCCGTACTTCTACATCATGAAGGGTACACTGAGCCGTTATCTGGATGAACTGCCGTCCGACTACGAAGGCTCCATCAATATCGGACATACCGATATAGCTACGTTCCCTGAGCGGATCGTGGGACGGTGGACAAAAGCCAACATGCGTGTGGTGGATATCGAGGATGGCCGCCAGAGACTGGAGACCAACCTGCCCATCAATCGTGAGCATCCCCTCGTCAAGGCGCTCGAACAGTCTGAGTTCGATGTGGGCCTGAGCGTGGAGATGTCCATGAACATCAATGAAGAACTTACAGACAATACAGAGTTGAATCCGTTCGGCGTCCCCATCGTGGACGCTGTTTTTATTTACGACTACGCCATAGTCGGCGATGCCGGGGATGTCAACTCTATGGGAATTCATCTGAAAGGAGGTACCGAATTGCAGATGAATGAGATCGCAAAGCTTCTGAAGAAAGAAGGCGGAAGCAATATCAGTGAACTGAACAAGATCCTCGACAAAGCACTGCTCGAAGCTGAAGAGGCTCCGGCTGCCGAAGAGGAAGCCGCTGAGGAAGAGACCTCCGAGGAACTGGACGTCACAGAGTCTGAGGAAGCCGAAGAGACCGCTGAGGAAACAGCAGAGGAAACCACGGAAGAGACAGCCGAAGAGGAAGCCGCAGAGGAAGAGGGCGAGGATGAGCCTGCGTCCAACGAGACTTTCATGACTGCCGTGAATCAGCTTGCCGCGGAGATCAAAGCACTCCGTGAGGAGAACGCCGACCTGAAGGCACAGCTGAAAGCCAAGAACGATGCGGAAGCAGAGTTCGTCAACAAGTTCAAGAAACTCTCTGTCAGCTTGGGTGCCGCACCGAAAGCGCAGCCTGCCGCAGAGCATAAAAAAGTCTACACAGACGGAATAGGAGAATAACGACATGAATATCCCTAACATGAGCCTTGAAGTACTTAGTCAGGTCGCTGTGGATAAGACCATGCTTGCGACCAACCTGCCGGAACTGGCTGACTGCACAGGTATCGGCCTCGACCCGAAGACGGAGATCCAGAACAGATTCCCGCTCGTCACATGGCTGCTCGGTACTGAACTGACCAGACGTGTACGTGCCGCTATCGAAGATGCGGGTTCCTGCATCATGCACAAAAACGGTGAGGGCAAATGGGTCATCGAGACACCGCGTGAACTGTGGTCTCTGGTGCCGGAAGCTTCCGAGACACAGGAATGCTGTTGGCAGCCGATTGACTTCGCCAAGTGCGAGGGCAACGTACCGCTGAACCTCCTGTGCCTGAAAGACTGCGACTCCATCATGGACAACCTGGTCGGCATGAACGTGAACTTCGGTTCCAACATCGCCGGACTGGCTTCCAAGAGCGACAACCTGAACGACATCAAGAAACGGATCGCCCGCCTGTCCATGGCCTTCTTCACCGCTCACACGGTAGTTCTTGGTCTGGACAACACCTACACCAACATCCTGAAACCGTTCCACGGCCTGATGCAGGTCATGGAGAACCCGGCTATCGCCACGATCGATGGCACGAACATCCTGCAGGCTTTCGACTCTGCATGGTGCCGCCTGTCCATCATCGGTGATGTGTCCGGCCTGACGTTCGCTCTGAACCCGGTCACATATCAGGGTGTCCTTGCCGCTATTCAGCCTGACCAGTTCGGTCGTTACCCGGAAGGTTGGAGCCGCAACGGTGACAACGTGACATTCCACGGCATCAGCTTCATTCAGGACAAACTGGTTCCGGTCGATGTCGAAGAGCAGGTTGGTGAGATCTGGATGCTCGCATCCTCTTCTGTCGGTCTGTACCTCGGCACAGATCTGATGCCCGCCGATGACTACATCCGTTACTCCGGTGACTTCACGAAGACTCCGGCACAGGGATGTGGTGAGGAATGCACATACTACTACAACTTCGGTACGGCCCTGGGCAACAATGCCAACAAGCTGCTGAGAATCGTTGACGTCCCGTTCTCCGGTGCTTGCGCTTCTGTCATTGGCACCCTCGAAGGCCTTGTCACTCCGCAGACGCTGATCCCGAAGATCTGATATGGCTTGTCCGTCACAGGCAGGACTGTATGAGCAGATCCTACAGTTCTGTACCTGCGTAGATAAAGCTACAGACAGGGACGTCGCAGACATGATAGGCGTCGTATCCCTCGCTACAGGGTGGATGCAGCATCCCTGTGAGACATTCGAAAAAGCCGAAAGAAGGGAGGTCTTTGACCTCCCTTCATGCATGGACTGTCCGTTTGAGTTCGAGCCTTACTACAAGCCGTTCGATGCGGACAGTTTCACATTCACGCTCATCACAAGGAAAGGTACGGAAGAGGAAAGGACACTGCTGACCGACTTCCTGTACACAGGCTTTGATGACCGTGACATGAAGTACGAGGGCGGCTTCCGTGTGGACACCACCCTTCCTTCCTGCGACTGTGCCTGCGATGACTGCGGATGCCCCACGGAGTACAAACTCCTCGTCACATATGACGCAGGGTACGACACCATCCCTGAGTGCCTGCTTCCGGTCTTCTGTAATCTCCTCGAAGTTATCTCTGCAAAGAACGCGTGTGACTGCGAGAACTGCGGATGCAACAACGGTGACACCGTCACGTATGACGCGGACGGCAACGTCACCACACAGGAGATCCAGTACAAGTCCGGGGACGTAGTGAGCGTCTTCCTTGAGACTGACCTCGCCAAGATCTTGGTGGAGCAGTACAAGAACCAACTGGGCATGATGAGCCTCATCAAGCTTACGCATAATATCTGGGGGTTTGTCGTATGAAAGTGATGTTCCAGGGAGTGATAGAGGAGACGCAAAAGGGATGCCATGTCTGTCATGGCAGGACCACCCACAGCCAGATGACCACCCACAAGGCATATTACCTTCCGAGCGGACGAAAAGTTACGTTCAGAGTGGGAGTGCCTGTCGAGGTGTCACAGGCTGACGGTGAATACCTGCTTACAGAGGACTATAAACTGCCGAACGGCAAAAGAAAGAAAGTGTTCGAAGTATGGCCAGCATAGACTCGACAATCTCGTGGCTTGAAAAGCTGCCTGATGACATACGGGAAAAAGGAATACAGAGCATGCGCGGAGCCATTATGGACTGCGGCAACGTGGACACTGGAAAGATGCTCAACTCCGTACAGGGTTCTTCAAGCGGCAACTCTGTTCATATACGTGTTTACACGTCATACGCAGGGTACGTCAACGAAGGACATGGCGGCGCTACTCCTCGCGTCAGGCAGACGTGGAAGAAAAAGAACGTAAGCATGCTGAAGTTCAAGGAGTCGCCGAAGTGGCCTGGACCAATCTATGCCCATAGCACTCGCGGATACGTGGGTTCGCGCTTTGCGACCATGGCGTATCGAGATCTGCTGTCATACATCAAAAGTCTATAAGGAGAATATTAATGGCTGAAACCAAAAAAGAAGTAGAGAAAAAGGTGGACGCGCAGAAGTTCAAAGCGCGGAAGCTGAAAGCTATCAACAAGATGACGAACAAGGCCAAAGCCAAAGCGGCTGCGGAGCGAGTTCTGAGCAACGAATAAGGAGGCTAAACACATGAGATGCAATATGGAGGCCCTTATCAAAAAGGTCGGTATTGACAAACTCAGCAAGAATGTTGAGGTCAGCTTCGCTCTGCATCGCAACCTGCAGGACTGCCGTAAGATCAACACCAGACATTACGCTGCCCTGAGCGAAGAGGCGTCTGTTACCTACAACAGCCTGCGTAAACCGCAGAACCGCTTCGAGTGCAACCGCAAAGGCTGTGTCAATTCCGGTACCCTGATGATGGGGGCGGCAGGTGACACTGTCACCTTCAAAGCACAGTACGATGCTACGGATTATGCAGCAGGCGCTGTTGCGTTCTACGTCTACACTGGCGGCCTGACATCCGCTGACTACCCGGTCACACTGACCTTCAAGATCAGTGATGTGCAGGCAATGACGAACGCTGATGTGTACACCAGAACGATCACGGCGGCTGAGGTCACGGATGACGGGTATGTCCCGATCGTCATCGACCTGTCCAAGACACCGACTTCCGAGGTGGCAAATGGATGGACTCCGGGAGCTGTGTCCTACATTCAGCTGTCCGCTGATAAGGTGGTCGGCTACTCGTCCATCGCCATCTACGACACCATCGAGGACTTCGAGACCAACGATGTTGTCAAAGTCGGATGTCTGTCCACAGTCGGCGGCTCCTTCGATGTCGCTGCTGTTGCCACTACCTGCTTGAACGCAGGCTACGATGACAGCGTGGACTCCTTCTCTCATACGATTGAGGGTACGTCCGTGACACCGAATTACTGGAAGCTGAATCCGATGATCGGCAAAGGCACTGAGTCTGAAGGCTTCGAAATCGTCACGGTCAAGAAGACCATCACGAAGTCCGGCAACTACGGCAAGGTTACCCTGTCCGACCTGTTCCAGGATGAGTGCGGTTACGTCATGGTTCAGAAGGTCGAGGAGTGTGACACCACGAATGCGTTCTTCAAACAGCTGTCTGTTCCGACTCTGGTCGGTCTGGCTGAAGACCAGTTCCAGGTCATCAAGAACGCTGACGGCACGACCGAACTGTACTTCAACGAGGTGACAGAGGGTGCCGAGGTTTTGGTGTCCTATCCGAAGATGGTGGATATTGAAGAGGAAGTCATGACGGCTGAGAACATCGGTGATGTCCGTGTCCGCATGAGCATCCCGGTCGAGACAACTGACGGTGTCCGCTATGTGTACATCTTCGACAACGTCCTCATCACTTCCTTCCCGTTCACGATCAACAACAGCAACGAGACAAGCTTCTCGTTCTCGATCACGATCCAGAGGGATGATGACGGTGTGTTCTGTCGCAGACGCCGCATCGTGGCCTGATATTAACTATATCGACTACAGGCTTAGTCAATATAGTTAATAATTGTAACGATAAGAACGAGGGGGCTTCGGCCCCCTCTCCTCTTTAGAAGAGGAAAAGGAGAGAGGAGAGAAAAATGGCAGAAGTATTAACAGAAGAGAAAATCATTCAGCTGAAAGAAGCAAGAGATAAAGCGATGGAAGACACCACTCCGTTCCCGGTCATGAAAGACGGTGACCTTGCGGTGGTTGGTGACGCCAACAAAACAGAGGTCAACAAACACGACTTTGTCCTGACGTTCGTCATTCCTGACGAAAACGGCGAGTACAGCGAACATGACGTGGAATACAAAGATATTTATCTGAAGCCTCGTCAGGCCGTAACCATCCAAAGGCTGATGACGGCACTGCAGCCTCTTTTTTCCAAGGTGAGACCCGGTGGAAAAATCGAGGATTACACACAAGAGGAAATGATTGCGTTGGCAAGCAGTTTCGAAGGACAGGTCATGGATCAAATATATCGCCTTGTGGGGTTTGTTCTTGGTGTAAACGAGGAACTGGTAGACTTCATGACGCCCGTCAGCGTTGTCAATGCTTATAAGAAGATCATGAAGATGTATCCAGATATGGTGAAGGCGTCAGAGAGTTTTTTCGGATCATCGCCCGTGAAGAAAACAACAAACCCATAACTGAACGGGTGGAGAACTACTTCGCCGGATTCAATCTATACACAAACATGGCCCACTATGTAGGTAAGCTTCTCCATATCAGACCGAACGAGATACTGGATACATGGGGAGTGCCAGAACTTCTGGTGGCATACGGGCAGTACGCCAACGAAGCGGCAGACAGTGCATACCAATCTTGGGTAGCGAGAAATACGAAGAACTATAAAGACGAGAGACCGCCGAGATATATCGTGCAGTTCATCGGCGTTGATGAGATAGAGAAGTTGGAAGAGGTAGACGATGGCTGACCATAACATAGAAATAAATGTAAATCTTAATGGTAGCGAAAAAACTAAGCAGGAACTCCAAAACCTGAAGTCTACCATTGACAGCCTCAACAATGCTACTATAACGCCGAAACTTGCCACGGCACAAATAAGCCAACAGGCTCAGTCGATTAAGCGAGAGATAGAGTCTCTCACTAATCAGAAGAATGATATTCTGTCTGGCCTTGGCGTGAAAAATAAAGATGTTGATAAGCGCATCGAACAGGTCAAAGACAAGATCTCCGAGCTAAACAAAGAATACGAAAGCGCATTCAAGGCAAATAAGGGTAGCTCTCTCTCTAAAATGGCGGCAGCCACAAAAGAGATTAAAGAGTACCAGAGCCAACTCGACAAACTGAATGAGGCTAAAGGGTTACAATCACAGATTGATGCCGCAAAGCAACTTCAGAACGAGATGAAGAACACAAAGGTTGAGATTCAGAACGATGCCTCTGTGCAAAAAGCTACAGAGGACATGGAAAAACTCAACCAAGAGAAGGACAAGGTCGAAACACCTGTAAAGCTTGACATTAATGCCAATAGTGCCGATGAAGCCAGGTCAAAAGTGGAACGGCTTGTCAGTGTTCTTGATACTGCGTCTGCTGTATTCGGCGGTGCGGCAGGTGTGTCTTCCGCCCTTGGCGATTTTGGCGGCTTGTTTGCTTCGGCTTTCGAAGGCATGAGCAACATGTTTAAGTTTGATGCTGTTGGCACTGCGAGCAGATATCTGACAGCTATGGCAACCAGAGCGGTCACTGGTCAGATAAGCGGTATTGTCGAACGTTACGACATCATGAACACCTTCGTTCCGTATATGGAACTTGCGGGTGTTAACCAATCAACAGCAAAGGCATCCTTGGACGCTGTTGATAAGAGTATTCGTGGTATTCCCATCGGCCTTGACGAGGCTGCGTTCCGGCTCCGCAAGTACCAGATGTACATGAACGACATCGACCGCGCCACAAACTTCACCATTGGTATTCAAAAGGCAATCACGGCAGGTGGTGCTTCTGAACAGATGAAGACCACAGCCTACACGCAGATTGACCGACTCCTTGCGACCGGGAAATTGGGACAGTCCAGACAGTGGCTGTCCCTTTTTAACGGCCTTGGCGTATCTCTGCGTTTCCTGAGAGAAGAACTGGCGCTCGATCCTACTGCGGACTTGAAGCAGATAGCCGGAGACCTTGCCAATGGAACAATCGCAACGGATGATTTCCTTAGAGCTATTGAGCGCTTGGCGGATAACGAAGGCCTTGACCAGGCCTTGGAAATCTACAAGGGTACGATTGGAGCATGGAAATCCAACATTGACAACGCCATCAAACGCGGAGGCCAGAGCATCATGGACAGCGTCAATGATGTTCTGGAGGAAACCTACGATGAAGGAATCACTGGTTTCATGAAAAGGGTTCGAGATGGAATTGATACTGTCTCGAAAGATGCCAGTGACTACATAAGAGATAACCCACAGAATGTTGAGACGATAGGCGATGGTATTGGCAGCCTGATAGATAAGGTGATGGGACTCGATGGAGGCAGATTTGTCGACAACGTGGTGACAAATCTTAGTGGCCTCGGCGATACCATAGGAAAGATTTTTGACTCTATCCCTGACGGATTCATCGAAGATTTTTCGTCCTTCGCTATAACGTGGGCGGGGCCGATGGCTACCGTTATGAAAGCGGCTCAAAGCGGATTACCTGCAATCCTTGGCATATTCGAGGGCATGAAGGATTGGGATATGGGTCTTCTCATGGAGAAGATTGCTGACGAGACAGAACGAATGGCCGGATTCATTGGAACAATCATGGGAGCGCTCCCAGAGGGATTCCTCGGAGACCTCATGGCGTTCGGCCTTGTCTGGGGCAAACCGTTGGCGGCCGTGTTTGGAGGTATAAGCGGTGCGTTGAAAGATATATCTGGCGTTGTGGCAAACGGTGGCGCGTTCTCGTCTGCAAATGGGATTTTCGGACAGCTTACCTCTCTTGCAATGATGCACCCACTTCTCACTGGCGTTGCCGCAGCTATCGGAGCGATTGCGATAGGAATCAAAAGCGTGTATAGCGCCGAGGAAGAACGTCAAAGAGCGGGGCGTTCTATGTTTGGACTGGACGAAATAGTCGAGACGACAAACGAATATAGAGCGCTCGGAGAAACAATCCAGAACGAACGAGCCATACACGAGGCAAACCTAGAGGCTATAGAGGAAGAAAACGAAGAAATGCTGACAGGCATTGATACCGTTTTCGATATGTATGACAAGTATAAGTCCACAATGGCAGGTACTCGCGGAAGGGCAGGGTCAGCGCCGTATGAAGACCTTATTGAAAGCATAGAGGATCTTGCCATTCTTAACGAGGGACTCGATCTCAGCATTCTTAAGGCAGGAGATCTGAGCGATGCGCAACTGGCAAACGTCAGACAGCTTGCGGAGTCTTATGCAGAAATGACAACTGCACAGGCGAGAGTAGAGGAATTGGAAACCGCTCGGCAGTCTGCAAGAGAACTCAAGGCAACAGCGAACATTCAGAAGTCTGCGCTTCAAGACACAAGACAGCGTCTCATGAATGATCTTTCTCAGGCCGAGAGAACGTATTCTGACTTCAGAACCATAGCAATGGCTCGTGGTCAAAAGTACATTAACGACTGGGGAGAGGAAGATGTTCACCTGAACAAGGAAGACTCCGACAGACTGAGAGTTTTGGATGCGGGTATTGTGAATCTGCGAGATGAGATCACATCGCTCGATACGGAAATTGAATATCAGCAGTCGCTATTCGATCAGGCAAGTTGGGCGCTTGACGGATACAACGATAGTCTAGTGATCGCAAGAAGAACGCTGAAAGAATTAGCGGACACAGATTACAGCGGAATGTATGAGCAAACAGCACCGATTGACGAGTCCTTACAGGCGTTGGTTGATAAATACACTGAGTTGAAAGTCGCCGCAGCCGAGGCACTCGACAATCAGATAAGCGGCTTCGACAAGATTGAACCAATCACGGCCACACAGATAACAGAGATGACTGGGGGACTCACAAGCCAAAACGATGCTTTGACTACTTATGGCGATGCGTTGGCCATAATACGAGACAGCCTGAATGGTTTGAGCGATGAGGAGATTGCTAATATTGCTCCTGCTTTAGGCAAGGCTTTAGACGGTGGCTTTGAGAACGCAGAGTATGCCATGGGTCTTGCGGAAGCTCTAAAAGGCATGGCAGAAGGTACCGAAGGTGCTGCAGAAAACTTCCAAGCATACGTTGATGCCGCAAACGCACTGGTCGAGAATAAGGACTCTGTTGCAAGCGCAATCGCCGACATACAGAACGCACTGACCGGAGGAAGTGAGGCCGAACAAGCCACGAGAGAAAATCCAGAATTATTCCCCGGACTTCAAGAGGCACTCGAAGGATTCCAGGGCCTTCAGCAGGTCGACTTGTCTGAGTTTTTAAGCAACATACAGTCGACAACTGAGGATGCAAGTTCGGCGCTTGGAGACGTAGAAAGCGCAGCAACTAATGCGGCAACGGCAATAGATACGGTGAAGAGTAGTATGGAAACTGCCGCATCCGTCGCAAGCAATAAGTCTGGAGAAATGCAGTCATTTGCAGGAGGCCTTGACTCCGTTGCGTCCTCTGCCTTTAGTGCCTTCAGCGCCGTGTCAAACCTTGCGGGTGCCATCAACAATCTGCATGACAAGACCATCACGATCAGCGTCAACCTAAGCTCAGGTGGTCTGGTCGGTTCCGCAGGTGGCTTTGGTGCAGGCCTTTCGAGTTTTGGTGGAGTATTTGCCAAAGGCGGTCTTGTCGACTACCTTGCGGAAGGTGGCTTCCCCGGCATAGCACGAGGCACGGACACAATCCCGGCATGGCTGACTCCCGGAGAGTATGTCATGAAACGCTCGGCGGTCGGTATGTTCGGCAGCCGCTTCATGGATCGCATCAACAAGATGGACATCGGCGGTGCATTCGATGCTCTGATGAGCCGGATCTCCAATCCGATGCACATGGGTGGGAACACCTATAACCGTGACAACCATGCCACCGTGAATAACTACTTCTACGGTGACAACGGACAGAACTACTCACAGCGCAAAGCGTATAGATATGCAGGAAGCCTATGAGATACGAAAGACGATATGTACAATTCAATGACTTGGTGTTCGACCATGTGGACATGATATCAGCGGATGACCTGACGATATCGTTCAAGCGGAAGGACACCGAGTACACACACAGGCATGGGAGTTACGTGCCGCACAGAAGTCGGTACTTACTGGCAGAGGCAAGTAACTTCTCCATGACCATCACCTTAAAGATGCGGAAGCTTCCCTGTGAACACAGACCATATTATGCGGACTTCGCCAAGACACAGCTTGCCCAGGTCGGCAGGCTGTGGGCGGTGTCTAATAACAAACTGGTCTGGGCATGGGCAGAACTCCGGTCTTTCGGAGAAGCGGTAGACACCAAGAAGAACACAATCGAATATGACGTGGACGTGTTCCTGCCGGAAGGCATCTTCCATAAGGCAGACCCCAATAAGACATTCCTGCATCCGTGGGACGTGTGCGACTTCATGGACTGCTACGACTACAAGGACATCGACTCGTGTGACTGCTGTACGACATGCGGTGACACAGAGGACGCAGGGTGTGTCTGCTGTGAGTGTAACGGCCTGACACCGGATATGGCGCTGTGCCATCATCAGGACGTCCTGCAGGAGTATTACGGTTGTGACATAGGCTACCGCATCGTCTATGACTGTGAAGCGGCTGAACGCTTTAACAGCGACATTTCAAACTACCTCGGACAAAAGATATGTACAGAGACCGGACTCATCTCCGGTCTTTTATATTCCAACACAGACCTTGAGACGGACTATGTGAAGATCCGCATTCACGGCCATGTGGTAAATCCGAGGATAACTATAAACGGCAACACCAATATCATCATGGGTGAGTACGACAATCTGCTCATCAACCCTGACGGCTCTGTGGAGTACTGGGAAGATGGCTGTGACCACGTATTTGCTGATGTTGAGAAGTGGGTGGTGCCGAGAGACGAAGGCATGACATACGGATGGACGATACATCCGGGCAATAACTCAGTGATGATCGAGACGGGTTTCTGCTGTTCGGATGACTGCTGTTCTGCCGTGTGTGCCTACATCGAAACAGACCCCATCACATTATAAGGAGGAGAAGATATGAGCGAAGTATCCTGTACCGCATGCCAGACACTGCGGGAAGATGCCCCGGACTTTGTCACGAACGGTGTGACGGAAGCGGTATGCGAGTCTCTGCGTGACGATACTGGCCTTGATGCAGGCAACGGCAACAACGATGAGACCGACCTGCACACGGCAAACGACTGCCTGATAGGCCGGATGGAAGATGAGATAAACTCCTATGATGTCTGCGACTGGAAGAAATTCATGAAGCAGTACATCACGAACGACTACGAAGTAAACAAGGGTATCATCTGCGCTCTGGGCGGTCTGTGGAACACGCTGCACACACTGATTGAGGCCCTCGGTGGTGGTGACGGTACCATCCCGGTCATCCGCAGATACAGAGTCACGGTGCCTGTCAACGCCTTTGGCAGAGTGTGGCGCCTGACAAGCGGAGCAGAGCAGAACGCTGACACGACAGCCGGAACGCATGACTCGTGGTATACCGTGGAAAACGTGACCGAGTACTTTGCCGGGTCCGGTAATAATACTGACGTAGGTGAGTTCTGGATCACTGTCCCGGTATCTGAGATGGACAGCATCACGGGTGTCTGGACGCAGTCGTGGGTCGTACCGAGCGGCAATCCCTATGACGGACGTGGCAAAGGTTACATCCAGACCGTCAACGTGCAGGAGTGGTATCAGCAGGGAACGAACCTGATCGTCAACTTCGACACCTACGAACTGTGTCCGCCGTCTACTCTTGGCCAGACAGAAGGCCACAACGGCGGCCCGTACCCGGTGACCATCGACTTCCTCATCGTAGGCAAGAAGAGCATCCTGTAAGGAGGGGAACATGAGTCAGATAGATTGCAACGCCTGTTCGGATCTGCGTACAAACGCGCCGAACTTTGTACAGAACGGCATCACGGATACTGAGTGTGCATCCCTTGCGGCTGACACTGGTCTCAATCCGAACTTAAACCCCACGCACAACGATGCCACCGACCTGCACGATGTGAACGACTGCCTTGTTGGCTCTGCCGTCAACGACCTTGAGAAGTATAACGTCTGTGACTGGCAGAAGTTCATGATGATGTTCATCCCCAACATTTACGAGACCATCAAGGGTATCATCTGCGGACTTGGCGGTGCCTGGACATTCATCCATAACATACTGATCAGACTGGCAAACGTGGAAGAGGCGGTCGAAGATGTGGACGACAAGCTGACAAGCCTCATACAGGCTCTCGGTGGTTCCGGCAACGTCATCCCGGTCATGAAACGCTACCGCGTCAACGTACCTGTTGGTGCTTTCGGTCAGGTGTGGAGAGTAACGGCCGGAGCGGAACAGGCATACGATCCTGCTGCAGGTGCAGATCCCGGCTATTACTCTGTTGCCAACGTGACCGAGTGGTTCGCAGGTTCCGGTAATAACGAAGAACTGGGTGAGTTCCGAGTGGTCATCCCCGTATCCGAGATGGAGAACATCACAGGTGTGTGGACACAGACCTATGTTGTGCCGAGCGGCAACCCGTATGATGGCCGAGGCAAGGGTTACATCCAGACGGTCAACATACAGGGATGGACGACAGAAGGCACGAACCTGATCGTCAACTTCGATACGTTCGAACTTTGTCCCGCATCCATGCTGCCGAGTAGTTACAATGGCGGCCCGTATCCGGTGACTGTTGACTTCCTTGTTGTAGGCACGAAGACATTCGTACCGATCTGAGGCAGGTATGTATTTCGAGATATACAGAGAAGGAAAGTTAATAAAGAGAGGGGACGAACTTCTCAACGATCCGACATGGACGAATGAGCTGATGTTCACCCCGTCCACCATGATCACGCTGCCTATCTGGTATGCCGAGTACATACAGGGCAACGAGGAGATAAAGCTGTTCATGGACGACAAGTGCTTCTGGGGCATCGTAGTGCGGTGTCCCAGAAATAAAGCCGAGGAGACAATCGATGTCCACCTTGAGCATATCGTCCATGAATGGACCTTCCGTCAGATTGCGGTGAACACAGCCATCAAGGAAGGCAACCTCAACATCGTGTATGAGGGCGCCGAGGTGGAGACAGAGGATGGCGTGACGGTGTCAGCAAACCCACTGAACATCCTTATGGAGGAGTTCGGCACATTCACTGATGAGGATTACATCAGACGTGCGGGTGCAAGCGCATGGAACGAGCATGGAGAGACTCTGGAGGTCACGGTCGACCATTCTGCCGTCAAGGAAAAGGAAGGCTCCTATGACGTGATATTCGCCTCTGGCGAGGTGTCTGTCACAGTCAAGGCTACTCTGAAGAAGGATGACGAGCAGACCAAGACCGAGGAAGGCATCACCATCAAGGCAAACCCGTTCTCGATGACCGAGGAAGAGGTACGCACCTTCACAGCTGAGGATTACATCCAGAGAGCGGACGCCACAGTATCCCCGGAAGACAAGACACTGGAGGTGGACTACTCAGCAGTCAGGACCACATACGGCAGTTACTCTGTGAAATTCTTCGTGACCGTTGAGGCAGAGGAAGAAGGCGAGGAGGACAAGGAAGTCTCCGTCAGTGTGGACTGTATCGTAGCCGGAGAGAATGACGGCGAACCCAAGGTAGTGGATGACCTTACGGACATCTACGCTGACACCAACTTCGCCTATCCCGGATGGAAGCTGAATTTCAGTGATCACGCCAAGGAAGAGACCATCGACTATGTGTACTCCAGACAGAACAAACTGGAAGCACTCGACCAGACGATGGAGCTTACCGAAGACCTGTTCTGGCGTGTGAAGTTCATCGAGTCCAGAGAGATGGATATCTCCGAGTTTGGAGAGCAGAAGCAGTACATCATCTCCATGAAGCCTACCGGAAGGAACAACCTGCAGATGGTCGAGGAGCCGGAGATCGAGTACGACTTCGAGAACGTCATCAACGTGGCTACGGTGTACTCGGAGAAGTCCGATACAGGTATGAGTTCCATGACCCTGAGGGAGATATACGATGATCCTTCCCTGCAGGAGGAAGGCTTCCCGGTTGTCATCCTGAGGAACAACGTCAATAACGAGCGTGACTACAGGAAGTACATCGACCAGGCACCGAAGGTAGCGCCGAACAACTGGCTTGAGTATGCGGTCATCGATGAGGAGTCCGTGGCACTGGAAGCCGGGATCATCAAGGAAGGAACATACGCCTTTGATGACCTTGCCCCGTTCACCCCTGACGAGGAGGACGGCAAGACGGCAGAGATCACGGACGAAGACCGTATCGAAGCTGCCAAGACAGCGTACTCGGCAACCATTCGGAAACTGAAGCAGGCACGGAGACGGCTGAAGATAAACGTCCCAATCGAACGCCTGCCGAACGATGTGAACGTAGGTGACAAGGTGCGGTTCATCTATGACAACCTGTTGCTGATGTTGGAATGCACACCGTACCAGAAGTACATCATGGGACTGGATGACTGGTACTACATCACAGCTGTTGACTATGACTCGCAGAACGGAGGAGTGGACACGGTCACACTGGAGAAGGAACTCTACATTGACCGTGACATTAAGAACGAATGATCTTAACACAGGAGGAAGCCATCATCCGTATCTCGGAGCGAGTGGCAGAAAACAAAAAGAGAATAGACCGCATGCTGAAGCAGAGACGCAATCAGGTGGTCGACATGTACGGTGTGGAATATACGAGGCAGGGAGCGGCAAACTCACCTGCCCGTTTCTATATATCCATAACACCTGACCTTGTCTACCTGGAGCGGTTTGAATTCAAACTTATCGTTCAGCCGTTCATATCGACTGTTGGCGGTATCAGAGCGACTACGCTGACGGCGAGCGGTTCCGGCGGCGGATACGATGTGGTCACGGCAGAAGACCTTGCATCTATCCTCAACTCGGATGATTGTTCTTCGCTTCCTGACGATACGGGTGGGAGCGGAACAACAACGGGAATCTCTCCCAATCCGCACACTCATGAAGTCTTACCTGGAATCACATCGGTCCCGGTTACGGCGAATGACTTCCGAGTAAAGATTGATGGAATTGATGTAACACCGTACTTGATGGCACAGTACGGCGGTGCCTGGCTGAACGGCGAGGGAGTGTATCCGTCACTCGATATAGGAAGAGACTACGACATCCTTGAAGTAGCTTCTGACCTAATAGGGGAAGGGAGGAAAGCAGATGCGGACAAACTTCTGCGGTCAGGATATAAGGCTGTTGAGATAACGGCGAGCCAACCGTTCTCTGTCACGCTTGTCCTGTACCTTAAGATGTCCCACTGCAATAGATGACATGATCGATAAGAACCTGTTCCCAAAAGAATATGCGGCAATAGAGAGACTGAAGGAGAGGTCACGGATGTTCGAGAAGAAGCGTGACCGGAGCAGACAGAGCAAGCAGGCGCTCATCGAAGCCTGCAGGAGGAGAATCAATGAGCAGGAACATACAGGCAGACGGGACGGCTGAAGACATCATCCGGGCATTCGTGCAGGTGGGATGCGCTGAGGTACATGCAAAGACACTGGTAGAGAAGTACAATGCACAGCTTGAGAACGGACTGATTGATTTGAACGACAGCGGTGCAGTACTCCGGCAGACGGACAAGATCACGGCAATCACCGAAGAAATGAACAACCTAGCTGAACTGAGACGGAGCCTTATGCTTCGTCTTTTTGATATGTATGACGGAGACAAGGACTATTGGTGCCTAGTAAAGCATCTGGGCATCGGCGCCTACACCCTGTTCGAAGCATACCAGGCATCCGATGATGACAGCGAACTGTACACTCTGGCACTGGAATCCAACAAACGGTTCATCTATGCTCTGAGCCACTTTCTCGGTACAGAGATCACCGACTGCGCTGCATGCTTCGCGGACCTGATGAAATCCAAAGGAAAGGAAAAACATGGGGAAATTACTGGGAATAAAACAGCTGTGTAATCTTGTGCAGTCGCTCAAGGCCCTGTTCGTGAAGAAGATCGGTGACACCATGAGTGGCGCCCTCAACTGGATACAGGCGGGACAGACACTGAACACGATACAGAACACCGACCTTGACATGAGGGCAAACGCTGCCGCCCTATCCGCAACCGAGTCCCTTGGCGGGTTTCAGTGGAGAGACTCGAACGGCGAACTCAACGGGTACATAGAGGTAAAGAGGGCGCGTAACAACAACAATGTCTATCTGCAGTTCAATGTTCGCAGATATAGTTCTGACGGGCAGACGAATATAAATAACGGCTTCTACCTGGAAATTGATGACAACCTCAACCCCATTGTGTCGTTCACGACAGAGGCGGCAAAAAACGCATGGCTTACCGCTCTCGGTATCGGGACCATGCACATCGATGGAATCACATCAGGAACCAGAAGCATAGCAAGCGGCACACCGATCGTGGTAAAAACGCTGACTCTTGAGCCAGGAACATGGGCCATTCTCGGCCAGATAAACTATGGCGCAGGCGGAACTGCAGGTACATACCGTATTGCATGGCTCGGAACAGCCTCAGAGCAAAACGCATATGGCCAGAGACAGGAAGCAAGTCCCACGACCGGGAACACAGTAATGCAGATCATGGGCATACAGAAACTCACAGCAACAACGAATGTAAACATGACAGCCATACAGGGGTCCGGCGCTACGATTAACATCATAAACACGTCAACATGGTTGATCGCTGTAAGAATTTGCAGCTGATAGGAAGGAGACATCTTGTATACAGAAATTGCCGTCAAAATTGTTTTGCCTATTGTTCTTGCCATCTTTGCCTCGAACGGCTTCTGGCAGTACCTGATGAACCGAAAGAATAAAAAAAGTGCCGAGACAGAGTTAATCCTTGGCCTGGCACACGACAGAATCTATGACCTTTGCGAGAAGTATATCGCCAGAGGACACATAAAAACATCAGAGTACGACAACCTGATGTATATCTACCGACCGTACCACAAATGCGGAGGGAACGGCACGGGGGACAAGCTGATAGAAAAAGTAGACAAGCTACCAATGAAGGAGGGATAACATGGCAACGCTTACCTTCCAAGTACAGAATCAGCAGATACGGAGGACGGACAACTTCTATGTGGTTGCCAAGTCCAGGAACTATCTGTACGCCAAATTCACATTCTCGGATGACTGGGGAGATGGGACGAAGACAGCACAGTTTCATCATCAGTGTTCTTCCGACCCGCCTTATGAGATGATCCTCAACCAGTACGGGATATGTCTGGTTCCTTGGGAAGTCCTTGAAGACGTGGGAACGGTCGAGGTCACGGTGTTTGGCGGAGACCTAATCACTGCCAACACTGCCAAGTTTAAAGTCCATGAGAGCGGATACTCCGAAGATGGAGAGTCTTCACAGCCGCCCACACCCTCCGTATATCAGCAGATCCTCGACCGTATGGACGGTATTGAGGATGCCATGGTTGACGCCACAGAGAGGTCCGAAACAGCGGCACAATCGGCAGAAGAGTCAGCTTCCGATGCCGAGACAGCGGCAGGCAAGGCAACGGGGTCTGCCACAAGTGCGGCGGCGTCAGCCGGTGAAGCATCGACCTCCGCAACACTGGCAGGCAATGCGGCACAGACAGCTACGCAGAGGTCCACAGAATCCGCACAGAGCGCCTCCACAGCCACTCAGGCTAAGGCAGATGCACTGCAGGCTAAGAACGATGCACTGCAGGCCAAGGACGATGCCGTAGCGGCACAGACAGCGGCAGAAGAGGCACTCGAAAGCATTCAGACACTCATTGCCGGACTGCAGGAAATGACACTGGCAATGGAAGACAGCGCCGGGAACGAGACCATCGTGAAGGTACTGGGCAGAGCGGAGGAGTGATGACATGGCACTGTATATAGGACAGACATCATCCCTGTTGGATTATGTTGAACGCACTGCGGATTTACCATATTCTGAAGAAGAGGAAACGGTTAACATCACCTCCCGTGTGACGCTGACATCATCCTCTTCCCAGACCACACAGACCAGAATCGGTGACGGGATCTACATCCCCACGGTAGGATGCGATGACTGCGGTGACTACCTTGATGAACTGAACGCTGTGAAGGACAGCCTGCACAGCCTCGACAATGCCAAGGCAGACAAGAGCGAAGTGGATGCTCTGGCACAGCAGGTATCCAGAGCATTAACGCTCCTGAGGAACAAGACGAACACGGTCATTTCCATGACCGACAGCAACAATAACGAAGTATCCGTAACGGTTCTGGCAGAATAGGAGGGCCATATGGGAGAACTGAGAAAACTGCGGTTGGGAAATGCAGAGAATGTGGTCACACCCTACACCGCAGGTGACGAGACGATCATTATAAACGAGACCACAAAGCAGATAAAAGTAAACCCGGAAGAGATCGCCACGCAGGATGACTTGAGTAGCGTAAAGGAAGATTTAAATCAGAAAGCCGACATCATTATCAGCAGTGCAGAAGGTACTGTGGCATCGTTTTCGGACGGTGCGGAGTATGATGCTGTCAGCCTGATTGCACACTTTGAACCCGTACAGGAGGGGAGTGGAGACCCGAGTCCGGTGAATAAACGGGAGATTATACCTTGGACGGGGTTGGATATAAAATCATGTTCCGCACAATTAACTCCATTAGATGATATTGAAAATCCAAACGAATATTATAAGCCAAATTCAACGAGACGAGTTGTTTATAACGCAACAGAAAAAGCGTTTATACTGGAAGGTAGCGCAGGTGTTGTTTACAGTAATCATGCATGTATTCCCAATGCAAACCAAAATACGGCAAGATTATGGGTTGCTGATACTGACATTACTATAACTGTATATGTTGAATATAAAAATGTAAATTCTCCATATGGTATAAGGATTTATAAGAACGGTTCTACACTTGTAAGAACTATTATTAGTAATGATTCTGTATGGCATACACATGCAGAAACAATAAGCCTTGCTAAGGGTGAGTATTTAACTTTACTTGTGTATCAAGATTATTATTGGAGAAATCTAAGGGTAATTTTTGGTTCATCAGCGAATGTTCTCGAACCTTATGTCGGCGCAACCACCCACATCTCATGGCAAACAGAAGCAGGAGAGGTGTTCGGTGGGTATGTCGATGTGACGAGGGGGAAGTTGGTGGCTGGTTGGTATGGGTTCGTGTTGGATGGGGTAAATAATTATCTCAATAGTTCCCCAAATTCAGATGAAAATGTTGCGTGGGCATATGATTATATTGGAAACGCTGGGGGAGGACTTTCAAGACTACCAACCAGTGATTTTAGTATATTTAACCCAGCAGGTGCTAATCCTGCAAAAGACTTTGTAAAGGTTGATAAATTTACTTTAGTAAATAGTACGCCAACAAGTACAGGAATAGTCGCTCCGAATAAAGGGCGCGCATATTTAAGACTATATGTTACCAAAACTGAACTTTCTGACGTATCATCAGCAACGGCAATCAGGAACAGTCTTAGAGAGTGGTTGCAGAGCAATCCGATACAGATTGTATATAGACTTTCATCACCAATAGAATACGACATCACTCCCACAGCCATAGAACTGCTCAAGGGATATAACAATGTTTGGAACAGCGCAGGTGGCAACAACGAAGTCCAGTACAGAGCCGACACGAAGCTGTACATTGACGGCAAACAGCTTGATATAAGGAATACAATCGCTCCAATCGAGGACGGCGATACAGCAAGTCAGGCATACGCAGTAGGCAGATACTTTTACCGCAATGGCTCATTCTGCAAGGCTAAGACGGCAATCGCAAGCGGAGCGACATTTACACTCGGAACAAATTATGAAGTAACCACAGTATCAGCGGAACTGTACACAGCATTACATTAATAAGGAGTACGAATCATGAAATATGCGATTATTAAGGTTATCAACGGCAACTATTTTGTCCATGCAGAAGCCATCACTGATAAGGCATCAGCAAAAACACAGTTTCACGGTCTCTGCCAGACGCTCTGGAACGCTCCTGACGTAATCACGGCAGAGGTTATGATTGTGGACGAACAGCTTGACTGCGTGGAAGGATACAAGGAGTTTATTACCCACGAAACGACAGAGGCGTAAGCACATAAAAAAAAGAGAAGCCGTTAAACTTCTCTCTGTTCCCGTCTGGGTAGTGACCTACCTGTAGGTGAGGCGTTGCACTGACTCCATCGGTGTCGCAGTCCATAATCTTGATTCGATATTTTCACTCAGGTCTGAAGAGGACTGTTCCATCTGACCTTTACCCTACGAGTAAAGTATACCATACAGGGAACGCAGTTACAACTGATTTAAAGAGGACTTTTAATAAGTCATTTATTAACGGGGCATCCCTTCGGGGGTGTCCTTTTTCATGCCCAAAAGGAGGTAACTATGTACTGGATTAAATGGTTGAAAGCTGCCGGGATTCGTGCTGTGAAAACCTTCGCACAGACGGCACTCGGCATGATCGCCGTAGGAGCGGCAGTATCTGAAGTGCAGTGGAAGTATGTTCTGTCTGTCGCTATTGTGGCGGCAATCGCTTCCATGCTGACGAGCGTAGCAGGTCTCCCGGAATTGAAGGAGGAGCAGGAGGTAGAGTAAATGGGAGTAAAGGCACAGGATATTATCGACATCATGCGTGGGTGGATTGGCGTTGATAAGCGCCAGATCATCGACCTGTACAACAGCCATAAGCCTCTGGCTCAGGGGTATGAAGTGCAGTACAATGACGCATGGTGCGACACGACTGTCTCTGCCGCATTCATCAAGGCAGGTGCTGTCGACCTTATCGGTGGCACGGAGTGCGGTGTCGAGAGACACATTCAGCTTTTCAAGAATGCAGGCATCTGGGAGGAGGATGGCACAGTCACCCCTACTCCAGGAGCGGTCATCTGCTATAACTGGGATGATGGCACACAGCCTAATGATGGATTGGCAGACCATATCGGTATTGTCGAGAGCATTTTCGGCACGACCATTAAACTCATAGAGGGCAACCTCAACGACAAGGTGGACAGAAGGGAGATCCCTGTAGGATGGGGATACATCCGTGGTTATGCCTTCCCCAAATACGACAAGGCTGATGCACCTGCACAGAAAGCGGTGGCTGCCGGAGCAGTGGACATCACAAAGCCTGTCATCGATGTCTCTGAGTGGCAGGGTGTCATCAACTGGGAACAGGTGAAACCGCAGATTGGCGGAGCGATCATCCGTGTGGCATACGGTGCAAACCGTGTCGATAAGTATGTGGACAGGAACCTGTCGGAGTGTGACCGTCTCGGCATCCCGTATGGCGTGTACCTCTACTCACTGGCCTACAACGAGGTGACTGCATGGGCAGAGGCTGACAAGGCACTGGCTCTGATCAAAGGCCACAAGCTGACCATGCCTGTCTATGTGGACATTGAGGAGAACCAGTACCGTGGCGCCGCCAGAGTAGTGGCAAAATCATTCTGTGATGTCATCGAAGCGGCAGGGTATCGGTATGGCGTGTATGCCTCAGAGTCCTACTTCAACAGTTACATCAGCGGTGTGGACATCCCCGGATGCTCTTACTGGATTGCCAGATACGGCACGAACGATGGGCGGAAGCAGACTAAGCCGAACGTACAAGTTCAGATTGACGGATGGCAGTACACTTCTGTCGGACGCTTCCTCGGTATCAGTGGCAACGTGGACACCAACGAGTTCTACAACACCTTCAGCGATGACGTGAAACCCGCACCTGCTCCGTCAGTGACACCGCACATCTACGGTCAGACATATGAATGGACCGGAGAGAAGAAAGAGAGCGAGTGGATAGGAACGAGAGGGGAGTCGAAACCCTTGCATGCTCTGCGGATCAATCCGCCGGAAGGTATGGAACTGGAAGTCACCGTGCATGTGCAGTCCTATGGAGACCTGAAGTACTCCGGCCTGACACACGGTAACGATGTCATCATCGGTGGTGTGGACAGAGTGAAGCGCATCGAGGGCATCTGCATCAAGGTGACGAAGAACACGACCGGAAAGAAACTGCGGTACCAGGGCCACGTTCAAGGTACTGGTGACACCAAATGGTATAACTCCGGTGAGTACTGCGGAACGAGGGGACAGTCCAAGAGACTGGAAGCCATCCGCATGGAACTTGTTTCGTAAATCCATAAGGATTTGACAGCTGCTCCATTTTCTTTCCTCCTTTCCAGGGGCCGTCTTTTGCCGGAGGCGGCCCCGCTTAGGGGGAAGGTTTTGGGCAAATGCATCACGCTATGCAACACAAAACCTCGGAGCTACTATAAAATCAACATCAGTCGTCAGTTCGAGTCTGATTTCCGGCTTGAAACCCCAGAGTCCTTAGTATCAAGGGTTCTGGGGTTTTTCCTTTTATTTATGCGGTTTTCACTGCGCCATATCCGAGCAGATGTGTTCCATATCGAATCAAAAAGTTGTCATTCCTTTGTGTTCTATGCACCACGCTATGCAACACGAAATCAGAGAACCTTCTTAAAGTGGTCAGCAATTTTGTCGTTCTGCTCTTTTCTCTTATCTTTCAGTGCTTCACGGTACACTCTCTTCATCACATACTCAGATGACCAACCACCATTTGCCATGATGTACGCATCCGGTATGCCGAGGTAGTGGGCAATGGAAGCGTAGTAGTGCCGTAAGTCGTGGTAGGTGAACAGCTTCCCCTGTTTCATGATGGCGTTCCGAAATTTTTTGGTTATCTGATCCGGGACGAACGGCACAAGTTTTCCTGTCCGCCCTTCCACCATCTTCATGATACGGTCCGGGACAGGGACATCACGGATGGACTCAGGAGTCTTCGGCTTCTTGACTATCCAGTCACCGGGAACATCCCTGACCATGATCTTCGACACCCTCACAAATCCATCACGGAAGTCTGAGCGATCCAGAGCGCACACCTCGCATCTCCTCAACGAGCAGAAAGCGGCGAGGAGTAGACACAGCTTGAGGTCTTCATCCAGACTCTCATAGAGTTCCTTCACTTCCTCGTCAGATGGCGTGTGCTTCTCCTTCGGTTCTTCCATAGGCAGCGTCAGGCTTGGCAAATTCTGTCCGGCCATCTCGTGGTATGCGGACTTGACCATGTTGACAATTTCTTTGACCGTCTTGGGGCTGAGTTTTACCGACATCTGCGACACCCAGAGCTGAAGCCTGGTCTGGTCTATGTGGTTGATGTCCATCGTGCCGATGTCATCGAGGTGGTGCTTCTTATAGGACAAGTACGCACGGATCGTAGAAGGGGATGCTACGCCTTTTCTGACGTCGATGTAGGAATTCACGGCATCGAGCAGTGTAACGCTTCTGTGGCGCTCCTGACGCTTGTAGAGCCATTCATTTGCCATCCGCTCTGCTTCGTATTTTCCTGCCCTTGTCTTGTCCTTGGATGTAAAGGACTGGTATCTCCGTACTTTCTTCCCGTTCACAATCTCGTAATGGCTAAACACCTGCACTCGCCAAGAACCTGATGGAAGTTTTTTTGCTGTAGCCATTGCTTCACGCTCCTTCCGCACCGTATAATAGTAGTGGAGATTCTAACCGCTTTATCAGGTCTCTAAGAAAAGCCACGCCAACTACCCGGACGGTGTGGCTTTTCAAAACACCTCTTGCACAATCCGGCAGTCTGTGCCTATAATGAACTGAAGACGAGAGCCGAACACTGGTAAGCCAGTCGCTCGGCGGTCAATGGTTACAGTAGCACCTGTCCGTTCGAGCAGAGGGTGCTACTTTTTGTGTGTGATACCAATAACTACAGTAGCGACACCACAAAGCATAATCACAAACTGGACGAGTCCTTCGTAAGTGACCATAGGCATCAACCTCCCAACTAAGCTGTGAGTCCGGCGGCTGACGCACCCCTTCGGCTCCCGTATTCAGTTCACTATAGACACACTTCTGTCAGAACTTGGCTCTCAACTCTACCACCTTACCCAGTATCTTGATAGGTTTTTGGCGTATCTCTGCATCTGAGTAGAAGATAGGATTGAATGACGGATTTGTCCCTATCAACTCAATGCCATCTCGGTACTTCTTCAGTTTCTTGCAGGTGGCATCATCACCGTTGACTGTGACGATGACCGTATCCCCGGTCTCTGCATCTTCCTGCTTCCTGACGATGACGATGTCCCCTTCCTTCATCCGAGGCTCCATGGAGTTCCCGTGGATGACCAGACCGAAATACTCCTGACCGCCCTTCAACATGTCAGGATGTATCTCTTCCTCATCATATATATCGTCTATCATTTCCAGTGGTACACCTGCGGCTACTCTGCCGTAGATGCGGATCTTTACCCCTTTGGTCGGAGTGGGTTTGGCGGTGTCCCTTCCTACGATATCTTCTCTATCCACTCGCAGACATTCGGCGATGGAATCAATGTTGTGCATTCTGGGTATTCTCGTACCGTTCATCCAACAGGAGAGGGTAGCCTGGTTAATCCCCATACGTTTTGATAATTCAGCTTGGTTAATCCCCTTATCAAACATTATCCTCCGCAGGTTTTTTGCAATAGTCATATCCTGTGGCATGTTTGACACCTCCTTATATTGCGTATGGTAATTGAGAATTGCGAAAAGTTCAATAAAAATATTGCAATTTGCTATTGACATGGCGAAACGCAATGCTTATAATAAAATCAGAAATAGACAAGGAGGTGATGAATTGAGGAAGTTAACAATGAAAGCGGCGCGGGCACTTGCAGACATGACGCAGGACGATATTGCTGATAAAATGGGGGTTTCCAGACAGTGCGTATCGCTCTGGGAGAACGGCAAAAACAAGATTTCCGCCACTCAGCTTGAACAGTTCTGTGAGATAGTCGGAGTCAAGATGAACGAAATTTTTTTACCTAAGAAAATTGCATAACGCAATATTCAGAAAGGAGAGGAAGACCATGATAGGACACATAAGCGAAATCCTTCAGTGCATCGCCATACTGCTTCTGGCAATCAACACAATCAGAATAGGGAAGCGACTGTATGAAGTAGAGCAAGAACTGATGGAACTGCGGCAAGAACAGCAGCAACTGCAGCGATGGCTGAGATGACGGTAGTGACCACAAACCGCTTCCGATTCCGTTTCGCTTCTACATCCTGTGACCGCATTAGTCTTTCGAGGGTGTCACGGATTTCGACCTGGGTTTCAAGCTGATAGTGATCGGAAGACGGAAGAAGGTTCGGATCGTTGGAAAATTTATCGCTACCGACTTGGTTAATGATTTTATCCATATCGTATTTCATAGCACACCTCCTACACAGGAGTATACCACAAAGGAGACAAAAAAATGACGTGGACAGATAACCCAGTAATGGACGCCGAAAGATATCACGCACAGACAACAGCCAACCAGAGAGCATTCGAGAGAGAAAACTTCGTAGGCATCTGCGAACTCTGCGGTAAGCCAATGTTCCTTCAGATGTACGGCTACGAAGATCATGTGGTCAACGACCTTGAATACGCCGAAGGCTACGTTCACGAACACTGCCGTGACCGCCACCTCGAAGACCTCGAAGAGTACGAGGAAGAGTTCGATGACCAGATGGGCAATCCGATGGAAGAACTCGACAGCATCCTGAAGGTGACAGCATGAACAACCGGGACATGATGGATGTCATCCTCTCGACACACAACGAGTCGGCACAGGCAAGGCTCATCGGAGTCAGCAGAGGGAGACTCCAGAGATGGAAGAAAGACCCTGAGAGCATACCGCTCTGGGCGGTCAGAAAACTGGCGGAACTCAAAGGCTACAGAGTAGAGATACAAACGATACCACACACATACACATAGGAGGGGAGCATGAAGACAAGGAGACTGAAAGGACGTTACGTCCCAGACAACAAGGTGGAGATTGCACCGTACATCGTGGACATCCCAAGGGGAGAAGGGATGACACAGCTGATGGTACTGGAGCCGGAACACGAACCGATTGAACCGATTAAGCACTTTGACATTTCAAGACCGAAACCGAAGCCACAGAAGAAGGACAAGAGTTGGGTGATGGCAACGGTGGTAGGAGCGATCACAAGCTGTGTAGTCGCAGTGTTCGGTCTGATGATTGCCCCGGTCCTGTCCACAGCGATTATCTTGGGAGACCTTGTCTGGTTAGGCATAGTCGCATTCGCAAATTGGAGGTAGTCATGGGAGAAGCATATGAACTGGCAAGCGAACTGGCAATGATCGCTGAAGCAGAGGGAAAGAGCATCGTACTTATCTGCCGGAAGGACGGGACGTTCCAGATGACCTACGCAGATCCGGCAGAAAAAGAGGAAGACCACAACGCCGAGGGAACGGACGAAGTGGCCTAACCGATATCACACACAAAGGAGAAAAACAATGAGTCGTAACACACAAACCATAAAAGTGTACGTGAACGAATCATACATCCGCTCACACTTCAAAGAAAACAATCTCAACTTCCGACAGGAGTCAATTAACATCGGAAAAAGCAAAGCATATCTTTCAAACGCAATCGCAAAGCACGAACTCGATAAGACAGCAATGTTGCTTCTCTGCCACAACACCGGAATGGACTTCGTGACAGCCACTGACAAGGAAGAACCTGAGAAAGCACTGGTCAAAACGGACGCACCGGCTGTGGCAGGTGGGGGGGTAACTCCAAGTGAACTGAGAGAACTGACGGAATTGGTTATTTCCTACATTCAGGACCTTGGGAAGATCCACACCGAGACGCTCCGGGAACTGAAGGAGACCAAGCTTCAGATTAAGGAAATGACAGAGAAGCACAACCGTGAGTTCCACGAACTGGACATCTACCTTCGGAACTCTGGAGCAGAAGCACGGAAGTCCAGAGAAGCCATGAACAGCAATCTGAGCATGATCCACAACTATCTCCAGAGGAAACTGGAACAGCAGATTAAGTAAGGAGGAAAGCAATGGGAAGAATGTTCCGCTTGTTAAGAGCAGATGAAATTGAGGCCAGGGTGTCAACCTGTACACAGAACGGAGTATCCCTTCTGCTTTACAAAGACGCAAGGTGTGACCAGAACATCCTTGACGAGACGGTCGACCCGATGAACTGGCAGAGAACGCACAGTCGGGATAACGCCAACTGTTCTGTCGGTATCTGGGATAAAGAGAAACAGATGTGGGTGTGGAAGGAAGACACTGGCACGGAAAGTTTTACAGAGAAAGAAAAAGGTCTTGCGTCTGACTCCTTCAAGAGAGCCTGCTTCAACTGGGGAATTGGCCGCGAACTGTACACCGCACCGTTCATATGGGTTTCGAAAGAAAAGGTCAAACTTGAGACGAAGAAGAACGGAAACGGAGTGACCACGAACGATAAGTTTGAGGTACGGTCAATCGGGTATGACGATGACGGCAGGATCAATGCACTGGAAGTCTGGAGGCTTAGTTCCGGGAAGGACAGACCGGAAGTGCTTGCCTACAGCATGAAGCCGAAGCGTGGTGCAAAGAAGGCTGCCGAGGCTCCGCAGACAGAAGAGCAGGCCGTGGAAGAACACTATGACGAGGTCAGGAATACTCCAATCGGAGACGCAAAGGCAAAAACGCTCGGCACGGAACTGCAGTCCAGAAAGATACCGGTAGACATGATCCTGACGCACAAGGGAGTCAAGAGGCTTGCAGACCTGAACGAGGGACAGCACGCAGAAGTCATCGCAGACTTGGATAAGTACGAGGCCGTCATGAAAATCAGCCTTATCGCCAGACCGAACCAGATTGCATGGGCAAAGGAACAGTTTGGCGTGACAGACCTGCTCGATGCAAAGACCGGAGAGGTGAAACTGTTCCTGAAATCATTGGAGGCGAAAGCGGATGGAAGTCAAAGCAAGAGTGCATGACATCTCCTTCGATGAGTCCGGCAAGCAGAGGGTGTGCTTCACCCTCGACCGCCGGGTAGAGATGGGAGACCTGAGAGAAAAAGATATACGTCTGAAGGCCGTGAGGTGGCGAGAGAAGCGTTCTCTGAATGCCAATGCATATTTCCACGTATTGAAGGACAAGATAGCTGAGAAGACCGCACAGAGCGCCACGGAGGCACACAATCAGCTGATAGCAGACTACGGTCAGCTTGAAGTCATAGACGGTCAGCTGATGCCAATCATCATCCGGGACGACATCGATTGGAGACGGCTCGAAGGACTGCATGTGAGACCGACCGGAAACCGCAAGGTACTGGATGACGGAAAGATGTATCAGGTCTATCTGGTCATGAGAGGATCGCACACCTATGACTCGGCCGAGATGGCAAGCCTCATCGAAGGAACGATATCAGAGGCCCAGGCGCTCGGGATAGACACCGTCACGCCGGAAGAGAAGGAAAGGATGTTGCAGTTATGGACTCAATACCAAAGCACCACAAAAGCATCGTGAGCAACGATCCGAAATGCTACCACTGCGGAAGCGAGATAAACCTGCAACGGCATCACATGATCAAAGGGGTTGCCCACAGGTGGAAATCTGAGGAAGACGGTCTTTGGATTTATTTATGTGCTGACTGCCACACCTATCTTCATGGTAAAGACGGACACAACCTCGATGTCCAGTACAAAGAGATAGCCGAGAGAGCATGGCTGAAGCACTACAAGAAAAGCGTCAAAGACTGGATCAGCAGATACACCAAGAATTTTTTATGAGGAGGACGATATGAATATCTGGAACGGAATCGGAAGATTGACAAGGGAACCTGATATACGGGAGTCACAGAGCGGAACAAAGATAGCACGGTACACCCTCGCCTGTGACCGGAGGTTCAAGAGAGAAGGAGACACCCAGACGGCAGACTTCATCCAATGTATCGCCTTCGGAAGGAGCGCTGACTTTGCTGAAACCTACCTACACCAGGGTATGAAAATTGCGGTGACCGGAAGGATCCAGACCGGATCTTACACAAAGCAGGACGGCGCCAAGGTCTACACCACGGACATCATCGTTGACAGTCAGGAGTTCTGCGAGAAAAAGGGAGAAGGTCAGGAAACACCTGCGCCTGCACCGGAGGAACCGAAGGACGAATGGATGGACATCCCGGACGGACTTGACCAGGAACGGTTACCTTTCCACTAAGTAGGAGGTAGGGAGTATGCCAATCAAAGTTAATAAGGGGACACAGTACTACGCACTGGTTCAGGCCATGAGTAAGGGAACAGTAACAAGCATGGACGCTTTCCGGCAGTTCGGTATCGTATCCCTCCAGAGACGGCTGAGTGACCTGAGAGCCATGGGATATGTGATCGCAGATACTTGGGATGAGAACCCGGAAACAGGCAAGCGCTTCAAGAGATACAGGTTGGTGGACGACCCCAGAGATGTAGCCTGAAAGTTTTTAAATTGCCGGAATAAAGTACCAGCTAGTCGTGGTATGTATATGGCGAAAGGAAATGGAAAGTGACAGACGAAGCAAGAAAAAAACAGAACGAATATCTCCGAGAGTGGAGAAGGAAGAACAAAGATAAGGTCAAAGCCCAGAAAGAGCGGTACTGGGAAAAGAAAGCGAGAGAAGCCAATGGGCAAGATGAGCAGAGCCAAAGGAGCCAGGGGTGAAAGAGAACTGGCAAAGATCCTGAGAGAGCATGGGTATGAGAACGCCAAGAGAGGACAGCAGTTCAGTGGTCTGAATGGAGACGCTGATGTGGTGGACGCTCTTTCGGGAATCCATATTGAATGCAAAAGGGTGGAAGCGCTGAACATCGACACTGCACTTGAACAGGCCGTGAGAGATGCCAGAGAAGGTGAGATCCCGGCTGTGTTCCATAGGAGAAACAACAAGCCATGGAAAGTAACGTTGAAACTGGAAGACTTCCTGAGTCTGTATGGGAAGGGGACGAAGAGATGAGAGACGGGTTTATCATCCATGAGAAAACACTGAAGCAGATGACGAGGTTGAGTCCAGAGGATACCAAGTATCTGATGGAGTGTCTCACAACATACTACTCGACCGGAGAGATCGACATCGACAAGGTGCAGGAGACATCCATTGTCGTAGCCGTCATTCTGGACGATGCCATCGAGCGCATGGATAACGATAAGGAGTCCTACGAGAAGAGTGTCGAGCAGAGACGAGAAGCCGCCAGAAAGAGATGGAGTAAAGAACAGAAGGATGCGGAAGGTATGCGAGATGATGCGACCGCATGCGACCGCATACAACCGCAATGCGAGAGTGATGCGGGGAATGCAGATTCTGTATCTGTATCTGTTTCTGAATCTGTTATTGAAAAAGAAAACTCTTCTTCGAAGAGCAAAAGAAAAAAATTCGTCCCACCGACCGTTGATGAGGTGAGGGAGTACTGCCTTGAACGACAGAACGGTATCGATGCGGAGGAGTTCATCGCATTCTATGATGCCAGAAACTGGATGTCAGGGAAGACTAAGCTGTCCAACTGGAAGTCCTGTGTCATCACTTGGGAGAAGAACAGGAACAAGGCATCACCTGCAAAAGGCTCTGACAAAATCCGACAGATAAACCAGACCATCGGACGCACCGGATCTATAGCTGACCAGAACCGCGAGAACATGCAGAAGCTGATCAATATGCAACTGGCAGGGGGTGCATGACATGAGCGTATTGGACAAAGGCGATTACAAGCAGTTTGCAGCAGGCTACAGAGCAGGCCTGAAGGATGCATGGGAACAGGCACAGAGATACCCAGAGGCATTGAAGGGGACGTACGAGGATCTGATTGCCGAACAGACCATCCTGAAGGGTATCGCCAGACATTTTTTGAAAGGTGTAAGGCATGAACGAGATAACACTGACGGAAACAGATGACAGCATCCTGCCACCACCAGACGGAAACATCATACTGACCAAGAACAGAGTGGTGGTGATGACAATAGAGACACTGATGGCTGCCACTGACAACGTGGTGCAGGTGACAGGGTTACGGCAGACCCTGTCAGGAAGGAAGAAGGGGAGGAAGAACCGTGAGAGTAAAACTTGATGAAGGAGCATATGAGCCAGTAGAGATAGTGGATGAGATACAGGGCGGTGACCGAGGTGATAACGGTTTTGGGAGTACAGGCCGATGAGTTACCCGAATGACGCTGTCAACAGATGGATGAACACCAAAGACAGACCAGAAGGAATGAATAAGAGGGCAGCGAAATTCTTCCTCCTGTACAAGCAGATGGAAAAGGAGTTCGGCAGAAACCTCGTCATCCTGCACTTCCTCATCACCAGACTGAACATGAAAGAATGCTACGCCATGTTCCTCTCAGGCATGAAGCAGAAGAAGTACATACAGGCAGTCGAGCTACAGCTGAAGCAGTACGCAGTGACAGAGGAGTGGGAGAAGGATTTTGAACGGGATATTAGAAACCTGAAGAACCGATGCCATCATGTGTTCCGCATCATCCAGGAGAACATCAGGATGACAGAACTGTACCTCTACTTCCAGACCATAGGCTTCGAAAGGCTGACAGACTTTTCGGTTCAGTACGCAAGCGGTGAAGACGAAGCAGCTGACCAACTGGAAAAAGAGATCGCCGAGTGGAACGAAGCACACCGTGATGCTATAGACAAGTACATGGAGTCCATCAAAGAGGAGAGGGACAACATGATCCGGCACAGGGAAAAGGTGGCCGAGGATGCCAAAGCAGAGAAGAAAGCCAGACGGGAAGCAAAGAAGGCACAGAACGCTGAGGTCCGGGAGATACGGAAGAACAGAGAGAAGCACCGCAAACAGCAGAGGAAGATAGAAAAGGAGTTTGAACACTACTACAAATAGTTCCCCATGCCACCGCATAAACATAACAACAACGATATTTATTTTTCTCCTTTATGTGATTGAGTATACACCTACTTTCCGAATCCCCTGAGCGGTGGCAGGGGAGACGGATACCAAGAGGAGCGGACATCGTGCAAGGGAAAGAGACATTCATAGAGATTGACGGAGAGACCAAGAGCCTGACTGAGTGGTGCGGGGTCTACAAGATACATCCACAGACCGTCAGAGGAAGGCTGAAAAAGGGAGCAGACCCGGTCACTGCATTCACAGCACCGATGGGAACTACATTCAAAAAGACGGCGAAGAGGAAGAGACGGGCAGACCCAAAGGACAGGTGCATGAAGTGCAAATACAGAAACTTTTTTGATCACGCACACACAAAAGGTCAGGTCTACTGTGAGTACATGTACCACGTAGGACACCGGAGACCGTGTCCGGCAAATGACTGCACAGCGATGGTTCCCGGACCGATGCTGAAAGTAAGAGTGAATCCGTTTGTCACACACGAGAGAGGATGGGAAGGAAATGGATACACAGAAATTGGATAAGACGATACCGAACCAGTCGGAAACACCGACACGTTGCGACCATACTGCTGACATCAGCAAAAAGGTAGACACGATAGACAGACAGGCGGCGATTGATGCGTTAGTTAAGAGATGGGTATGGATAACGAACTTTGACAATATTGGGAAAGACATTGCCGAAGAGTGCAAAACCATAATCAATGGCTTGCCATCCGCACGGCCAGAGCCATTAACAGATAAAGAACAGCGGATATATCTCTCTGCAATGGAAAGAGAAGAAATAGTCTGCAAGCAGTATGACGATAAACACAGAAATTGCCGGGAGCCATACGAGGACAGTCTTGTAAGGATTTGTCATGAAATCACAAGAAAGGTTAAAGGTGCGTTATGGACGACTTAATCAGCAAACAGGCGGCGATTGATGAAGTGGATTCCGAAACGGTCAGCACAAATCCAGAGCATTTTAAATCGAGTGAAAGGTTTATCAAGTTTATGGATGATGCTGATATAGTAAGTTTCGGGAAATGGCAGTGGGCGAATGGGTTTAACACAGCCTTAGTGGCGACAAAGATACAGCTTAAAAAGTTGCCATCCGCACAGCCAGACCATTTTCGTGAGGTCAGCAAAATGGTCAGCTTCACAGAAAAAGAACGGGGAATGCTAAAGACGATGCGGACACTGCATAACGGAACATACGCAGACCTGTTGGACAGGTTGGTATCGTCCGCACAGGAAGATGCCGACTCAGCCTACATCGAAGGATACACGCATGCAGAAGCAAAGTACAGGGCGTTGTGGGATGAAATACCAGAAATCATACGGTGTAAGGATTGCAAACATGCAGACGAGTATTGCCACTGCTCTTACACGACGTGGTGGAACAGCCCTAATGACTTTTGCAGTAAGGGAGAGAGGAGAGAACAGTGAGAATATTTACGAAAGAGGAATTAGCCGAGATACTTGAAAGACATTTGCATTGGTTACGGGAAGATTGTGACGGATGGGAGGATATGAGAGCCAACCTGCGTTCTGCCGACCTGAGTTCTGCCGACCTGAGTTATGCCGACCTGAGTTATGCCAACCTGCGTTCTGCCGACCTGAGTTATGCCGACCTGAGTTATGCCAACCTGCGTTCTGCCAACCTGAGTTATGCCGACCTGAGTTATGCCGACCTGCGTTCTGCCGACCTGAGTTATGCCGACCTGCGTTCTGCCGACCTGAGTTATGCCAACCTGAGTTCTGCCGACCTGAGTTATGCCAACCTGCGTTCTGCCAACCTGAGTTATGCCAACCTGAGTTCTGCCGACCTGCGTTATGCCAACCTGAGTTCTGCCAACCTGAGTTCTGCCAACCTGCGTTCTGCCAACCTGAGTTCTGCGAAAGACGTATATTATCCTATCGCTTGTCCAGACACAGGAAGCTTTATCGGATGGAAGAAAGACGGGACTGGCAAGTACATCATCAAACTGCTTATACCGGAAGATGCAAAACGCCTGTCAGCAACAGGACGTAAATGCCGATGCGACAAAGCACAGGTGCTTGCCATTGAGAATATTGACGGCACTCCCTCAGAAAAAACAGAAACATACTCACAGAATGATAACCATTTCATTTACAGGGTTGGCGAAACGGTTACACCAGAAAAACCATTCTGCGAGGACAGGTGGGAAGAGTGTTCATCTGGAATACATTTCTTTATCAACAGGCAGGAAGCCGTGAATTATTGAAAGGAGAACCGATGAGGGCGATTGATGCTGACGAATTGAAAAAGAAAGCATTCGGCAAACGAGGTGGTCTGATACACACGGCAGATATAGATGCCATGCCTACCATCGAAGAGCGGAAGACGGGGAAGTGGGAGCGGCATAACACATACCATGGCGATGATGTAAGCGGTTTTGTCGATCCTGACTGGAGATGTTCAGAATGTGGAGGACAGGCAAATGTTAATGCATGGTGCATGTATGATCTTACAGATTTCTGCCCGAACTGCGGTGCGAGGATGGTGCAGGAAGGAGAAGAACATGAGTGAACTGAAACCGTGTCCGTTTTGCGGCAGAAGTCACGGGTTATTGATAACGTCAATCCATCATCGGCTTGATGATATTACACTTGAACAATGGTCTGTGTTTTGTGATGCATCTGGTGACAAAGTTGGATGCGGTGCATCGTGCGGATACCATAGAACAAAAGCAGAAGCAATCGAAGCGTGGAACAGACGGGAAGGAGAACAGCCATGATCGTCAAAGGCAGATATGTCGCACAGGTGGAAGTTGACTTTGAGTATGATAATTGTGCTTTGCGAACAGCATCATTTTCAGAAGTGAATGAAAGGATTAAAGGCGAGTGGATAGATAAAGTCGTGTCTAAAACTATTGCAGATATATTCCACTCTGGCAATCCGAAGATAACTGTGACAAAGCAGTATGCAGATATATATGAGGTGCAGGAAGGAGCGGAGAAGGAATGACAATCAAAGAACTGAAGGAAGAACTGGATTATTACGAAGATGAGGATATGAACATCGTTTTCGAAGTGTGCGATGACTTCGAACCTGACAGCGTGACGGAAGACAAGTGGGGAAATAGGGAAGTTCATCTGAATGTCAAGGTGAAGCCTTGTTTTATCTGCGAAATACATGGAGAACTGCACATTGATTTAGATAAGGACACGGACGCATGATACTCCTACTCATCCTCACAATCCTCATGATCGCCGTGGAACTTCCAGTGACTATCCTGTACAGGCGAGAAGAGGATGTGTATGTGCTGACAGGTGCGGTGTTCGCACTGATGATACTGATAGGTGCAATGGCATACGGAAGGTGGTAGCAATGATAAGACTGATTGAGAACTATGTGATACAGCCGGGAGCGATGGACTACATGCTTGCCAAGGATACTGGAAGGGTGGACAAGGAAACGGGTACGCCAACACTGAAGCCGATATCCTATCACTACACCGTCCAGAAGGCGATTAAGGCGGCTCTGGACGACTACACGAGGAAATCCTTAGCTGAAGGCGACAAAGACCTCAGAGAGGCTCTCAGCGTCATCAGGGCATGTGAAAAAAGGTTCGAAGATCTGCTGAAGGAGGCGATGGGATGACATTCATACAGATACTGGTACTGGTCGTAGTGGTCTGCATCTCAGCTGTGGAGTGCATAGTCACACTGGCGAGGGCATCCGTGAGGAAGGCGATGGTGGGTGTCCCGGACGCAGGGAAGGTAGCCGAGATGGTCATGGGCGCTTTGATAGAGGCAGACCACAAAGGCGCTGTGGTTCATATAGAATTCAACAAATGGGGAACAGAGATGACGTATACACCAAAGGAGATCTTCGAAGGGGATGACGAGGAGTGCAGTACAGAGTAGAGATAAGCAGGAGCGATTACCACATCATGCGGTGCGCTCCTGCGTACCACGTAGCAGATGACGGGGTTCTGTACAGAGAGAACAGCGTGGTGATCCGATTTGAAGCAGGATGTCTGCCGGAAGCCAGAGCCATGGCAGCATTCTATCGTTACAAGCTGAAGAAGGAAGGGGAGTTATGAGTCATAACCGAGCGCCGAAACCCGGGAGCAAGTGGTACTTGCCCTACAACACCTACCGTCTGGCTGTGGACTTCTGCTATGCCTACCACGACTTCGAGCAGAAGCTTCAGGATCTGGATGGTATGCACTCCCATGAACAGGACGGTATGCCAAGGGGTACAGACATGGGTAACCCAACAGAACGGGAAGCCATGAAACGGATAGAGATACAGAAGAAACTGGACATCGTCAGGGATGCCATCATCGACACTGATCCGTTTTACTATGACTGGCTCCTGGAAGGCGTGACACAGCGCCACGTTACCTACGCTTACCTCAAGGCTAAGAAGGGGATACCGTGCGACAAGGACAAGTACAGTGACCTCAGACGGCAGGTGTACTGGCGAGTGGCAGAAAGGATAATGTGATGATACAGATAGACATGCAGATGCCGAAGAACTGTAATGAGTGCAACCTGTCCAATTCGTGCGGTTCGTGTCTGGTAAATGACAAACATGCTCTGTACGACGCGGAAGAAAGACCGGAGTGGTGTCCGCTGACAGAACTGCTCGAGGTTGTCCACTGTGGTGAATGCGTACATAAGCACAGGTTAGGAGACTTGTTTGGAAAGAAGGCTTTCGGAGTGGAATGGTCGCAGGAAGTTCTGGACAAAATTTACTGTGAGCCAATGAGAAGGCTCGTAGATAAGAATGATTACTGTGGCTTTGCGGAAAGGAAGAAGTGATGAAACGACAGGACATATACCGTGGTCTCAAAGACAGATTTCTCGATGACTTTGAACACTACTGTACCTGTTGGGCAAACAGAAGGAATCAGTGGAGCAAAGCTAAGAAGGCTGATAAGAAAATAGCCAAGAAGAGGGAGCGGAGAAGATGGAAGAAGGAGGAAATGGATGAGGATTAAATACTGTCCGTTCTGTGGCGGTGAAGCCATAGTGGTTAAGGAGCATTGGGAGATACCGGGCGAGGATCTGTATCAGGTGCTGTGTCCGTATGTGGAGGGCGAGAAGAAAGGATGTGGTTCTGCTTCCGGCTACCACAGCACGATAACAGAAGCTGTTGATGCGTGGAATAAACGTGTGCACACAATGCCATCATGCGATGAGTGCGACTGTGCCATCAAAACCCCGGACGGCGAGTGGGAATGTGGGATTCATTTTGGAACGCTGAAAGTGAGCTGTGATAGAGTCAGGTATAATTACACTCCGGCTGCTTGCCCGAAGAGAGCGTCGGATTGAAAGAGGAGAAGTGATATGTTTGGCTTTAACGCATTGGGTTCATGGGAACGGGAAGATGAGTACGACTGGTGGAAATGTTCAGAATGTGGACGGTACGCTCTTGAAATAGCAGAAAGCGGATACCGTTCAAATTACTGTCCACACTGCGGAGCAGAGATGGAAAACAGCCAGGAGGAGGAGTGATATGGGAATCGTATGTGCATCGCTTGAATGCGAACACAACAACGGAAACTGTAGGTGCAAACTCAAGAAGGTTACCCTCAGCGACCATCACATCCATACCGTGAACGAAGGACTCCAACACTTCTGGAGATGCAAACAGTATGAGGAGAGCGAGATGTCAAAGCGGCTTTGGGAAGACTTCTTGAAGGTAATGGAGGAAACCAATGAAGATAGATGAAGGATGCATAAATCACAACGTTGCTAACGTGATAGACATCGCCTTACGGCGGGTTGTAAGCGACGAGGAACTGGGAAGGGATGGCGAGATCAGCAAGGATGAGTTTGTAGGGTGTGTCAGAGGAGTGCTGAGTCTGGCAAAAGAGTTAAAGGAGGTGCTGAAGGCATGAAGATAGATATATCGAAAGTGAAAACAGCGGGAAGTGGCGCGTGTTTCCATGGCGAGGTATGGGTTACATGCCCACACTGTGGAGAGGGAAAAGAAATGATGGGCGCTCGGCCCCTTATCGTGCAAGATGAGGGAAAGGTATACAGGTGTGATCGTTGCGGGAAAGTCTTTAAGGTTAAGGGGTAGGGTATGAAGATAGAAGCACACTTAAGAGATGATGAGATGATGGTGACGCCCATTGCTTTTGCGGAAGCGGTGATAGACTACTTCATGGGAGCGGATTGCGATATACGGCTCGGATACCATGGAAGAAAAAAACTTGGAGAAGTGATAGATTACCTGCATGTGTTTGCCTGTCATCACCCGTTACGTGATTATGAACCGATGGACGAGGATGAGAGATGGTAGAAACGCGACTCAGGGATGAGTGATAGAAACACGATTGAAACATGGAAAGAGGCATAGTATAATGCGGGTGGGCGTCACAATAAGAGGAGAGGCGTGACGGCGGTTGGTTCCTTAGAAAGGAACTCGCTTATGGAAATGACACTTATTGCCATTATCGGTTATACTGTAACGATTTTCATGGCCGGGTATACACTCGGAACAAAGCGAAAGGAGTGTGTGAATAGTTTTCTGTAAATAGGATTTCCTGTGATAGGATTTATGCTGGACAGCCAGTGATAAGTCAGGATCTGAAGCTGTCCCGCGGATGTATATTATATACTTCATGCCTGAAGGCATGTCAACAGCGGACGAGGGGACCCGTCCGCTGTTCCTGTTCGGAACACGTCAGTCAGGCAGCCTATCCTCGTACATGATTGCCAGCTCGCCGTAAACCTGGCCCCAGTTCCTGATCGGCATACTCCATTTTTTTGTGGCTTCAAATGTGGCCAGATACAGTGCTTTCAGAAGAGCCTGGCCGCTGGGGAAAACGCTCCGCTGGCGGTTTAGCTTGCGGTATGTGGCGTTCAGGCTTTCAATGGCGTTGGTCGTGTAAATAACGGTCCGGACATCGGCAGAAAACTTGAAAATCGGTGTGATGACGTCCCAGTCCCTTTCCCAGCGTTTCATGGCATTCGGATATTTTTCTGACCACTTCTCCGTAACACGGTCCCGATTGGTCAGGCCCTGTTCCTCGTTCGGCGCATTGTAGATCGTCTTGAGGTCTTTGGCAAAAGATTTGCGGTCTTTATCCGCTACATACTTCAGGGTATTGCGGACCTGATGGACGATGCAGCGCTGATATTCTGTCTTTGGGAAGGCAGTCTGAATCGCCTCCCGGATTCCGGTCAGGCCATCCGCACAGATGATCAGGATGTCCCTGACGCCGCGGTTCTTGAGACCGTTCAGGACGGACAGCCAGTATTTAGAACTTTCGTTTTCGCCGACTTCGAGCGTCAGGACTTCTTTCTTCCCTTCGCAGTTGATTCCCAGAATAACGTATGCTGCCAGCTTCTTGATGATCCCATTGTCTCGGACTGAATAGTGGATCGCGTCGATAAAGAGGACCGGATAAACATCGTCAAGCGGCCGGTTCTGCCATTCTTCGATCTGCGGCAGGATCTTGTCCGTCACGTCCGATATGAAGCCTTCAGATGCCTCAAAACCATAGATATCCATAAGCGTATCCGAGATCTGACGGGTGGTCATTCCTTTGGCATACATGGAAATAATCTTTTGATCGATGTCAGAAATGTCCTTCTGGCGTTTTTTAACAACTTTGGGTTCGAAAGTGGATTTTCGGTCTTGCGGAACTTCGATCCGCATAGAACCATAGCTGGAATTGACGGTCTTTTCTTTGTACCCGTTGCGGTAATCATCAGAATCAGACCGTTCAGATTTTTCATAGCCGAGGTGGTCGTCCATTTCGGCTTCCATCATTTCCTTGATGGTGCCGCCGAGAAGATCCTTGAGAGCATCCTGGATATCTTCAGCAGTTTCGATATCGTACTCCTGCAGGAGCTGCTGGATGATCTGACGTTTACCTTCAGTCATTACTACCTTATGGACGGGTTTCTTTTCTCTTTTTGCCATAGTAAAGGCCTCCTGTGAATTAGTGTATATCACAGGAGACCCATTCGGAACCCTTCATCCGCTATTTACAGAAAAACTTTCATACTCTCAGCGAAAGTAACCGCCTGACTTTGGAGAGCAGCGGTTACTTTCTGTAACTCGTCGTGAATCTGGAGCTGATCGCTGATCGCGGTGACGCCCTTTCTTCACGAAAATAATAGCATTGTTCCTATCATGTGTCAACGTGGTGCCATTGGTTGAACCATTGGCGAACCAATGGGTTATGGTTTGTATTCATCGATGGGTAAGTCAAGTCCGTCACGCTGGATCTTCTCTGTGATGGCAGCCTTGATGAAGCCGTTCACGGAAAGTCCTGTGGCTTCTGGAATTTCACTAAGTACGTTTTCGTAGTATTCCTTACGAACATCCAACGGAATGCGCTTCAATGCTTTGGCTTGCCACTTCATGTTTGCTCTTTTTTTTGCTTCTGATACAGGCACGTTACACACCTCCTTGTCGATACATGTGTACATGATATCACCTCACCTCCTTCTTCTTCAATCCAGAACATCAGTTCACGTTTTCTATGGATCATAACGGCTGTCCGTATTTCACGAACAGGTCAGTAACGTCATCGCCGAAGCAATTGATTGCCAGTCTGTTCTTGGTGACCAGGACGCCACCATCGGACTCTTGATTCCAGATCCTGCGGTATCCGTTGGTATCAATAAACTCGACTTCCCAGATACCACAAGCGTAGTCATAGTAGATAACATGTGCTACTTCAAACATCTTTCCTGCCCAGTAGATACGATCGCCCTTGCGAACCTGTTTACGTGTTCTTGCCATGATGGCCTCCTTTCATTTATTTACGACTGGGGGAGTCGTGCTGTGTGTGATAGTTTTTAAATCGCGAGTTGCCTATGCGGGTTTCTTCCCGATGCGCGGGTGTCCGTGATTGACAAGGTCATATATCTCGATACCATCGTACCGGAATGACAGCTTGTCAAAGTGTTCGTTATAGTGGCTCAAGATAAACGGGTGTCCGATTGCCTCGGCAAGCCTCTGTGTTCCGACAACGAGCAGATACTTTTCGTCGTTACGAAGGTAGTATGCGTTGTCGCTTGACCAGAACGCTTTATCTGGATTGAGCGGTGCATCCAGTAGCTTCTTTGCTGTGACAATGCGATCCAGATATGCCTTTGCTTCTTCTCTTGTAATCATCATCCTACCTCCTTAGAAAAGCGCGTATCGCGCGGTATTCTCGAAGTTCACGCAGAGCATCTGCGGTGTTACTCGGTTGTCAATCTGGTCATCATCGCAGAAGAAGATGACGTTTTTTACCATGCATCCTTCTTCCAGACAGGACGTGAGTTTCATAACAGCGTCGTCCGCGTAGTCCGCTTTAACCAGACCTTTGTGTGTCCGTCCGTCTTTCGTTTCCCACCATCCCATAAAAATCATCCTTCTACCTCCTCTGTAATCGCGGTTTGTGTATCTGTCCATGTGTGCCATATCTCCATGTGGTTTTCCGGTCTGATGAGAGAGATGCAGACCAGAAGTATCAGCAGTGCTTTCATGAGGCCTCCTTAATCTGCATTTAGCCATGCGTAATCATCACGCGCCTCTTCGACTTCCTTCAAGACATCCGTCACGAACACTGCCTGTGCATGCTCATCACATGCGACCACATCCATGCTCTCGACTCGGTTGATGAGGTCGTTCGCGAACTTGATGAGGAAGTCATCAAGCATGTTCGTCAGCTTGTCCGTGAGGATTCCCCAGTCCTGTCCGTAGATCCTCGCGCCGTTCTCGGTGTCGCTGTCTTCCGCTTTCTCTTCCTCGGAAGAGGGGATGCAGACATCCCGTTCCTCCAGAAAGTCATCAAACATATCAGCAAACTCATTTGCAATCTTTTCTAACTTTGTCATGGCATCCTCCTTACCATCCGACCGCAGTCTCGTTTCCATTCTCGTCAGTTACCAGTACCACATCTGCAGAGAACTCGTCCTCGCATCGTTCGATGCTGTCTATGTCTACCTCGAACGCCTTGTCCATAGCATCCTCTGCAGACTC
>JAZQHD010000112.1:0-10486 GCA_045540375.1 Ructibacterium sp. | reverse complement strand
AGCCGTATGGTGAAACCGGAGCTGAACACCACCGCCGCAGAGCGTGTCAAAGGCATGGTTGGCCTGCGGGATTGCGTGAATGAGCTGATCGACCTTCAGATGGACGAATACTGCCCGGAAAGCGCCATCCGTGAAAAGCAGGCAGAGTTGAACAGTCTGTATGATGCGTTCTCCGCAAAATACGGTCTGCTCAATGACCGTGCAAACCGTCTTGCGTTCTCAGACGATTCCTCTTACTACCTCCTGTGTTCTCTGGAAGTGCTGGACGATGACGGGAAGCTGAAACGCAAAGCGGATATGTTCCACAAGCGCACCATCAAGCAGCAGACCCGTGTTGAAACCGTAGACACCGCCAGCGAAGCACTTGCAGTCTGCATCGGAGAAAAAGCCTGTGTAGATCTCGGCTTCATGGCCTCCCTTATGGGCGGCAGCGATAAAATCCCGCAGATCGTAGAGGACTTGAAAGGCGTAATCTACAAAGACCCCACCACCGGCGCGTTTGATTTGGAAGATGGCGGCACGAATTGGAGCAAGGGATGGCAGACCGCTGATGAATACCTCTCCGGTAATGTGCGCCAGAAACTCCGCACCGCAAAGCGGGCGGCGGAGCGTGACCCGTTCTTTGCCGGGAATGTGGATGCCCTGATAGCCGCGCAGCCCAAAGATTTGGAAGCCAGCGAAATTGAAGTGCGCCTGGGCGCGACTTGGATTGACAAGAAGTACATTCAGCAGTTCATGTACGAAACCTTTGAAACGCCCCGGTATCTGCGCGGAACCATCGAGGTCAACTATGTACCTTATACGGCAGAGTGGCAGGTATCCGGCAAAAACTCCGTGCGCTACAACGATGTTGCGGCATACACCACCTACGGTACAGACCGCGCCAATGCCTACCGCCTGCTGGAAGATGCGCTGAATCTCCGCGACATCCGTATTTATGACACCGTGGAGGATGCAGATGGGCGGGAACGGCGCGTACTCAATGCCAAGGAAACCACCCTTGCGGCGCAGAAGCAGCAACTTATCAAGGATGCGTTTAAGGATTGGATTTGGAAAGACCCGGAGCGCCGAGAAACGCTGGTGCGCCAGTACAACGAGGAAATGAACAGCACCCGCCCCCGCGAGTATGACGGAAGCCATATCGTGTTCTCCGGCATGAACCCCGAAATCACCCTGCGGGAACATCAGAAAAATGCCATTGCCCATGTGCTGTACGGCGGCAATACCCTGTTGGCACACGAAGTAGGCGCGGGCAAAACCTTTGAAATGGTTGCCGCCGCCATGGAAAGCAAGCGGCTGGGCTTGTGCCAGAAATCTATTTTTGTTGTGCCGAACCACCTGACCGACCAATGGGCGGCAGAGTTTTTACGCCTTTATCCCTCTGCAAATATCCTTGTCACCACCAAAAAGGACTTTGAAACCCGTAACCGAAAGAAGTTCTGCGCCCGAATTGCCACCGGCGATTATGATGCCGTTATCATCGGTCATTCGCAGTTTGAGAAAATCCCCATCAGCCCGGAGCGGCAGGAGCGTTTGCTGCGCCAGCAGATCGAGGAAATCACCGAAGGTATCAGCGAAGTCAAGGCCAGCAGAGGTGAAAACTTCACCATCAAGAGTTTGGAGCGCACGAAAAAGGGGCTGGAAGCGCGGCTGAAAAAGCTGCAAGACACCAGCCGCAAGGACGATGTAATCACCTTTGAACAGCTCGGCGTGGACAGGATGTTCGTGGATGAATCGGACAATTACAAAAACCTGTTCCTTTACACCAAGATGCGGAATGTGGCAGGACTATCCACAACAGACGCGCAGAAGTCCTCGGATATGTTCTCCAAGTGCCGCTACATGGACGAACTGACCGGAGGGCGCGGCATTGTGTTCGCCACCGGCACCCCTGTTTCCAACTCCATGACGGAACTTTATACCATCCAGCGTTACTTACAGTATGACCGTCTGCAAGAGATGGGCATGGGACACTTTGACTGCTGGGCAAGCCGCTTCGGTGAAACTACCACCGCTCTGGAGCTTGCCCCGGAGGGAACCGGCTACCGGGCAAGAACGCGCTTTGCCAAGTTTTTCAACCTCCCCGAACTGATGAATATGTTCAAAGAGGTTGCCGACATCAAGACCGCAGACCAGCTTAACTTGCCGACCCCGGAGGTGGAGTACCACACCATTGCTACCAAGCCTACGGAAATCCAGCAGGAAATGGTGAAAGCTCTCTCGGAGCGCGCCACCAAGGTACACAGCGGTCAGGTCAAGCCCGAAGTGGACAATATGCTCAAAATCACCTCGGACGGGCGCAAGCTGGGACTTGACCAGCGCATTATCAACCCTATGCTCCCCGACGAGGAAACCACCAAAGTCAACCAATGTGTCGCAAATGTCCTGCAATACTGGCGTAACGGTGAAGCGGATAAGCTGACCCAGCTTGTGTTCTGCGACATTTCCACCCCCAAGACCGCTCCATCCCAAAGGGCGGCAAAGGCAGCTCCCGGTAATCTGGACAGCCCGGAAATCCGTGCATTGGAGGATGCCATCCCTCTGGACGATGAAAAGGACGAATCTCCCTTTACGGTTTATGAGGATGTGCGCCAAAAACTCATTGCCGGTGGTATGCCCCCGGAACAGATCGCCTTTATCCACGATGCCAATACGGAAGTCAAAAAGCGCGAACTGTTCGCCAAAGTCCGAAGCGGTCAGGTGCGTGTCCTGATGGGCAGTACCGCCAAGATGGGCGCGGGAACCAATGTGCAGGATCGCTTGATTGCCTTGCATGATTTGGATTGTCCGTGGCGACCCCGTGACCTTACCCAGCGAAAAGGCCGTATTGAACGACAGGGCAACCAAAACGAAAAAGTCCATGTATGCCGCTATGTCACCGAAGGAACCTTTGATGCCTACCTCTGGCAGACCGTGGAGAACAAGCAGCGGTTTATCTCGCAGATTATGACCTCGAAATCCCCGGTGCGTTCCTGTGAGGATGTAGATGCCACGGCGCTGTCCTTTGCGGAAATCAAGGCGCTGTGTGCCGGTGATCCGCGCATCAAAGAGCGTATGGATTTGGATGTGGAGGTTGCCAAGCTCAAAATTATGAAAGCAGACCACCAAAGCAAGCAGTTCCGCTTGGAGGACAATCTGCTGAAATACTTCCCGGAAAAGATCGAAGAAAGCAAGGGTTTTATCCGTGGACTGGAAGCAGATATGCAGACCCTCGCGGCACACCCGCTCCCCGTGGAGGGCTTCATCGGCATGGAAATCCGTGGCGATAAGCTCACCGACAAAGAAAACGCCGGTGCTGCGCTGCTGGACGCCTGCAAGGAAGTAAAGGGCAAAGACCCGGTACAGATCGGCAGCTATCGCGGTTTTACTATGTCCGTTGCTTTTGATTCCTTCCAACAGGAATACACGCTGACACTCAGAGGGCAGATGACCCACCGTGTCGAACTCGGCACCGATGCAAGGGGCAACCTTGTCCGTATCGAAAATGCGCTGGAGAAAATGCCGGAGCGTTTGCGGAATGTGCAGGATCAGCTTGAAAACCTCTATAACCAGCAGGCGGCGGCAAAGGCCGAAGTCGGCAAACCGTTCCCCCAAGAACGGGAGCTGGCGGAGAAAACGGCGCGGCTCATTGAGTTGGATATGGAATTGAATCTGGACAGCAAGGGACAGGCGCAGTCCGAACAGGCGATTGCAAAATCTTCCCGCCCCTCTGTCCTCGACAAGCTGAAAGCGCCGCCGGTACGCGGCACACCGGACAAACCCCACAAGAAAGAAATGGAGGTACGATGATGAAAGATGTTCCCGTTTATAAATACCCCGCGTCCCATGCCCAGGAGCATGACGAGCTGACCGTCTACCGTGCTTCCAACAAGGCGAACATGGCCTGCAAGGAAGCTATTGAAGCGGCGATCCGCGACCACTACCGCGATAACCGCCTCGGCAGCGATGCCGTGAAACAGGTGGTGGAGCAGTTCGGGTATGACCGTGTATTCCATGTGCTTGCCGTTACCGTACAGCAGAAGGATTGGGATGGGCGCATTTCTTCGGACAACAAGGCGTGGGCGAAAACCGTTCCCGTCTTTGAAAATCCCGATGCCTGGGGTACTGACCGCAACTGCTATCTTGTGGTAAACAGCCATCCCGGTCTGACCGATCTGTTTCTCTCTCAGGCACGGAAAGCACACGCCCAGGAACAACAGAAATCTTCTGTCCGTGACAAGCTGAAAAAACAGCCCGAAGCAACTTCGCCGAAACTTTCGGCTAAGTCCAAAGGGCAGGAGCGTTAAGCTATGGCGAAGCGGAAAAGGGATATTCAACTCAAATTTCGTGTGACCCCACAGGAGCGGGAAATGATCGAAACAAAGATGGCGCAGTTTGGCACTACCAACATGGCGGCGTATCTCCGCAAGATGGCGATTGACGGTTATGTGGTGAAGCTGGACTTGCCGGAGCTGCGGGAGCTGGTGTCCTTGCTTCGCTATTCCAGCAACAATCTCAACCAGCTCACCAAGCGCGCTCACGAAACAGGCCGTATCTATGAAGCCGATCTGGAGGACATTCAGCAGAATCAGGAACGGATATGGACAGCGGCGGAACAAATCGTTTCCGCGCTGGCGGCGCTCAAATAACACCGGAGGGGCGGCGGCAATTCGCCGCTGCCCCTCTTTTGCCGTATCATTGCAAAAAATGCCGGTACTCGGTATGCTTATATCAAGGAAGAAACCAACGCTGCGAAGAAAGGAGCTGCTGGAAGATATGCTGACAAATAAAACTGTTCTGACCGTATTCGCTGACTATCTCAGCCGCGATGCGGATTTTGAAGTCATCCTCACCAGCCGGGGATATACGGTAATGGGCTGGGATAAATACCGCGAGGACTGGAACACCGTGGAATACTGCCCCACACCGGAAGCCCTGCGGGATGCGCTGATGGATGCCTATACCAGCTTCCGGGAAATGGAACTTACCGATGAGGAGCGTGACCTGACCGACGCCGAAAAAGCCCAGGTCAAAGCGGAGTGCGATGCACTCATGGAACGATGCGAAAAGGAGGCTGCGATATGTTCATCTTGAAAATTCTCTTTGCGCCAGTATCATTGGCGCTGACCTTGTTCACTTGGCTGTGCGCCGGTCTGATCTCCTGCTCCGCCTTTGTATTCAAGCTGGCAAGTGCGCTGCTCTCCCTGCTGGCAGTAGCGGTGCTGATTACCTACTCCGTAAAGAATGGTATCATCCTCTTGGTGATCGCGCTTCTCATAAGCCCCCTCGGATTGCCGATGCTGGCGGTCTGGTTGCTTGGGAAACTGCAAGGCGCAAACGCGGCGATGAAAGCATTTCTCAACGGATAAGGGCATGAAAAAACGGTCTGCTTCGGCAGGCCGTTTTGCTGTTTATAGGCTCGGAAAAATTTTTTTCAAAAAACTTTCAAAAATTTTGCGACCAACGCCGATAAAATCGTACTTATAGGGTGAAAGGGAGTGTATGCCCCTCTGCGGCTATGCTGATAGGCGGCATGAACTTCAAAATACCGATACAGGAGGTGGAATTGGCTATGATGGTGTTTAACACTCCGTATGGGATTTTGCGCTGGTCTGCTTATTTCGCTCTCTGTTTCTGGAGGCTCCGGTTGAAATTCAACAGTTCCGGCGCATAGCCCTTACACGCTGTAAATGGAACTATGCGCCAACTTGGAAATGAAATTGAATTTAACCACAAGGAGAACTACCATGAAATACACAAAGAAATTTTTCGCGATCTTTTTAGTCATCTGTATGCTTTTTGTTTGCACATTCCAAGTTGCGGCTGCTGAAGCTACAGGTGCAAACAATACGACAAGCGTTTTTTCTGGCGAAGTAGATGTAACAAACATAATCGGTGAAGTTGATGGCGAGGTATGTGAGTTTACTGTTGATATAGGAGAACAGGAAACTGGGGCATCTTCCCGCGATATTCATGTTCCCAATACATTAGTCGCAACTCTTACACCTGGTGAATTAGGTTTTGCTATTACTGTAACCAACATCGGCCTTGACAAAATTTCGTATATTTACATAAATGTAGATATATATAAAAACAATGGTGCTTATGTTACAAGTTTCCAAGTGACTGACACAAATGTTCCGGTAGGAACATCAACTTACACTCATTTACTTGACAAATCGGCAACAGTACAGGAAACTATTGTTATTACTGGCTATGCGCAGGATGGCGTGACTTATGATTTCGGCACAACTACAACATATCGTTATAATTTTGTAGGCGGTGCTTATGGTACTATGGCTGCATACGATGGTCAACGGCACCATATCCCTTCCGATTCTGTAACATCTATTACAACATATAGTGGTCCGGCCATCCGAATGATAACGGCAGACCACAGATTGACTGCGAGCTACGGAAGCTCTGCCTCTGCTATAAGTTTTAGAGCGCAGGAAGCAGCGTTGATTGCAGAGGGGAAGTTTGATGAAGCCATGCAAATGGGCATAGATGATATTCGATCTTTGTTTGGAACGAAGTATGATAAAGCCATTGCTCAAATGATTTCTTACGCCGTAGCCAGTGGTTACATTACTGCTGGTTCAGTAGAATAATACTTTAATAAGCGAGGTAATTATGAAAAACAAGAAGCACACAATAATTCCGTTGGTCGGGACAGACCAGTTAAAGATTGGCAGCACCCGTGATGCGGTTAGAAATGAATACTCAGAATTATACGGAAGATCCATAAAACGAGGCAGCAATGAAATTGACGACTATGGATGGTTTCACGCTCATTTTGAAAATGATAGGTTGTACGCTGTTGAGTTTTTTGAACCGTGCGAAATATACTTTGAGGATGTTCAGTTAATTGGCATGGAATTTGAGGCGTGCAAAAATCTATTTCTCCAAAAAGATAATGGTTTGCGGCTCGAAGATAATGTAGGTTTTTCTTCCGCTAAATTACAGATTGGTGTCTATGCACCTTATGGAGCAATAGAAACTGTTCTTGTTGCAAAAAGTGGCTATTACCTCTAAAGTGTTTTATATGTGCAATAAATCCAACGGTCTGCTTCGGCAGGCCGTTTTGCTTTTAAGGAGGTGAACACTCTATGGCAACCACACGCCTGATGCCCCTGCACACCGGCAAAGGCCGCACGGTAGGACAGGCAATCAGCGACATACTGGACTACTCTAAAAATCCGAAAAAGACGGATAACGGCAGACTGATTACAAGCTGGCAATGTGACAGCAGGATCGCAGATGCCGAGTTTCTTTTTACCAAGAATCAGTACATCCAAAAGACCGGTAGAGTGCGCGGTGAGGATGATGTCATTGCCTACCATCTGCGGCAATCCTTTGTCCCCGGCGAGATCACCCCGGAGGAAGCAAACCGCCTGGGCTGTGAGCTTGCCAAGCGGTTTACCAAGGGCAAACACGCCTATATCGTCTGCACCCATATCGACAAAGAGCATATCCATAATCATGTGATTTGGAACTCCACCGCCATAGATCAGACACGGAAGTTCCGTAACTTTTGGGGCAGTACCCGCGCCGTGCGGCGGCTCAATGATACCATCTGCATTGAGAACGGATACTCTATCGTGGAAAATCCGAAACGGCACGGCAAGAGCTATAACAAGTGGCTGGGTGACAAGAAAAAGCCTTCCCATCGTGAGCGGATTTGCGCTGCCATTGATGATGCGCTGGCGCAAAAGCCCGAAAGTTTTGAAGCCTTGCTGGAGCTGTTGCGGCAGGCCGGTTATGAAATCAAGGGCAAGAAAGTCCCGTCCCTGCTCGGCGGCGAACAGCAGAAATCTATTCGCATGGACACCCTGGGCGCAGGCTACACACCCGAAGATCTCCGCGCGGTGATTGCCGGTGAAAAGGAACACACGCCCCGGAAACGCTGGGCAGAAAAGACCGTACCGGAAAAGCACGGCGGGAATCTGCTGGTGGACATTCAGGCAAAATTGCAGGAGGGCAAAGGCGCCGGTTATGCGCGTTGGGCAACTCTGTTTAACTTGAAACAGATGGCGCAGACGGTAGCTTATCTGCAAGATCATCAGCTTTTGGATTACAGTGTTCTCTCAGAAAAAGCGGCGGCAGCTTCCACCCGGTTCAATGAACTTTCCGCAAAAATCAAAACCGCAGAAGCGCGCATGGCGGAGATTGCCGTGATGCGAACACACATCATCAACTACGCCAAGACCCGCGACACCTATGTTGCCTATCGCAAGGCCGGTTACTCCAAGAAGTTTCTTGCGGAGCATGAAAGCGAGATCACACTCCACAAGGCGGCAAAGAAATTTTTCGATGACCAGGGCATTCAGAAGCTCCCCACCGTCAAGAGTTTGCAGGCCGAATATGCCGCGCTGATGGCAGAGAAAAAAGCGGCATACGCCGAGTACCGGAAAGCCCGTGAGGATATGAAGGAGCTGCTGACCGCCAAGGCGAACATTGACCGTATTTTGGAACTGGAGGAAGAACGCGAGGATGAGCGCGAAAAAAATCTAAAAAATTTTTCAAAAAGTTGCGACCAAAGCAAATAAAATCGTACTTATAGGGTAAAAGGGAATGTACGCCGCTTGTGCTGTCGGCGTGAGCGGCGCATTTCCTCAAAACTACGATACGGAGGTGAAATCAGCTATGATGGTGTTCAATACTCCGTATGGGTTTATGCGCTGGTCTGCTTATTTCGCTCTCTGTTTCTGGAGGCTCCGATTAAAGATTAGCAGGATCGGCGCATAGCCCATACTGAAAAGGATTAGGCTATGCGCGTTCATTCCATCGATTCCATTCAACCCACTATTGCTTTTCAGAAATCATAGGTTATAAGCGAAAGGAGCTTTATAATGAAAAAGATATTCAGCGTTGTATTAACTGTTGCTATGCTGCTTTCTATGAGTGTTTCCGCTTTTGCAGCAGAAATTATTTCCCCCAGCACGGAACCCGTTGATTCTGTCCAGTATGTTGAACCAACGATTTATGATGACTACTTGAATGGTAATATGAGAAGCACTTCTGTCCCGACGCAGTTTTATGATTTGTCCGAGAGTGACTATGACGCAAACCTTGAATTGGTTGGCGTGTCTTGGCTCTATACCAACTATTACTTCTACGGAAATGAAGATGGAAAGCTTAAAGTTACATATACGATCTACTCCGACACAGGAAGACCCACCCAGATGAAGGTAGGACTTTACGACCTCGATGATCGGAGAATGGAAACAACTTGGACAAGTAGCGGATCATCCTTGGCAGGAATCACGGAAAGCTTCAATTTTATAAATCTTGATCCCACTCACAGATATGCAGTAGCATTTATTGCTGTATTTGATGGTTTTTCTCATGATTCCGTTCATGGTAGTGCAACCATTTCACATTAACTCAGTCCATCGCGCAAAATGATTTTAGATAGGGGTGCGTTTTATTTGAAACCTATTTCCAAAAAACTAAAAAACTTATTTCAAGTGGCAGGTGTTGTTTACGGTCTGTTTCTTCTATATGTGCTGTTTTTGCGTAGCATAGGTGCTGATTACGCATGGACATACCCGGAATATCTACGCGCTATGAGTAATTTTGTCCCACTAAAAAGCGTATATATTCTGTTCACTACCCCTGTGATTTCTATTTCTATCGTTTTGCGCTTTTTGATAAACTTTGTCGGAAACATATTACTGTTTATTCCTTGGGGCATTTTGCTTCCGTTTTATTTCAAAAGCCTCCGCTTATTTAAGAGATTTATTACGACAACTCTGACGGCGGTATTCTTAATAGAAGCTATTCAGCTTTTTGCTATGCTGGGTAGTTTCGATATTGAAGATATTCTGCTAAATGCAATAGGCGCTTGCATAGGATTTTTATGTTGTCGAAAACTTTTCTGTGGAGATGTTCAAACATGACTGTTTGGGACGCAGATGCCGAATTATACGGTTTCTGCGTCCTTTCTTTTTATTTATAGCGATTTGTAAAATCGCGTAGCCGCAGGGTTTATCCTGCGTTCCAGAACACAACTTTTGTGTTCTGCGGGGATTGGGGCGGAGCCTCAACAAGCATGAAACTGTCGGTTTCCGCAAGAGCGGAAATTGGCAGTTTTCGAAAAGTGGGTACCGCTTTGCATTGCTTGCCGCTTTCTTGTTCCCCATTTCGAGCACTCCCATTTCTCCGAAACAAAACGGGAGTACAGCTTTTCGGTTCATCCGATGGCTGTACTCCCGCTCTTTTTTTGTTCTTTCTTTTTATGTCGGATAAAAAAGGATGGAATGGATATCCGCAGTAGCCGGCGTTGTGGGAATGTGCGTCAACTGCCTGTCCCGGCGTTGCTGTGGGAAACCTGTTTGTAGGCTGTGGGAAAGGCCTGTCCTTTTCCATGGGCTGTGAATAGGTTTTCCATCGGCATAAGCGGCAGTTTTCCACATTTCCATGACGCAAAAATAGAAGCCACTTTACATCTTCTGTAAAGCGGCCTCTATTCGTCCAGTTTGATCGCTCCGTCAATGGTTGCCTC
>JAZQHD010000111.1:0-47876 GCA_045540375.1 Ructibacterium sp. | reverse complement strand
TGGTCGTTTCCATACTGATTGGCTCAATATGATTTATCCAAGAATTAAGCTTGCTAAAGATTTGTTAACCGAAGATGGTGTAATCTTCATAAGCATTGATGATAATGAAATTGATAATCTCCGAAAAATATGCGATGAGATTTTTGGAGAGAGTAATTTTATTGGTCAACTTATACTTAAAACTGCTACAGATAACAATCCTTCACAAATTAACATTGAGCATGAATATATGATTTGTTATGCCAAGAATAAACTTACTCAAAAGAACTGGGTAAGAAGAAGTGAAGCTGCAAGTAAAATAGTAAGCAAATATAACCAGTTGCGTTACGCTATGCAAGATAATTCTGAAATCCAAAAACAACTTCGAGTTTGGATTAAAGAGCATAAAGACGAATTACCACAAGTTGCTCATTACAATAATGTTGATGACAAAGGTGTTTACAGTAGTTCGAGCAATTCATCCAACCCTCATCCCGGTGGTTATATGTTTGACATTATTCATCCTGTTACTGGACAACCTTGTCCAAAACCCCAAAACGGTTGGCGATGGCCAGAAAAAACCTTCCTCGCATATGCCGAGAATGGCGAGGTTGAGTGGGGCAAAGATCATACCACTCAACCTCATATTAAAAAGCGAATTGAAACATCAGTTGAATATTTGCGAACTCTTATTTATGAAGATAATAGAGCGACAACAAAAATGCTGTCAGATTTGTTTGATGGACACAAAGTCTTTGATAATCCGAAGCCGGTTAATGTTTTAATGCGAATAATGGAGTTTGTTCTCGACGAAAACTCTACTGTTCTTGATTTCTTCTCGGGTTCAGCTACAACTGCTCATTCGGTAATGCAGTTAAATGCAGAAGCCGGAAGCAGTCATAAGTTCATTATGGTTCAGTTACCGGAAATGACACCGGAAAAATCCGAAGCATATAAAGTTGGGTTAAAAAACATTTGTGAAATTGGAAAAGAGCGAATCCGCAGAGCAGGCACTAAAATCAAAGCAGATAGTCCTATGACTACCCAAGATCTCGACATTGGTTTCCGTGTTCTTAAATGTGATACAAGCAATATGAAAGAGGTTTATTATAACCCTGCCGAACTTGAAATCAACCTTCTGACCGACCTTGCAGACAATATTAAGGAAGACAGAACCGCGGAAGACTTATTATTCCAAGTAATGCTTGACCTCGGAATTATGCTCTCGGCCAAAGTTGAGCAAACAACCCTTGCTGGTAAAACAGTATTCAATGTAAACGGCAACCATCTCATTGCTTGCTTTGACAAAGACATTACCGATGAAACAATAAAGGCAATTGCCAAGCAAGAGCCGTATTACTTTGTTATGCGAGATGATGGCTTTGCCGATGATAGTGTTGCCACCAACTTTGAACAGATATTTGCTACATACAGTCCCGACACTGTAAGGAAGGTATTGTAAATTGGGTGAAACGATGAAATTCAATTTTAAGATACAACAATATCAGACGGATGCTGTTGATGCTGTTGTTAAGGTTTTCAAAGGACAGGGTTTTCACGATAAAGTAAGTTTTATTCGTGACCTTGGTAAAGTAACTGAACCTGTACAGCAACAACTCTCCTTCGTCATGCAAGACGAGTATGGTGAAACAGATGATCCGTCCAATGATACCGGTTATAAAAACGAATTGATTGAACTTTCTGATGACCAACTATTGCATAACATTCAGGAACTTCAATCTCAAAACAACATAAAACTTTCTCCCTCTCTTGTAAAAGATTTAGGTAGATGCAGCCTTGATATTGAAATGGAAACCGGTACCGGTAAAACTTATGTATATATCAAGACTATGTTCGAGCTTAACAAGAGATACGGTTGGAGTAAGTTTATTGTCGTTGTGCCGAGCATTGCTATCCGTGAAGGTGTTAAGAAATCCTTTGAGATTACAGCAGAACACTTTATGGAACACTACGGCAAAAAGGCTCGTTTCTTCGTGTATAACAGTTCTGACCTTAATAAACTTGACAGCTTCTCCTCCGGCTCAGGCATCAATGTAATGATTATCAATACCCAAGCCTTTGCATCTTCCCTCAAGGAAGACGGCAAGAGCAAAGAAGCTCGTATCATCTATTCAAAGCGTGACGAGTTCCAGTCTCGCAGACCGATTGATGTAATTAAGGCAAACCGTCCTATTATCATTCTTGACGAACCGCAGAAGATGGGCGGCGATGTTACACAGAAGGCTCTCAAAAACTTCAATCCTTTGTTTACACTCAACTACTCGGCCACTCACGCAAAACAGCACAATCTCGTGTATGTCTTGGATGCTCTTGATGCATTCAATAAACGCTTGGTTAAGAAAATTGAGGTTAAAGGTTTTGAGGTCAAAAACTTCCGTGGAACAGATAAATACTTATTCCTTGAACAGATTATCCTTTCAAGCAAAAAGCCTCCTATGGCTCGTATAGAGCTTGAAATTGGCTATAACAAATCTATCAACCGTGAAACCCGTATTCTCGGGGTCGGCGATGATTTGTATTATAAGTCCGAAGAAATGGAACAGTATAAGGGCTATGTTATTTCAGAGATTGACCCCTTCTCCGGTACGGTTACTTTCACCAATGGCGAAGTTATCAAGACCGGCGAAGTTGTGGGCGATGTGTCTGAAAAAGATATGCGCCGAATTCAGATAAGAGAAACCATCCTCTCTCACTTCGAGAAGGAAGAAAAGCTCTTTAATATGGGTATCAAAACTCTGTCCCTTTTCTTTATTGATGAAGTATCAAAATACCGTCAGTATGACGAGAACGGTGATGAGGTTCTCGGTGAATACGGTGTAATGTTCGAAGAAGAATATATCAGCGTATTAAACACCTACATAACCATGTTCGATACACCGTATCAAAGATACTTAAAGACCACCTGTGAGGATGTGTCTAAAATCCATCGTGGTTACTTTAGTATTGATAAAAAGACCGGCAGAAGTATCGATAGCCAGTTAAAGCGTGGTAGTGAGTTCTCGGACGATATATCCGCTTACGACCTCATTCTCAAGAACAAGGAAAGACTCCTTTCATTTGATGAGCCGACTCGCTTTATTTTCTCACACTCGGCTCTCCGTGAAGGTTGGGATAACCCCAATGTATTCCAAATCTGTACCTTGAAGCATTCAGACAGTCAGACCGCAAAACGCCAAGAGGTTGGTCGTGGTCTTCGCCTTTGCGTTAACCAAGCCGGAAACCGTATGGATGCAGAAACCTGCGGCGATACCGTTCACGACATCAATATGCTGACCGTTATCGCAAGTGAAAGTTATAAAGACTTTGTAACTGACCTTCAAACCGATATCAAGACGGTTCTCTATGACAGACCCACAACCGCATCGAGCGAATACTTCAAAGGCAAATTTGTCAAAGTGGATGGCGTTCCGACTCTCATCGACAGCGAACAGGCTAATGCTATCGAGTTCTACCTCATTGCAAACGGCTATGTGGATATGAAGCGTAAGATTACTGATAAGTATCGTACCGATGTTCAGATGAACACAGTCGCTCCGCTCCCCGAAGAACTGCAGCATATGACCGAAGGCATTCAGACTCTTATTCAGTCAGTATATGACGATAGTATGATTGAAAAGATGATTACTGACGGTCATGAAACCAAGGTCAAAGAGAATCCTCTCAACGAGAACTTTGCAAAGAAAGAATTCCAAGCACTTTGGAAGCAGATCAACCACAAGTATGCTTATACGGTAGAGTTTGATAGCGAAGAACTTATCACCAAGGCAATCGATCATATCAATGAAAGACTCTTCGTTTCAGAATTGCAATACACGACATCGGTTGGTAGACAGAAAGCTGAAATGAATGAGCATGAAATTGGTCGTGGTGACTCCTTTGGTTCTGTTAAGACAAGAACTCAAACATTAAAGCACGCAGAAACAAGTCAGATTAAGTACGATCTCATTGGTAAGATTGCCGAAGGAACTGTTCTGACTCGCAAGACAGTAGCTCGAATTCTTCAAGGCATCCGTTTGGATAAGTTCTATATGTTTAGAAACAATCCCGAGGAATTTATTTCAAAGGTCATTAAGCTCATCAAAGAGCAGAAAGCGAACATGGTTGTAGAGCATATATATTACGACCAAATTGAAGGCGAATATAAAGAGGATATCTTTACTGCCGATAAGAGTTCGCAGAGCTTTGATAAAGCCTTCCGCGCTTCCAAGGCAATTCAGGACTATGTATTCACAGACGGTACTGCCGAGGATAGCATTGAGAAAAAGTTTGCCACAAGTCTTGAAGAAGCTGAAGAAGTTTGCGTATATGCAAAACTTCCGAAAGGCTTCCATATTCCGACACCTATGGGCAACTACTCTCCCGACTGGGCTATAGCATTTAACGAAGGAACTGTTAAGCACATTTTCTTTATTGCTGAAACCAAAGGTACTATGGAGAGCCTAAACCTCCGTCCTATTGAACAAGCAAAGATTAGATGTGCAAAGAAACTCTTTAATGAGATTTCTACTGAATCTGTTCGTTATGAAGCTGTAAATGATTATCAGAATTTGTTGCAAGTAATGAATTCGATAAGATAAGAAAGTAAGGTATTGAAAATGAGCAATGAAGAAAAAAGAGTATGGGGCGTCCATACTCAAGATGACTATCTGTTTTTACATAACGATGTAATCGCAATTGGCTGGAAAGACTTTGGCGACCTTAAAGCCGTAGAAAACACCCGAGATGCATTTAAAGAAAAATACGCACAGGTATATCCCGACTCAAAGAAACAGGCTATTGCCAACAATGTCGGAATGCTCTATCGCTTTATTTATGAGATGCAGGTCGGCGATTATGTCGTGTTCCCCTCTAAAACAGACCGCATGATTAACATTGGTGTGGTCGAAGGCGAATATAACTATGAGCCTTCCGCTCCCGAATATGTTCAGCAACGCAAGGTAAAATGGTTAAAACATTTGCCGAGAACTTTATTCTCTCAAGGTGCTTTGTATGAGTCCGGTTCGTTTATGTCGCTTTTCTTAATTAAGAACTATGCAGACGAATACTTGGCAGCTCTTGAAAACAACTTCAAGAAAAGTGTGCTTGATACCGAAGATGAAACAGTCGGTGCAACTGCTGATGAAATCATCGAAAGTACCAAAGATTTCGTGCTTAAAGAATTAAGCAAAAATCTCAAAGGATATGATCTTGAAGGTTTTGTTGCAGATCTACTCAAAGCGATGGGATACAGAACCGTTGTATCGCCTCACGGTGGTGATGGTGGCATAGATATCACCGCATACAAAGATGAGTTGCCTCCTCGTATTCTCGTGCAGGTAAAGAGTCAGGACGGAGATATTAAGGAATCTGTTCTTCAATCCTTAAAGGGTGCGCTTCGTGAAGGCGACTACGGTGCATTTATCACTCTTTCCAATTACACAAAGAATGCACAGAAGTATCTAAAGAACAATCCCATCATAAGAGGAATAAACGGCAGCGAATTAGTTGACCTTATTCTCGACAATTACGAAAAACTTTCCGAGAAGTATCAGAAGATGATACCTCTTAAAAAGGTTTATATTCCAGTTCAAAACGATTAAAGAAATGGTGTGACAGTTATGAGTCTGATTTGCAAATTTAGTGATGTATTAGAAAAGGATATGGACTTCCTCTTTTTAGAGGAAATTGCTTCATCGCCCGAATTTCTAAAACTCTTTACATCCAAGGTGAATATTGCTTCTGCCCAAGTGGTTGAAGTTGAGCAATCAAAGGTTCACTCTGAATTTGGTGAATCAGATATGACTGTTATCATTGAAACTGAAGGCAAAAAGCATGGGTTACTTATTGAGGATAAGATAGATGCAATAGCAATGCCCGAGCAGTATGACCGATATGTAATACGAGGAAACATAGGCATCGAAAACGGTGATTACGAATCCTTTGATGTGTTCATTATTGCCCCCGAAAAATATCTTGAAGCAAACAAGGAAGCCCACAAATACCCGAACCAAATCACCTACGAGGAATGTGCTGAACATTTTAGAAGTCTGTCTGATGCCCGAGCATCATTCAAACTACAGCAAATTGAATTTGCTATTAATAAGCAAAAAAGCAGTTATCAAGTTATAGAACATGCTGCGGTTACAGACTTTTGGAACAAGTACATTGCGTATCAAAAAGAAGGTTATCCTCATTTGTGGTTAAGTACAAGCGGAGGTTCGAAAGGTTCTCGTGCGAGTTGGCCAAGATATAAAGTCCCGATTAAAAGTCTTTATATTCTCCACAAGTCAGAGTTTGGCTGCGTTGATCTTACCTTCCCAAACTGTGCTGAACGCACAATAGAACTCAAAGCATTATTGAACGAGATACTCGGAGATATTTCAGAGCAGAACCTGTCTGTGCATATCACAGGAAAATCCGCAGCTCTTCGAGTTATAGTTCCGAAGCTTTATTTCAAAACACCGTTTGAAGATTGCGTGGACGATGTTGAAACCTGCCTTCAAGAAATATCTCGTTTGTGCGGAATAATTGAAAAGTTACCTGCTGATAAAATCCTTTCTTTCATAGAAGAATCTAAGGGGTGAATTTATGGAAACAAAAGCAAGAGTTTTATATCTTCTTAAAATACTTGAACAATACTCGGATGAAGAACATCCTTTATCAACTACCGAACTCATTGCAATGCTTATGGAAAAGTACGGCATATCTGCGCATCGAATCACCTTGAAAACAGATATCGAAACATTGCAGTCTTTCGGAATTGACATTGAAGTAATCAATAGTTCTCAAAACAAGTATTATATTTCAAGCCGCCAGTTTGAAATCCCCGAACTTAAACTGCTTATCGATGCTGTAGAATCCTCTAAATTCATTACCGAAAAAAAGAGCGAAGTATTAGTCTCTAAACTAACATCGCTTGCAAGTGAGTATCAGGCATTGCAATTAAAAAGGAATTTACATACTACAGATAGAATTAAGCCGGACAACGAACTGATTTATTACATCGTTGATGCAATAAATGAAGCCATTAACACTGGCAAAAAGATATCATTCTATTACTACGAATACAATATCAAAAAGGAAAAGAAACTAAAGAATAACGGAAAGGCTTATATTATTAGTCCGTATTCTTTGGTTTGGAACGGTGATTTTTATTATGTTGTAGGTTATTCAGAAAAACACAATGATGTATGTGTGTTCAGAGTTGACCGCATTTTAAAATCCCCTACGGTACTTAAAGACAATATAGTACCCAAACCCGAAGACTTCAATATAGCTGACTACACGAAGTCTGTATTCCAAATGTACGGCAGCGAAGAATGTGAAGTAACACTCCGTTGTGATAACAGCTTGATGAAATACATTATTGAGCGTTTTGGCGAAGACGTGCATACAACTGCATATGATATGACCTCGTTCCGAACTATCGTTGAAGTTGAATTAAGTCCGACTTTTTATAGTTGGGTATTTACATTTGGCGGTAAGGTTCAAATATTAACTCCCGAACACGCTAAAGAAGAATATTATGAAATGCTTAAAAAAGCAATAGAAACCGAAAAAAATTGAGTTTTTCAGGGGGCGTGTCACGGTAAAGTCCGTTTTATAGGACACTCAAAGGTGTAAACTATAATCAGTGCCCCCCTAAATTGCCAAAGTGAAGTTCGGATTCAAAAAGATTTGGATGTGAAAAGATGGAATTATTTATTGTATTATTGATAATTGCCGTGATTGTTGCCGTTTGCTATTTTTGCAATAAGGCTTCAAACGATAAAGCAAGAGAAGAAATTATTGAGCGAAGAAAAAACTTTGTTTCTGCAAAAAGTCCGACTGCAAGAGTTATCGTAAACAATGGTACTCATCTTTTTTACATAGACAGTGAACGAGGATATTTCGGGGTTGATGAAACAGACAAGACATACGACCTCGAAAACATACAGAGCGTAAACACCTATAAAGATTGTATAACTATTATCCATAATACGACATTCATCCATATCGGTAGAGAACCAAGCCGACCGGATGAAACCATACCACTTGATATTGTTTCTGTGTCGTTAATTGCTGCGGTTGTTTTACCTGTATTAAGGAATAATCTTCATAAAAAATTAGAAGCACATGGAGTAGTATCCTCCCTTGAATACGAACACGATGGAATTATTTGGGGATGTGATTTAAAATCAAAGGTGTTTTATTCTACATTCGGATATATTCGTTTACATAGTTTTTCTGATTTGCGTAGTGTCAAGGAAGAAGATCTATCACGCAATACTTTATATGACGGAAACTATATTATAAACATTGCAATCAAAACTATGTTTGACTTTGATGATGACATTGACCTAACCTTTTATTCTAAAGATGCAAAGTATTATGATATGCTAACCATGTTTAAAGAAATCAAGAAGCGAGGATATAGATAAACATCCTGCTCAGGAAGGAGTGCTATATATGGGATTTTTCGATGATATATTCGGTCAACCCTTTGGTGGTATGTTCGATATGAACGGTGACGGAAAAACCGACTTGGGCGAAGAATGGCTCGGTTATATGGTTATCAACGAATGCATGAAAGAAGACGAAGAAAATTCCTATTCTGGCTCATCCTTTTATTCGAATGATGACTTTTGGCAACTTGATTGTGAAGATGGTTCGGCATACGGTTTGAGTCCATATGATTACGAATCAAAATTAGAATATGAAGCAGCCCTTAAATTTGCCAAGATTGATGCAACATGCAGAAAGAACGATTGGCGTGACTATTGCGAAGATGGTCTTGATTATGGTATTGACCCCGAGGACTTTGATAGCGAGGACGAATATAACGAAGCTCTTGAAGAAGCTAAAGGCATTACGGCAACCTATGATTATGAAACAGAATCAGGAATAACTATTCCGGTTAATCTTACTTTTAGTATTGTTAGACCCGGACAAGAACATCTCGATAAAATTAAAGAAGAAGACTATCCTACCAAACGGCAGTATGATGCTGCATATTATCTTTGCGAATTACAGCAAGATATTGGCTACGTTCCGTACAACAGCACTAAAGAAGCAGAAATTGAAAAATGCAATTTTATTTTATCGGCCGAAACTGTCGCAAGTAAATATTTAACAATATCTGATGGCTTTTTGTTTGTTCAAGCAATAAAGGAAAACTTTGAACTCCCTGTAGTTCTTGACGATGAGGATGAAAATGTCGTTCATGATTTTAACGAAGTCTTTATGCAGGTAGCCGAAGAAAATCCTAAATTAGCTGTTGATATATGGACTTGGGTTATCAAAGAGTTCGGCCCATTTAAGAAATACATGTCGAATGATTGGACGGTTTTCAACTCTATACTTACCTCTACAGATGATTATCCCGATGAATTCCTTCCGCTTGTGATAAAAAGACTTGGCGAAGATATTAAATTCTGCGATGAACTAATCACCAAGAATCCTCAATATCCGTACGGAATGTCTACATTTATCACGAAAGCACTTGAATTAGATTTGATTAAAGAAGCTCAAATAATTTTTACTGCGGTAGCGATGAACACACACGCCAAAGTAAAGGATATGGAGAATCTGATTAGCACAATAATTATGGACTGTTCGAATTGGGAAGAACTTGAAACCATAGAGAAATTCAAGTATAACATCTTACCAATAATAAAGAAGATGAACAGCAAGAGAATCCAACGCCTGTATCCAAAATTCGAAAACGATGTGGACGAATACATTCGTAGCGTTGAATGTTCCGAGGAAAAATATCAGTATTCTCGTAGATTTGAGTGGAGAGCGAAATATAAAGAATCACCCCTATATGACATCGACCCATTAGATTATGAGTCAGAAGCTGATTATCTTAATGCTGCAGAACAGAAAAAATATGCGTGGAGAAGATATCAGTATGAAGCAAGAAGGTACGGTATCGATGTAAATGCATTTGAAACAGAAGACGAATATAAGGTTGTTCTCAATCAAAAACGAGAAGAAGCTGTCAAAGCTCGTAATGAAGAACGAGCAAAAGCAAAGCCAAAACCGACAGTTGACCCATTAGCAGCAACCGATAAAACAGTATATAATTTCTGCTCGGTCATTTTCAATGCTTCAAATCAACCATACACTTACCTTATTGGAGATCTTGATATAAAAATTGGAGATAAGGTAGTTGTGCCTGTTGGCAACGATAATACCGAAAGGGTTGCCACAGTAGTATCTACATCTCAGCATATGAGATTAACCGCACCATTCCCCGTAGATAAAGCAAAAAAAGTAATAAGAAAAGTTGAAGAATAAAGTAAGGTGAGCAAATTGAAAAAAGGTGTAAAGATCGGTCTATTATGCTTTTTTATACCATGTGAAACCTTTTTCGCAATTTGCACACTTCCTGCGCTGTTTATTTTCTTACCGGTTGGAATAATTGGCGTGATTGTAACCACATTTTTCGGGTTAGTTATTGCTTCGATTTTTCAGTCCCTGCACGGAAAGAAACCCATAATTAACCTTTTCAGAGAAGGAAGCAAAACCTGTAAAAAATGTGGATTTACATATGAAAAAGCCAAAGCCTTCACTTGCCCTCGTTGTGCAGAAGAAAAGCGAAAAAACCAACCGCCCTTGCCAACATTTGAGGAAATGCAAGAAGCTCGGTTAAGAAGAAAAATGCGCAAAGAACGGTTTTGGGATGTTATCGGTGCATTTACGGTAATAGATGAATTGCAACAGACATCAGAGAAACCACCTCTTGTCAAGAAAAGCATACTTAATAGCACTTGCTATGATAACGAGCATCTTCATACAGAAGAAGGTCACGAAACCGAAAACGGATACTGTATGGAGTGCGATTTGCCGGTCGAGGATATTTTGGAATAAAGCAACTGCGAGGTGAAACGAGAATGAAACTGAAAACAAATCGCCTTACCATCAGCGAGGTAACCTATGAAGAATCAACAAAAATCAGCGCTGAAATAGGCGGTGATTCTGTAAACGAATTTCTCGCTACACTCACAGAGAACGATGTAGCAATAATCTTTCGAGATCAGGATGCAGTTTCAGACCTTCTGACTCGGTTTAGTAATAGCATAGGCGATGGTAATAGCGAAATTTATGGGGCTTGGAAAGATGGAGAACTTATTGGCTTTATTGCTATTGTAAACGGCGAATCAGGAACACCGGAACTGCAAATAGAGATTGCTCCCGAATTTCAAAACAAAGGATATGGCTTTGAATTCCTCGAGGCATTATTAAAATACCTATTTGAGAAAAACGACTTTGAATATATTAGATACACAGTTCTGCCGAACAACAAGCCGAGCATCTCACTTGTAAACCACATTGGTGCATCACTTCAAGAACCGAAAAGTGAAGCCGAGAGATTGCTCATTTGCACATATCATATAACAAAAGAAACTATGGCAAGAAGATAAGCTCACTAATTATAAGCAGCTAAAACGATAACACACGAAAGGAGAAACACAAATGAACAAGGACATATATGCCTTTGCAAAATATTATTTTAATATTTATAGAAACCCGAAAGCTACAAATTTTCAGGTTGAAGAAGGCTTCGCTAAAAAGTGCTTCTCCCTTGGTTTTGAAATGGATAGCGGAAATTCGTTTATAGAAAAGTATCCCAAAGCCTTTGAGAATGTCGAGGAACTCGATAAAATTATAGATGACGTTGACGATGCACACCTCCTCGGTACTGCAATATTCTCTCATTGGAGGTATATTACACATTGGTCATACTGCGCTCATCCTCTTGATAACGAATACCGTCCGTGGTTTATTTCGGCATTTGGAAGACTTATGACTATAACCGCTGAAGATAAGACGCCTCCGTTTGTTTTCTTCGGCAATGTAAAAAAGATTAAAATTCATTCAAATAATATTTGTTATGGTTATTGTCCTAAAACGGGCGATGAAGTTGAACAGCACCTTACAATAACCGAAGATGGCCGAGTGTGGATAACTCGCTATGTAATTGCCGAAGATTTGAATTTTGCTAACTATAAAAAGATAGAGCAAAAACAATTTAAAATAGAACCCGAAAAAGCAAAGTTTTTGCTTTCAAAGTTTACTAAATATTTCAGAGATGAATATGAGTTATCATTTGCTACGGATGTAGGTATGTTTGAGATGTGGATAGATGATGACGAAGGCAAAAAAGCGTATTTCGTTGGTCCTTTAATATCCGAATTCGAGGTTGATGGATATGATTTATCTCAACTGGTTCGTGATACTTTAGATGACCAATCTCTCTTCGTTTTCGATGATAATGCTTATGAAAAAATCAAGCGCATCACTATTGACTACAAATTTACGAGTGTAATAATCCCTGCTGATAATAGCAATGATATCACTTGGGAATATTCAGACCACCTCGTTATTGACCGTGAAACCGAAACAATAGAGGATGTTTTGAAACTTGCCGAACAATGTGATGTAACACGCAAATATCATGTTGCCGAAGGTGTAACCTCATTCTTGGATGATTTGGATATCGAAGGCTTGTTTACCGAATTTAACGAATCGGAAAAAGATGCGCTTCCTTCTCCCGAAGGAACTGCGGTCTATGAGGTTAAAGTAGAGTTCCATCGCCAAGAACCTCGTATAATCTCAGGTACCTATGACAAACAAGGATTGCCTAAAGATTGGCCGGAATTCATTGAAGACCTTTATGGATTTATTTCGTTCTATGGCTTTGGCGAAATGTTTGATGAAAAACAATACGCAAAAACTTACAGAAAAAAGAACGATTACATTTTTTTGAGTGTTAAATTTGGTGGTTACGGTAAGCCCTATTATTACCTTACCGATGACGATACCATTCAAGTTGGCGACCAAGTTGAAGTACCGGTCGGCTCAGATGGAACAGAACGAATCGTAACCGTATCAAAAAAAGAATACTTTTCAGAAGGTAAACTCCCGATGCCGATAGAAAAAGTAAAATCAATACTTGGTCGCTTTATTCCACCCAAGGAAAATGAGGACGGTGAAAAGTTTATTTACTGTCCCATGTGTGAAAAAGCGATAAGTTCAGATGTTTGCTATGATATTCTCTATGATCCGCTTATAGATGAAATCCCCGGCATAATTACAGAGGAAGAACTTGAAGCCAAAAGAGAGATATGTGAGCGTTGTAAATATCACGATGACTAACAAAAAGTCTTAATGAAAAGGAGTAAAATATGCTGTTTGCTTATGACCACGAAGACAATAGAATCTTTATTGAAGATACTCACAGCAATAGTGAATACTATTGTCCTTATTGTGGTGCGCCTCTTGTAACCAAAAAAGGTGAAATCAGACAGCACCATTTCGCCCACAAATCTCATCATTTATGCTCGGACACTTGGGAAAGAGAACGCTCCTATGATATTTCGCCTTGGCATAACGAATGGCAAAATGAGTTTCCAAGAGATAATCAAGAAATCAAACTCGTGTTTGGAGAAACTCGGCATCGAGCTGATGTAATGATCGGAAGAACTGTTATCGAGTTTCAACACAGCATAATGCCGGTCAAGTTTTTTGATGAACGCAATAACTTTTATCATAATTTAGGATACAAGGTCATTTGGTTATTCGACTTATCATCGCTTTATGAAGAAGGGCAACTACACAAAGAAAAAACAGTCGAAGGATATACATTTTATTGGAAGAACCCCAAAAAAGCATTTAATAATTACGATGTGAAAAGCGGTTGTATTGATTTGTTTTTCCAATTGAAAGACGAAAAAGGCGAAAGTATTGTTCAGGTTCGAGATGTTTCAGAGTATGGTTTTGAGCAGTTTGAAACATCCAAGTGGATGAGCAAATTGGATTTTCTTAAATATGTTGGTTTATGTGACGGTGTCTGCGAACCCCCACTTAGAGAAGATCTATTAACCAATCAAAATTATTTGGCATTTAAGGAAAAATACGATATCCATTTAAATAAGCAACAAGAACGCGCACTACAGGCAGTAGATGGTGCCAACTTATTATTGGCTGTACCCGGTTCTGGTAAAACAACCGTCCTTGTGGCTCGTTTGGGATACATGGTAAAAGAAAAAGGTATTTCCCCTAATAAAATTCTTGCACTTACTTTTAACCGCAGAGCTGCGGAGGAAATGAAAACAAGATATAACAATACATTTGGAAGCTCTGACAACGGAACGATTGATTTTAGAACATTGAACAGTCTTTGTTATGATATTTACATTTCGTATTGCAAGAAAAACAATCACCCGATAAAAAAGCTCGATGAAGGTAAAATCATTAATCGAATAATAAGTAAAATATATAGTGAACTGCATCCAAATGATTATGCAACAGAAAGTGATGTTTTAGAACTGAAAACCGCATTTGCATATATAAAAAATATGATGCTTAATGAAGAAGATATATTAGTTTTAGAAGCCGATATGTCTAAAATTAGTGAGTCCTATAAAAGATACCAAAACGCATTGAAAGAAAACAATTTAATGGATTTTGATGATCAAATGGTATTTGCATATTGGATCCTTAAAAACAACCCTTCTGTTTTGCAAAGTTATCAAAAAAGATATCAATATATTTGCGTAGATGAGGCCCAAGACACATCCAAAATTCAACATAAAATATTACAACTGTTATTCACGGAAAATATGTTTATGGTTGGCGATGAGGATCAAAGTATTTATGGTTTTCGTGCAGCCTTCCCTAAAGCTCTATTGAATTTTAGATACGACTATAGAAATCCATTTATTTTAAGGATGGAACGCAACTATCGTTCTACGGGCAAAATAGTCGATGCAGCTCAAAAGTTTATTTCAAAAAACAGAGGCCGTTATGAAAAAAACATGGTTGCACAGAGAGAAACTGGTGAGGATATTTCTTTAATAACAGTTAATACTCGTGCTGAGCAATTTAAGAAATTAATAGATGTTGCAAAGGGAACAACAGGAGAAACGGCATTTTTATATCGTGATAATGATAGTGCTGTTGTGCTTGTAGATGCATTTTTAAGAAACAAAACTCCATTTGTTCACAGAAAACCCGAAATGAACTTTTTCGGTAATAAAATCGTAAAGGACATTGCTGACTATTTAACCCTATCACTAAATCCATATGATGCCGATGCATTTGAACGAATCTGTAATAAGGGACTAATTTATCTTAAAGCTAATCCCAAAAAGTATACTGTGACAAACTCCAAGCGTAGACATATTACAGTTTTTGAAGCTTTAGACGAACAAATGGAGTATGTCAAAATGAATTACCGTTGGCGAGCTGAAGAGTTTGAAAACATAATGAAGTCGGTAAAAAGTTCAACTACAGCTAAAGCAATTGAAATTATTTGTGAAGAAGGTTATGGCAAATATGCCCGTGAGCAACATTATGATCTCGGAAAAATTGAAATACTCAAAATGCTTGCAGAAAACGAACCGAAAGCTGAAAACTTTTTAGCACACTTGAAATTCTTAGAATCTGAATTCGTAAAGGGATTTAATTCCAACAGTGAAAACCCCATTATTCTATCCACAATTCATTCAAGTAAAGGTCTTGAATATGATACAGTTTATATGGTTGATGTCTACGATGATCGATTTCCTTCATCAAGACCGAATATTTTTAATCGTTCGAAAGATAACTCTGATGGAGAACAGGAAGAACGCAGATTATTTTATGTGGGCATAACAAGAGCAAAAAACAAACTATATCTATTCAATATAAAAACAAGATACAGTTCGTATTTAGCTGAAATGTTTCCAACTGAGGTTAATCCAAAACAAACTGTCTCACCTGTTGCAACAAACTTTTCGCCAAGAGTTACCGTCAATTTTACGGTCAATCCTCAATTCTATCAAACTACAAACCTTGAAGAATTAAAAAAGCAACGAGAACTTGAACTTGAAAAAAGACGGAAAGAAGCCGAGGAAAAAGAGAAAAAACAGTTTGAAGTTTGCTATAACGAAGTAAAAGACAAATTCACTCAACAGCAAGAACGCATTCTTGACCACACAGGACAACGCTGGATTAAGTGTGAGGAATGCGGTGAAATAAAACCGGATTATGATTTTGCATCCTACGGTGGCATCAATCGTGTAAATTCGGGTATTTGTTCTTGCTGCTCTCGAAAAAGGAGATAATAATATGTATCTTGCAATAGTAATTGTAATTTTGATTATTTGGGCGGTTATTGCACTAAAAGAAAAATTCACTCCACCTGCACCACCAATAGAAAATTTGGATGAGCATTTAAAACATTTATCTTCTTTGCCAGATCAAAAGGCTCGGCAAAAGTATCTTAAAAACAGAAAGCACGGTGATAAATGATGCCAGTTTTAATTTTACTCGGTATAGGTGCGGTTTGTGGTGTTATAGGTGTTGTGCATAAACACAGGCCTACTAAATATAACCCGAATATGACCGAAAAAGAAAAAACTCAATTTGTCTTCGACCAAAACCAAAAGCGCATTGATAAAATAATGAGAAAGTATAGGTGAATAGGTATGTATAAAAAGAAAACATGCGATTTGGATAATTCACCGATTATCAAAGGACATGAAACCTTTGAAGAAATGTCGCTGTTGCTTATTCTTGAAGAGAAGTTCCATGATGCCGAACTAATTGAACTGTTTATTGAGAATAATGACGATATAAAAATTGCATTGCTTCACGAAGGCGTATACTTCAGTATTTTGTGCCGTGGTGTTGTTTCGAAGGATATTCACTTTGATACAGCCAACAAAATTCTATATGAGATAAATATCGAAAAAGAAAATGACCTTTTCGTGCTTCTTATCGATGATGCAGGCATTAAAATAAAAGCCAAGGAAATGGCAATCGAAGAAGTAGTAAAATATGAGCGTATCAACTATAGTGATGAAGAACTCGAAGCAATTGATTTAAAATCCAATAATCCCGATGTATATGTGCGGTGTCCTCGCTGTGGTAAGGAACTACACTATAGAGCCGTGGGAAGCTCTTATGAAATTAGGTGTTATACAGAAGGATGCATAAAAGCAACTTTTAGAGGTATATAAGAAAGGGAGAAACAATGAAAGAATACGAAAAAATCACACAGGATAAACTAAAAAAACTCAGCGAAGAACTTGGTATAGAGATTAGTATTGAAGTCGAACCCGATATTGAAGAACTTACCCTTGAACAATTGCAAGAATATCTCGAAGACCTTGAAGACCGGCTTAGCGAACTTGAAGATAGCGAACCCGAAGATATGGATTCTGACGAATACGATGAATGGGAAGAAAAATATAGCGAAATTGAAGACCTTATCGATGAAGTTGAAGAACGCATAGAAACACTAAGTAAAAAGTAAGAATATACTTGTAAATGTAACGAAACTATTAAGGAATTTGAATTGGCATTAAATATGCGATATAATGTACTCAAATAACAAAGGAGTGCAGAAATATGCAAGTGGATATTTACTCTCGAGAAGCAATAGAACTTTTACTCAAAAATAACTTTCCAAACAATGTGGCAGTCATATCGTTTTATGATCCACCTTCGAAACGAACCGGCGAAATTTTTCAACCAGTTGATTACGGCAACAAAGCTAACCGAGTCTTTGCAATACCTCTTCACGATATTGATATTGAAATACTTGGAGATTATGGTCTTGATTTTAACTCCTATTTTTCTGAGGTCGATGAGCTTGCAAGGTTTATTCGTAATGCGGTAGATGATGGATTGGATTTCATTTGTCAATGTGAATATGGACAAAGCAGAAGTGCTGCTTGTGCCGCCGCCATTTTAGAGTTTTACGAGAAAAATGGTATATCCATATTTGCGGATTATCGCTATTACCCAAATCAGTTGGTTTTCAACAAAGTAAAGAAAGCATTGGAGAAAGAATATGAAATATAGTGTTGCCCACAAAGATTTACAAAAAGTATTTAATTTTCCGTCAAATAAATTTGCTGACTGTTCAATTGATTGTTTGGAAGATTATGAAAGAATTGTGTCAGGACCTGCATATAAAGATTTTACGCCAAGAACTATTGCCGGTCTTAAAAAAGAAAGCATTCAATCTGCATTAAATTGGTTAGCAAATGAACTGTATTTATATATTCATTCTGCTGATAGTGATTTTGAGATATGGCATAAAAATACTTGTTTGGAATTCTGTAAAAAAATAAATCTTTGCTATGGAAGCATCCCATATGGAAAGGCACAAAAAATAGTTAATATGTCTTTTAAGTATTTATTTTGCCTGAACGACTCACAAAAATATGCCACAAAATTTAGAGAATGTCATATGGCATTAGACCAGTATACTCTGGAATGGTTTATTAGATTTGTTTTAACAAAAGAGCAACATAAACACATTTCAGTTACAAAAATCAGAGAAACTTCTTGGAGTAAACTGCTATGTGGAAGCTGCGAAGAAGAATATTCATATTTATGGTTTCAAAGTGAGATCAAAAAATACTTAAAAAGCGAAAAAAGTATGTACATTTCTGAAGAAGGAGAACATCTGGGATCACTTCTTGCTGAGTTTTACATTTGGCCAGAAATGCAGTTACATATAGCTATGGAAGCCTTATATTCGCAGGGTGGTAATGACAAGGAATTTAAGAATAAATCAATTCCCGAGAAAATCGTGGATTTGAGAGCTTTCCTTGATAAATTAGAAGTATCGATATAACATATAGAAAACTAAATAATTTACCTATTAAGAGTGCGCGAGAGATCAAGCTCGTTGACCGCACAGCGACCTGCCAAACGGTAAGGTGCTAATGCTTGACCGATGGGAAAATCTCACGAACCTGTCGGTAACGATGGGTTCGTTCTTTTTTTGCACTCTTTAGGATATAAATTTAAAAGGAGTGCATGAACTATGCGAACAATCAGAAATTTAATCAATCAGGAAAAGAAGGTATACATTATCCTTCACAACAAAGAAATGCAATACAGATTTATGAGCGATGCAGCTCGTGAAGGTATTACATTTGGAGATGGCGTTAAAACCACCGAAAGAGATGTAGATGATATTATGGTTTTGCAGTCCGATGGAACTGTATGTTTTCTTGGATGGGCAGGTCGAATGAATTACCACTATAATAAAAACAAAGCAATTTGTATTGATTATGAAAAGTACATTGAAGGTGCGTCTGATTACTATTTGAAGTGAAAATTTTTGTTTTACTGGACTTATAGAAAAAAGTATGGTATGTGTTTGTGTTACAAACGAAAGGAGTAACGCAAATGACAACACTTGAAGATTTATACTTTGGCAACATCAATCCAAACGAAAGAGATACGAAAAGAGGTTCTAAAATGGATCAACTCGTGAAGTTGATGTGTAAAAATGAAGATGGGCTGAACGCAACTCTTACTGAACAACAGAAAGAAACATTTGAGAAATATAAAGATGCTCAAAGAGAATTATCACTATTGTCAGAAAGAGATGCCTTCCGAACAGGTTTCATAATTGCCACACGCATTATGGTTGAGGTGATGGAGGGGTTGCAAGTAGTGGAAGATTTATAATGCTACACTAAAAAAGACCGCCGTGCAATCGGCGGTCTTTTTGCTATAAAGATATAAAATTCTTAATGACGATGCAGTTTTTACTGTCCTTGTCGATTTCAAAGGAAATGCTCTCTTGGGGTTGAAATTCTATATCGGTATTGTTTACAAGAAAGTCCTCCGAAGGCAAATAAGAAGTTTGACAAAAAATAAAGATTATCGTATTTCCTTTGTCATAATATAAAGAGCAAATATTATCTATATTTTTCTGAATCCATGCTTCGCCTACAATTGAAAGCAACTTTTCAGATGCAATTCTTTTATATTCTTCCAATAAGTCCACATCCTTTAAAACCAACTTACACACATAATTATACCATTTTTTCACTCAAAGTAAAGAGCACCATGATACTCACAATAGCTACCAGTTATGATATGGGGTGTATTGTTCAAAATTTGCGACACCATTTGTGACATCTTTGAAAACCCTATTGCAAAGAATTGAAGAACCTGCTATAATAAACCTATCCAAAGCAGATTGCTCTGGTTAGAACGGAGGACGATAATATGCGTTCAAAGAGTATTGAGTTAATGAATCAAATAAAAGAGTTTGCCGAAAGGTTTTATATCGAAGAAGGCAGGTCTCCTTCAACGACAGAAATTGCGGTTGAAGTTGGCGTTTCAAGAGGAACGGCCTATAGATATATCGTAGAGATGGCTGAAAAAGGTATGATCGAATACGATGGCAATTCAATAACCACAGAAGCTACTCGTAAATATAAAGGTTCAGGCACATGCGCCACTATACTCGATTGCTCGGTTTCGTGCGGCCCCGGATTATTGGAAGAACAACGAATCCTCGAATATGTTCGTCTGCCTGAAACAGTATTCGGCAGCGGAGAAATGTTTTTACTCCGTGCTAATGGCGATTCAATGGTCGATGCAGGTATCGATGACGGCGATTGGATTGTAGTAAGAAAGCAAAACACCGCTGAAGAAGGAGATATTGTTGTTGCTCTTTCTGATGGTTTAAACAACCTAAAGTATTTTTATAGAAACAAGAAAAAGCATTGTGCTATTCTTCGCTCTGCAAATGCAAAGAAGAATTATAAAGATATCGAGGTCTATGACCTACAGATACAAGGCGTAGCACAGCATGTAATCAAAGGGCTTTAATGCCCTACTAAAACAGGAGGTATAAAAGTGGAACAAGTATTTGTGAAGGTCGATTATCAGGTTCTTACTGGTGGTGCAGTAAGACCTACCCGTATTCATTGGCATGACGGTCGCACATGGGATATCGAAAAGACTCTTCACTCTTGTACCTCCGAAGGTGACTTTAAAGGAATTCGCTACACGGTACTTATCGGTAGTGCGGAAAAATATCTATATCGAATTGACGACAAATGGTATGTTGAGTCAATTCAACCGGAGGTGGACACAGGTTGAGAAGCTATATTTCATACGATGAGTTGGAAGAACTCGGTGAAACCATCGTAAGAGCGTATATCAGTAAAACACGGCGTTATAATACGCACTGTGTCGATATTGATGGCTTGGTTACGGATTATTTAGGACTAACCGTAGTTTATGAAACCATCGCCGAAGACGATCCGAACAAGATCGCATTTTTATCAAACGGCAAAAGACCTCTGCATGTAATCCGTAATGGCAAGAGAGTACAAGTGGTATTCCCGAAGAACACCGCAGTATTGGACAAAGTCTTACTGAACGAAAATGAAAGCAGTCGAAGACGGTTTACTCTTGGTCACGAAGGTGCGCATAGTGTTATTGCCAAACAGAATCCTATGCAAGATGTAGGATGCTTTCATAATGAATTTGACCCCGAAAGAATTTATACTTTAGAAGAACAAAAAGAACTGCTGTCTTTTTCTGAAACTCAAGCCGACAGACTTGGTTCTGTATTTTTAATGCCTCGATTTATTTTGAAAAGAGTTATGAAAAAATACGGATGCGAAGAAGGATTGAATGTTTACGGTTGGAATGTCTTTGCCCCGGAAGACAAAATAAAACTCCGTAAAATTGCAGACTGTATGGGTGTTTCTTATCAGGCACTCGTAATTCGCTTAAAAACATTGGGATGGCTTATTCCACACGACTTGACTGAGTATTTAGAAAAAGACCTACAACTCGGAGGTGTGCTATGACAGAGAATCAAGAAATAATATACGATAGCAGATATGGTCACCTCACTCCGGATGTAGCGGAGAAAATACGCAAGTCTCGTGAAGAAGCCAAGAAGCTGAAAAGCCGAGAACTGAAGTGTCCTGTTTGTGGTTTTAGAATTGAAGAAATCTATGGCATAACATCAGGAATCGTCCAAGTTAAATGTCGCAAATGCAAATTGGAAGAACCACTTAGTCTCGCCTATTTCAGAAAGATAAAAAAGAAAACAGCACCGATAAATCCATTTAGACTTGGATATGTCGGTAGATAAATTAAATACGAAACTTTAATTCGTGCAAGCAGAGCCGGTTGTTAACCGTGACTTCCAAGCGCCGTACAAGGTTAAGAACAATAGAATCCTATATGGATAATCTGTTGTCTTAATTTGTACGGCGTTTTTTTGCGCGAATCCTTGTACGGTAATTAGAGTCCTTTCCTGTATTGCACGGGAAAGGACTTTTTATGTTTATAACAAATTGGCAGTCGTCTATTGCCCGATATCCCTAATCTTCGAATTTTGAATCAAAACCAAAATTCAAAATTTAAGGAGATTAGAAAAATGAGCGAATTATACGCAATCAATGTATTTGATACAACCACAGGAAAAGAAAGAGTAATCCATGTTTGTAAGGAAGTCTATGACGAGTTCCGCCGCGGTGAATGGAGAATTGAAAAGAACGATGGTAAGCACAAAGCGAATGAAACACAGTTTAGTGCATTACTCGGCGGCGAAGACGGTGCTTACGAAAACTTCCACGAGTTCGTAGATTACGAATCCAATCCCGAGAACCTTATACTGCACAGTCTGATGATAGAAAAACTGTATTCAGCATTAGAGCATCTTGATAAGGCTGAACGAGAACTGATAGATGCCCTCTTTTTTCAAGATCTATCGGAACGAAAAGTAGCAGAAAAATATCGAGTTTCCTGTATCGCAATTCACAAGAGAAAACAAAGAATTTTGAAAAAAATAAAAGAATTTTTAATTTAAGGGTTAGCAAAACTCGATTTTCGTTCCTATACAAGTGAGGAAAAGATAAATTCCTTTTCAATCTTGAATTTATGTCAGGGTTGAATGCACCTTGACAATTGAATACGAAGGATGCCGAGGTATAAACTCACCGGACCGTAAAAGGAAAGCTGTCGGACAAGGGCGCCAAGACCTCTTCACAGAGCGAGCGATAAACCTTGCGCCGAGTCAGAACAATAGTACAGCATGTTTCTGATTGGCCATAACTCCGGTAGAGGAATAATGATACTTCTGCAAAACAGCTTACCGGAAGGTGAGATATGTTGTTTCAGACTGAAAATTATGTCTGTTACACCATATATGATGCTCGTTCTCTCGAGTTCGAAAAAGTCGTGAGAAATATGCTGCGAGATACTCGACATCCTTGAATCCTACGCTCGATAACAAAACTTTATTTGAGCGATGGAACTACTGTGCAGGAGTGGACAACATTCCTGCATACCATTCTGTCGCTCAAACATTCTTATTTATTTTTTTAATTACTAACCAAAAAGGAGAAAAAACAATGTTTGAAATGACATACGATGGAAACGAAATTTTAGAAAACTACATAGACGCTGGTAAGGCCTATAAAGGCGGCGTTTATGATTTTACTTTTGAAAACAGATATTTAATTTATCACGCACCCTTGCGACACAAAATTGATTACATCGCAATCGACCTTACAACAGGATACGGCTCAAGCGTTATCACAAAACGCCCGGACAACCTGTATCCGAAGGAATCATATAAGCAGCTTATCCCTCACATTCTGTATTCCGTAAAATACACCGGCGATAAGCGTTATTTAAGCAGATTTGTAGACAGGCCCCTCGATGTTATCGACTCTATCTTCCGTGTTGTGCTTGCAAACAACGGCTACAACATTCGAGAAGAACAAATCACCTTGGCAAAGAAAATGTATCTTGGCTTTACTTCCAAACAGGTTGCTCTCTGCGAAGCCGAGGTTGGAACTGGTAAGACCCTTTCTTATTTGGTGGCGGCAATTGTGGCTAAACACCATAACGATAAAGAATATGGTATGAACTTACCTATCACCATTACCACCTCGAGCATCGAATTGCAGAAAGCAATCGTGCAAAGAGAAATCCCGAACCTTTCAAAAATGCTTATGGACTATTACATTATTGAGCAGCCCTTGACTGCGGTACTCCGCAAAGGCAAAGAGCATTACTTCTGCCATTATCGTTACGAAGACTTCCTTCGCAATATTAAAAAATATCCTTCGAAATATAAGGATACAATCGAACTTCTTGAAAAGATTGGCAGCCTGCCATGCGGAATCGACCTCGATAGATATCGCATCAGCGGTGCGATTAAAAACCGCATCTGTATTAAGGGATCTTGTGTTGGATGTTCTATGCGTGACGAATGTGCATACAGCTACTTGACCCATAAGATGTACAACTTCAAAGGTCTTGATTTTCAGGTTACCAACCACAATATGTATCTTATGTCGCAAAAGACTCACACCGAAGACCGTCCGCCCTTGCTTCGTGAAAGTTGTTTCGTTGTTGTCGATGAAGCTCACAAGTTTAAGGAAGCAGCAGAAGACACCTTCGGCGAAAGAATCAGTCAGAAAGATATCGTGAAGTATGTTGAAGCCGTTAAGGTTCTCTGTTCACCCCGTAATGATAAAGCTAAGTATAAAGAGTTCTTGGAAGCACTCCTCAAAGAAAACAACGCCCTCTTCGGAAGTCTCCGCAGAAAGCGTAATGATAACGATATTGAGGAAGACCGTGGAAGCATTATCACCTTAACCAACTTCCAAATCTCCAAGCTTGGCAAAATCAAATATCTTCTCTCTCGTATTGAAAAGATGAAAGTAAAGCGTAATTACGGAATCCCCGTTACCGGCGAGATGCTCAAAAACGCCATTGAAACTATCAGCAAAGGCAGTCAGAACACCGTGTGGGTAGACACAGATGAAAACGGTATCGTTTCTCTCTGCTGTACCCCCAAGAAAATCAATAATATTCTTCGCAAGAAGGTATGGGATAGAAATGTCAGCCATGTGCTTACATCGGGTACGCTTTCTGACGGAACGGATTTCGAATACTTCAAGAGTGAAAACGGTCTTGATTTTGTAGCGAAGCATCTGCTCCTTGAATCGAGAACAGAATCACCCTTCGATTATGAAAACCATACAAGACTGTATATCCCCAAGCACATGCCTGTTCCTTCTCCCGAGAACGAGGATGAAGAATACTACAAGGCAATCGCAGCCGAAACCGAAAAGATTATTCGTGCAACCAACGGCCATACGGCTATCCTTTTCACTTCCTACAAAGTGCTTAAAATGGTTCACGAACTGCTTAAAGATAAGCTCACAGAGTTCGACATCATCTGCATGACAAGAAGCAATAAGAATGCTATCGCAGATTTTAAAAAGTCCAAGAACGGCATCCTCTTCGCTTCTGGCTCTATGTGGGAAGGCGTTGACTGTGTCGGAGATTGCCTGTCCTCTGTAATTATCGTTAAACTGCCGTTCCCGATGCCTTCTGCAATTATGGAAGAACGCAGAGAAAACTGTGAAACCACAAGCGAGTTCGTAAGTAAGTATTGCACCCCGGATATGCTGATTAAACTTCGTCAGGGCGTGGGCAGACTTATACGCTGTGAAACAGATACCGGCGTAATCTCTATTCTTGACCCGAGAGCAGATTACAGAACTTACGGCAAGAAGGTTGCACAGGCTCTGCATCACTATCCGAGAGTGGATAGCGTTGAGGAAATTCGCAACTTTATGGAATCCGTTAAGGATGAAGATTACTTCAACAATGCAAAGGAGAACTAAAAATGAAAGAAACATATAAAGTAAAACCGCCCGAGTATGTATCAATGGGTGATCCGTGGTATTTTGAGCAATATACAGGTGATGAATTAGAAAGATTAACTTTACAGCAAGCAATCCACCCTTTTTACAATGCAGCCCGAGTCACAATCGAAGAAAACCCGTGTGAAGATATGCCCGAGTTAACCCTCTTGGATATGACACTCTATATAGCACCCGAAAAAACCATAGATACATATTTAAGCGGAATGATGTATGAAAATGAAGAAGTTTACGAAAAAATCATCGGAGTAGATACCGCCAAATATAATTTCCAAATCAACGATAGAGATGCTGATATCTATACCGGTGCAGACGGTATATGGGGTTCGTACACAGAGTTTTATCGCAATGTAAAAGGGATGAAATTTGTTGATGCAATGGTTATTAGTCTCGGCTTTTCATCTGATATGGATACTATGGACAGCCTTCGTGAACGGCTCAAATATTTCTTTGAAGATGTGCAGCAAATAGAAAATGCACCCGAACCCGAGATTGATAAAAGCGAGGATATCGCCAATGAACCAAAAATCTAAGTTAGTGAGGACATAACTCATGAGCAAACAAAGTAAGGAGAATCAATATGTTAGGAAGACGATTATCGGTAAGAGAAGTAAAAGACAGAGAAATCCTTATTGGAATTCTCAAAAATGCACTTCCCAATCTTACAGGGGACGAGCAAAATACGGTAGTCCGAACTATAGTCCGCATGAAAAACGAAATCGAAGAATCGGATAGGAGAATGAAATATGGTAGCAGAAAAGCAAACTAAAAGTGCTAATTATCTGCGTATCGTTTCAATGCTTCGTCATTTACTTAATGTCGGTAAGATTACCGAAAAAGAATACGGCAGAGCAAAAAAATACTATAAGCAACTTACTGGTGCGGATATAGTCATTGCAGACTAAGAGGTGGTAAAATGCGAGAAACAACTAACCTTGAAGGCGTAAGGCAGGTTGCAAAACGCCTTGTGATGATAGAACCGCATCTAACAGAGTTCTCACCAGTTATAGTTCAGCATCCCTTCACATCGAGTGGAATGGTGGCGGCACCGAGCAAAGACGGAATAAGGCTTGTAGACATTACCAAGAGTAAAGAAGATCTTGTAGCGTGGCAAAACTTTATGAAATCACAGTTTGAAGATGCTAAAAGTGCTTATCACATTTATATGATGACCAACAAGCCCTATTCCATGACCTTTTTAAAATTTGCTAAACCACACCTCTCCAAACAGGAGTATTCTGAGATTTTGGCTGATGCTTGGATACGCTCGGAAAACCCTAACCTCGATGAAAACTTCACCCGGAAAGAACTGCTAAAAATGTTCAAGGATGCAGACCCCAAATTCCTTATGGATGGTGAAGAACAAGAGCTGCTTGGTAAGCTTGACGATACCATAACGGTGTATAGAGGTGTTACCTCATATAACGCAGAAAACATTAAAGCTTTGTCGTGGACACTCGAGCAGAAAACAGCCGAATGGTTCGCCCATCGTTTTGGTGAAGACGGTACAGTTTATGAGGCACAAATTCCCAAACAATATATTTATGCATTATTTAACGGTCGTGGCGAGTCGGAAGTTATTGTCGATCCCAAGCACCTAACAGACATTGCTGAAGCACCGGTCATGGAAGAAAATATGACTCTAAAAATGCTTTGATTTTTATAACAGAAAAAGAGGTTTCTATTACATTTTGGCTTAAACCACTTTTGCTCAAAAAAGCCTGTAAATATGCGGTTTCCGAACACTTTGAAAACTATCAAAAAAGATGCCATTTTTGCTGGACTTTGCCGGTGTTTTGAGTATAATGTTGTTAGAAAAAACTGAAAGGAGATGACACTATGGCAACCCCTAAATTGATATCCCCGATATCAAAACAAGGCGTACAAAAATTGCGTGTAGCTGCCTACTGCCGAGTGTCATCCTCTTCGGCTGATCAGCTCAACTCATATGCAAGGCAGATAGAAACCTACACAAAGCTAATCAACGCAAATGAGAATTGGGTGCTTGTCGATGTCTTCGCTGATGAGGGCATAAGCGGTACGAAAGCAGACAACCGCCCCGAATTCCAAAAGTTAATAAGATTGTGCGAACTTCGTCAAGTAGACCTTATCTTAACAAAGTCAATCTCACGATTTGCACGAAACACAAAAGAAGCATTATCATACGCTCGTAGACTTAAACGACTTGGAGTCGGCATTAAGTTCGAAAAGGAAGGAATCAACACTCTCTCCCTCGGCGATGAAATGCTTCTTAGTACATTTACGGCATTAGCCCAAGAAGAATCACAGTCTATATCACAAAACCAAAGGCTCTCCATAACTAAGCGAATGGAACGTGGTGAGTATGTGGACAGCAATGCTCCATATGGATACAGACTCGTAAACAAACAACTTGAACCTTACGAACCCGAAGCAAAGGTGGTAAGGGATGTATTTGCGATGTACCTAAACGGTATGTCCACACAAGAGATTGCAAAAGAACTTACAATGCGGGGTATCCCTACGAAGAACGGTAAGGAAAGATGGAAATCCACCAAGGTCTCATATATGCTCACCAATGAAAGATATATTGGCGATAGCAAGTATCAGAAGACATACCGTGAAGTAATCGTTCCCTTCAAGCAATCAAAAAACCGTGGTGAAGAAGATATGTACTACGCCACCGATACCCATACTCCAATTATAGAAAAGGAAATATTTGAAAAAGCACAAGACCTGCTGAAGAAAAGAAAGTCTCAATTCAGCAAAGCAACAACTCTGAATATATACCCGTTAACGAGCCACATTCGATGCACCGAGTGTGGCTCTTTCTATCGCCGAAAAGTAAAAAGCGGTGGAATCAAATGGGTATGTGCAAAGCACGAAGAAGATGCAAAGGCTTGCGACTCCTTCTACTACAGTGAAGAAAGAATATATGATGGCTTTCTCTCGATGGTAAATAAACTTCGGTTCGGTCAAGAGGATATCCTCGGTCAAGTAATCAACAAGCTCGAAACAGCGACCGCTCTATATAAGCGAAACAACAAAACAGCATCGCTGATAAGTGAGAGCATCGCTGAAACTAACGGTAAAATCCTTATGCTTGACCAGTTACGCTCGAAAGGGTATCTCGCAACAGATATACATCAGTCCCAAGTAAACGACCTGCAACGACAATTAAAACAACTAAAGGAAGAACGACAGTCACAGTTTGAGTCGAGAATCCTTGAAATGCTCGAGCAAGTAAGAAAGCTTCAACGGTTAATTGAAGAAATCGAAGAACCCTTGGAAGACTTCGATGAGCATCTGTTCACCGAGATTATAACCGACATTACCATCAGCAACCGAGATGAAATGACAATGACTGTCCTCGGCGGTCTGAAATTTACCGAACTGATATAAGGAGAATGCAATGAAAAAAACACGCTTTATCCCATACGGATACACAATACGAGATGGACGGACGGTCATAGACCACAACGAAGCAGATATCATCCGATACATATTCGATGAATACGTCAAAGGTGCTTCGTTGAAAGATCTTGCCGAAGACCTCACTCAAAGGAAAGTGCCTTACACCGAAAAAACAAATGTGTGGGATAAAGCGAGAATTGCACGAATCATAGATAACGCAAAATACCTCGGCGATGATGAATACGACCCAATCATCGATGAAGACACCTTCGAATACGCTGTAAATGCTAAAACTGCTCGACAAAGAAATACCGTAGAAAAGGAATGTGAAGGCATAGCTCTCCTACGAAACCGAGTCAAGTGTGAAAAATGCGGAAGCGTAATGGTACGGCGAGTCTGCTCAAAAAGGCATATCAAAGAGAGTTGGACTTGCACTAACGATGAATGCGGATGGCGACTGCGAATAAGCGATGGTGACCTGCTCCTAAAGATAACCTTGCTTATGAACAGAATCATCGAGAACACCGAGTTAATGATACCGCACAAACGAGTGCGACCAGTCGACTCCCCAACAGTAACAGCCTTGCAACAAGAGATAGATAAAGAACTGCACCAAGATCACCCAAACGAAGAATATATCGTAAGCAAGGTAAGTGATATAGCAAGTCAGTTATATAAAGAAACCCAAGCAAAAACAATGATAGTCGCTCAAATTGCAAGAAAACGAGCGATGCTCATGAAACCTCAAGAAGAATTCAACTGCGATTACTTCTCCGATCTTGTATCATATATCACCCTCGGAGAAAAAGGCAGAGTGATACTCCACACCAAAGTGGAAACAGAAATAACCGAAGGAGATGAAGACGATGGCTGTAACGAAGATACCTAAAAAGACCGTAACGCTCATAGAACCCAAAAGGTCGTTTGTGGTAGACAAGGCAAAACACAAACAAAAGCGTGTTGCTGCCTACTGCCGAGTATCTACCGACAGCGAAGAACAGTTAACTTCATACGAGAATCAGATGAAGTTCTATACTGAGTACATCAACTCAAACAAAGAATGGGAGTTCGCAGGTCTATATGCCGATGAAGGCATAAGCGGAACAAGAGCCGATAAGCGACCCGAATTCAAAAGAATGATTGAGGACTGTCTTAAGGGTAAAATTGACCACATCATTACAAAGTGCGTATCCCGATTTGCTCGTAACACCGTAGAATGCCTTGAATATGTGCGAATGCTCCGCTCCAAAGGAATAAGTGTGTACTTCGAAAAACAGAATATAGACACGATGAAGAATGATAGCGAACTATACCTTGTAATATACGCTGGATTTGCACAATCAGAATCAGAAAGCATCAGTAAGAACATCACATGGACATATCGAAAGAACTTCGAAGAAGGAAAACCGATATACATGTATAAAAAATGGCTCGGCTACAAAAAGGGCGAAGACGGAATCCCCGAAATTATACCATATGAAGCAAGAGTGGTGGAACGAATCTTTGAAATGTATCTCGCTGGCTCACCTGTGGATGTAATAGCAAAAACCTTACAAGCCGAGAACCTACAGTTCGAAGAAAAGAAATTCACCTTTAGCAAACAAATGATAATGAGTGTCCTCCGCAACGAGAAATACTGTGGCGACTGTATCCTACAGAAAACAGTCACCCTCGACCCAATTGAGAAGACCCGAAAAACAAACGAAGGTGAAGCTCCGATGTGGCTTGTTGAAAATTGTCACCCTGCGATAATTACTCGAGAAACCTTCAACAAGGTACAAGAAGAAATCTCTCGAAGAAATGCATACACACCACAATCGAATAAAACGGCATTGACCTCTACGGGAAAATACTCCAAGTATGCATTAACCGATGTCCTCCAATGTGGAGAATGCGGAACAAGGTTCAGAAGGGTTACATGGAGTAAGCGAGGTAAAAAGAAAATCGTATGGCGATGTGTTAGTCGACTTGACTACGGCACGAAATACTGTAAGGACTCACTCACCGTAGAAGAAACCGAACTTCAAGAAGCTATCGTAAGAGCCTTAAACAAGTTCAACGATGAGGATGCTGCCACATACTTAATGCTGATGCGGTCGACCATCGGAGAAGCAATAGGTCTCAACGGCGGTTCAGATGAAATCGACCTGCTCCAAAGAAGAATCGATGCCCTCAACAAGCGTATGCTCACCCTTGTAAACGATAGTGTAAAAGAAGGTGGCGACATTGAAAGCCACGAAGACGAGTTCAAAGAGATATCTGAACAGATAGACCAACTCAATGGTCGTATAAAGGCTATTCGAGAAAGCGAACATCAAGACGGTGAACTGCAGAGCCGACTTACCGAAATACAAACCACCATAGATAAGCGTGAAAATAATAAACACACCTATGATGACTCAATCGTAAGACAGATGATTGAATGTATCAAGGTATACTCAAATGGCAAAATAACGGTAATTTTCGGCGGTGGCTATACAATAGATGAATACATCAAAAAAGGAGAAGAAAAATGAATATAAAAAATGTAATCAAAGGATTTAATGAAGAATGCGAACCTTTCTATATTGTTGATCATGATGACAATAGTTTTAGTCTTTGTTTATCGTTGTCATCGCTTAACAGCGAATATGAAAGCTTTGGCCAAGAAGCATTTAATAGGTTTGCTGAGGGACGAGGAGAACCCGTCAAAGACGGTTATGGCCGGTACAACCGAGGTAGTGGCTATGATTGGCAGGCCGCATGTAAGAAAGCTTTTGAAAATCATCCCAATTTCAATGAGATTAAGTTTGACTCGGAAGCTGGCGGTTTTTTCTGCTACTCGTATAACCTTGAAGCTCTCAAAGATATCGGTAAGAAGTTCAAAGCCTTGGCTGAGGATACTGAAGAATTTACCAAGGTTATTACAGCAGGGATAACACAGGCCGAAGATGAACAGGCGAAATATGAAAAGATACGATATAAAGTGATGGGCAGACTGCTTGACCACTTAGGCTCGAGCTTTGACGTTAAAACAATACACGGAATAGTTCACCTTGAACCCGAAGAAGTGCATGCACTCGTGACTGGAGAACTTGAAACAGTAATAATTGGAGATAAGGAAATAAATGCGATGGAATTTCTATCGCAAAATGCGGTGGGAATAACAAAAAATCTATTCGCCGTAAATACTTATCAACTAATTACCGATGAAGCAGAAGAAATACAACGGCATCAGGCAATGACAGATAGTGAAACCGAAGGCATTACTCAGCAAACGATGTAAAAGCCAAATAGCGAACAGGCAAAAGCCTATTCGCTGTTGGTTAGAAGACGGTGGGGTTTATTCCTCGCCGTCTTCTTCGTCATCTTCGAAATCGAATCCAATGCTAATGTCGTCACCATCACCATCGGCATCCTCTAAATCCTTGTTTTTTGCAAACAACTTCTCAAAGGTATCGCTATCGTCAAACTCGTCCTCTTCCGATCTTGCCCAAAGCGCAACATCCTTGTCATAGAGCTGACGGATATTAAGGCGGTATGCTTGGTTTTTCTTCTTGCCGTTGTACTCAATAATCATAGCCTCAGCAAAACCCATAGAACCTGCTCTGCGTTCTTTCGCAATACGAGTCAAAGCCTTGATAGAAAGTGCGCCAACCTTTTCGGCGAACACATCTTCGTTCAAATGGTCTTTGTAAACTACAACGAGCTTGGCAACGGCATTGAGAATGTTTGCGGAGAATGAGTTCATATCACCTTCCCAAGCACCAATAACAAGACGAAGCACTCGACTGAGAGTGTTGATGCCATAATCACGGTTTATCGCCTCAAGAGAGGATACAGCACAGATAACATTAGGTGCTCTTTTGTTGCCGATTTCAAGGCCATAAGAATGCACTAAATCAAGAATCAATAACTGTGTTGGGTTCTTGGCTTCAACATTAGCCAAGAATACCTCGTAAGGTTTTAAAGGCTTAACAAACTTCATCTGATTAGCAAAGATATCAGCCTCGTGCGAGTATGTTAAAGCATCATAAACCATACACCAAACCGGAGTCTCTCGAGAACCGGAAACGGCAGCAACGATTTCAATAGTATGCTGACCGTTAAAAACATAGTTGATACCGTCACGGCGACTCACTTTAACAGGGTTTATTTGAAAGATATCAAAGTTGTCAACCGCTTTTTCAACATGCACCATAGATAAACTTCGTTGATAATCTTGGTTGGAAACGAGGTTTTTAATGGGTATTTTTTCAAAAGTAACATCAGGAACAAACTTATCTAAATAGTCCATTACTTATCCTCCTTAATCGCCTTCAACATTCCTTCAACGCAATTTTGCAGATTATATAGTGCGCTAATAAGATTAGCCCTCGCTTTATCAGAAACGATAGACAAGTCCGCTTTTGATTTTGTCCTCTCGATAGAACTCGACCATGAAGGGATCGTAAGGGTAAGACTGCTAATTTCAGCATCGGGATCAAACACAGGCATGTCCTTGATAGAAGGCCCCTTGGGCATTTTATCGGGGTCAGGCTCACGGTGACCGGTAGACACAGCATTACGAGTATTGGAATATCGAATAAACTTCTCGGGATGTTTTTTTACATAACGATAGAACTTGCGGATTTCTTTCGGTTCAAACTTTGACACTTCTACGACATTTTTATGTGATATCTTAATGTCACCCGATAGAATCCTCTCCACAAGCTCCGGCTCAACCTCCTTAATCTCATCAAGGGCGGCCGAGTAAATAGCATATTTCTGAACAGTTCCGTGTGCAATATGATTTTCATCAGCAATGCGGTCTGCGGTACTCTTATTAAGCGCTCTTTCGTATTCCTCAGAAGTCATGTCAGGCTGTATAAAGTCATCACAATTATATTGATTTACACCCCTTGAATTTCGTTTGCTGGCTGCGACCTTATCCGTATGATATTGAACGCCTATCAAGTATTTGCGTGTTTCTTCGGAAATGTTTCGGCGACCAAGCTGATTGGCACAAATCCAAGAAAGTACAGACTCACGGCAATCAAACTCCATCTCGTGAATGCGAAAAGGGATATTGTGTCGGTGGCAGATTTCATAACGATTATGTCCGTCAATGATGATACCGTTCCAAGTAATAATAGCATCACGGCAACCATCCATAATGATATTATTTTCAAGCTGTAGATATTCTTTCGTTTGCAGGGGCTTAATCAATCTCTTGAACTCAGGATCAATCTGTAATTCCATTAATGCCACCTAAAACACCTCCCGTATATTTTTGTATTGTATTCAAAGGGAAAAATGCGACCTTATTATCCAAATAAACATCACCGGTGAGTTTATATGTGCAATTTACATCCAAATCAGGACGAAGCGACATAAGAGAAGTAATAAGTTCCTTGCTGTAAAGCTCATATGAATAATCGGTTCGCATATGAGAAAAGCTGACCACATGCGACTCCTTGCATCGCTTGTCGAGTCCTCGAATAGCAATGATTTTATCTGTTGGATTTACAAGAAGCTGAATGTATTTAGGCAAACCAAGTTGAGTAAGGGTTGTCCTATAAATACGAATACGGCTCTTTTTTATATCGACCGATATAGCTGCAGTTGTTTTGTTATCATCCATTACCTGTACCTCCAAAGGTGAATGTTGCCGGAGTTAAGGATTTTTCATCCGTAGAAGTGGCATCATCATCGACAGATACAGGCTCGGCTTTAACTGCTGTATTATCCTTTATCGAGTAGATGGCATAGCCATCAAATACATTAATCTGCATCGATTGACGATGCTCGTTGAAAGGCATACCAAATTGATTTTGCCATCCGGCTGGGAAAATTGGTGTTCTTGATGTTTTGGGTTTAGCACCCTCGACATAGGTTTTCTGATAAACCTCTGTGGATGTTAAATCGAAAGCAAGCATGTACTCACCATTGGAATGAATAACATTCCCGAGTAACTTATACCTACAATCCGAGTCCCACTCCATCATTGTAAAAACTTTTGCGAAGAAGATCTTGCAAGTAATCTGGCTTGGCTTTCTTTTACCCTTAGACTCGTAGCACCACTTAAATGAGTCTCGCGCACCTTCCTTACAAGGACGAAGGGCGAGAATCTTTCTCTCACGGTTAATTAGCACCTGCATATAGTCTGTATGTGGAAATTTTGTAATTGCTGCGGTATTCACATAAATACGACAGTTATTGAAACTTAGTGACGGCTCACGAAGATGTGCAAAGAATTCTCTTCGAACAACTTGGAAATCTCCAAAGTCGAAATCATCGCCCATCTCTAAAATTTCATCGCTTTCAGAAAGAGTGGGAACTATTTGTGACGGTTCGGGTGCGAAAAGGTCATTGGGTTTTTTATATTGCGCTTCCATATTCTCTTGCATTTTTTGCTTCCTCCATATTTATCCCTTTTAGTTCTTCTTGGATAAATGCTTTTATTTCTGCAAAGCTCGTAACATTGCATTGCTCACCGGAAGCCACAATTTGACCTTCCAAACGAAGCATCCAATCTTCTTCGCTTTGTCTTTCAAGCTCGGTCAAGGATTTTTCATGAACATAAAATTCCTTGCCGAAATTATTAGCCCAAGCCTCAGGAATAGCACGAATACGCTTACCCGAAGGCATAAGGGGTTGAACAATGGGTTTGCCATCTTCAGTTCGTCCTTGCGTTGGTAATACATAGGGCTTGAAATATGCCTCTGAATCCTTCACATCGAAAACATATGCAATCTCGCCATCTTGTTCATATAGAGAACCCAAGATGCGATACTTATAATCTATGTTCCAACCAAAAAGGAAATAGATCGTATCTCCAAATGCAGCACACGGAATTTCCTTGGGATGCATCTTGCCTGCTTGTGGTTTTGAGAACTCCACAGCATTACGATTATCTTTTGTGGTAGGACGAATGGCAAACTTTCTGCTGATAGGGTTAATCAGCATTTCAACATAATTGTTTTTATCAAACTTGCGTACACAAGCGGTACTGAATTTCAATTGCTTATGGTTAAAACAGACATTGGGGCTACGAGTGGTCTCGAAGAATTCAGATCGAGCAATTTCAAAACCACGAAGGTCAAAATCTCCTGCTTTCACTTCAATCTGAACCTCGTCTGCATCAACGACTACTTCCGAAGGATCGTAAACCGTTTTGCAAGCCTCGAAATAATCCAATTCTTTGAAACCTGCCCATCGTGGATTAATGACAACAAAGCCTTTCAACAGTCCACTATCTACAACACGAAGTTTTGGCATAATGCTTTTGTTGCCATATTTCATATTGTCAAGCAGGTGTTGAACGGCGATATAGTCATCTCGTGATACAATGGCATCGTGATGATCATAATACATACTTTGTGGGCGGTTGCGATTATTTTTGGCTTTTTTATGGTCTCGATAATTCGGTGTGTAAGTTTTACGAGTTAGAACATCTCCACAATGTCGCTCGTTGCGTAGAATCTGGACAATACCTGTCGGAGTCCACTTGGTTGTGTTGCCTTTATATGATGCTTTCTCAAGGGCTATGAAGGCATCCGCAATCTGCTGAGTGGAATATCCGTACAGATACATATAAAAGGCAAGTTTTACAGTGTTCTTCTCATCAGGATTGATGACGAGATGCCCATCTGCATTTTGAAGATATCCTAAAAGTGGTGGTGTAAGAGGAAGACCATTGTCGAGGCGCATACGAAGGGATGATTCCATGCTTCGACTTCTTGTGTGCGACTCTTCTTCGGCCATTGTTGACTGAAAGGTTAACGCCATTTGCGAATCCTCATTGAGAGAGAAAATCGCTTCACTTTCAAAGAAAACTCCGACTGCTGGTTTCTGATCAGCCAAGTCACGAACAGCACCGAGAAAGTCTCGTACATTACGAGCAAAACGAGATACGCTCTTTGTAATGATAAGGTCAATCTTATGTGCTTTTGCATCAGCAATCATTTCATTGAATGCTTCACGCTTGGTTGTCGAAGTTCCCGATATGCCTTCATCTGCATAAATCTTATACAGCTTCCAATGGGGATGCTTTTGCACGAAGTCTTCGTAGTATTTCTTTTGCAGTTCATAAGAAGTGGTCTGCCTTACATCATCAGTAGAAACTCGAACATATATGCCGACCCTCTGTGAAACTTCGTTGTCGTAATAATCAATTGGCTTCTCTTCGGGGATGTACTTGTATTTGCTACGATCAAAGCCAGCGTTAATACGGTCACGAACTTTTTGTTTGGCGGCGGCTCGGTCTTTTCTTCTATTGTTATCGAACATCCAACAACCCCCTTACTGGCTCACCATCGCAGAGTTTCTTATGTCCCTCTGGGAAAAACTCCAAGGAGTGCATATCTTCTAAATAATATGTAGCAAGTGTGAAGATATTTTCGGATACGAAATACATACCAACCGGATGAGGTTGAGAAGCAAGTATTCCGGCAAGGAATGTTAGCATTTCGGGTTTATCTTTACGACAAACATTGGATACCTTTTGAGTGAAAATTAAATCCACCTTTCCGTTGAAACAATCATCAAGGAGTCGACACCACTCAGGTGCGTTCTCCATATTCGGTGCGCTTTGTCCTTCATCGATGTAGAAATCCACCAATGTCCAATTTGGACACAATTCAATTCCGTCCTTAAAATGAGAAATGTGCTTTTCAAGATAATCCTCATGTTTCGTTTGGTTGAAATACCGAATATATACCCCGATTTTGTATGGATGTTTGGGATGCGGATACTGTTTGCGAATAGCAGCTAATTGAAGTCGATGTTCTGCAATTCGTTCCATTTTCTCATCATCGCCACCAAGGAAATACGCAATCGGCGCTGGAGGTTCTTCGAGAGAGAGCAACTCTTCTCTAATATCAATTTCGTTTTTTCCATTCTCCATCTAATAAATAATCCTTTCCGCAAGATGTGATAATTCATAGCCATTTTAAGCCTCTGATTTAATTATATCGGCTTTGGCTTATATTGGAATAATCCAGCGGTCAAGAGATTAACTGTTGGTTTATAAATAGCAAAAAAAATTACAGGACCGGCATAAAAACCAATCCTGTAAAACAAAAAACAGACCGGAAATCCAGTCTGTTAGAAATCAAATGTATCCTTTTTAGCGTGCATCGAAGTCTTTACTTCTTTTACGATTTTAAGTATCGAATCAATCTCTGCAGGAGTGCAATCCGAAAGAAGACTCGCAAATTCATTTGTATAAATGTTTTTAGATTCGGGTGTGTTCGGGCGAAGCAATGAATCCGCAGACACCTGCAAAGCTTCGGTGATTTGAACGAAGGTGGAAAGAAGCATTCGTGTCTTTCCAAGCTCGATTTCACTTATATGTGGTAAGGACATGTGCGCCTTATCAGCCAAATCTGCTTGGCTCATTTTTTTCTCGATTCGAACTTCACGAATTCGAGCGCCTATCTTCTGATAAACTTCATCTTTAAGATTATTCACAAGCGCACCTCCTTTTTATAGCCTATGCCTTATTATATAGCCTACGATTTATATTGTATATAAGACGCAGACAGAGTTATAAGGTGTGTCTTATAATAGAAACGACAAAATTTTATTTTGGAGGTTTCTATATGTCAATCAACTACAATGCCCTCGGCCAAAGAATCAGGTCAATCAGGAGAAAGAGAGGTCTCACACAACAGAAGTTGTCTGAACAAATCCCATGCTCAGCACCCTTCATGAGTTATGTCGAGAATGGAACTAAACGCATGAGCCTCGATATGTTTGTTTGCGTAGCAAATGAACTAAAGGTTTCAGCCGATGTTCTGCTCTTTGACAGTCTCGAAAATACAGTAAGCGTGTCTAATCACGAATTCGCAGCGGTTCTCTCGGACTGTAGCGAATATGAAACACGCATCTTGTTAGATATTGTTCGCTCGGCAAAGAAGTCTATGCGAGAAAACAAAAGATTGCTCCGTGGTCGTCATAATTCAATTATATAGACCATCACGGCAAAAAGGAACAAGCCAATAGTCAGTCAATAAACTGTTGGTTTATGATTAGAAAATTGCATAAACAGACAAACGAGGCAGCAAGGAAATCCTTACTGCCTGTTTGCCATGCTTATTTTTATATAACTTTGTAATAATATATAGCCGCTCCTGGCTGTCAATAATGTTTGATTACGCTCGGTTGGAAGTAATGTTTGACCGTCTTTTGCTATAAAAAAAGAAAACATCGAAAAAACAATCTTTGAAAACTCCTGTATTTATGCGGGTTTGCGACACCTAAAATTACATTTTATACAGATTCTATTACATTTTCGCAAATGGCAAGACAATGACACAACTATCAATTATAATAATATACGGAAAGGAATGACCGAAATGATTTACTACACAGGCGATATTCACGGCTCAAAGTTTGAAGTCGTAAGGATGGCTAAAAGATATAATCTAACAAGAGATGACATCATCGTAATACTTGGTGATGCAGGTCTTAACTACTGCGGCGATGACCGAGATAACGAGTTAAAAGAAATCTTTTCTCGACTCAAGCCCGTAATCTTCTGCATACACGGTAACCATGAAATGCGTCCGCACACTATTCCTTCATACAAAACAAAGGAATGGAACGGCGGCACCGTATGGTACGAAGAAGCCTATCCCAATATCTTATTTGCCAAAGACGGCGACATTTATGATATGGATGGTATTAAACACCTTATAATTGGCGGTGCGTACAGCGTGGACAAGTTCTATCGCATCACTCGAGGTTACGGCTGGTGGGCAGACGAACAGCCCTCCAAGGAAATTAAAGAGTATGTGGAACGGCAGATAAAGGAGAAAGATTTTGACATCATCCTCTCGCATACCTGTCCGTATAAGTATGAACCCCGTGAAATGTTTATTTCCGGCATTGACCAAAGTACAGTAGACACAAGCACAGAAATGTGGCTTGATAAGATTGAAGAATCAGTAGACTACAAAGCTTGGTACTGCGGTCATTGGCACATAAATAAGAGAATAGATAAGATGCACTTTCTCTATCACGGAGTCGAAACAAGCGATGATGTAAAGAGATTATTAGAAAAGAGTTGATTGCTACCATGAAGGTATTGTTTACAGGTGACCTACACCTCGGTCACGAAAATGTAATCCAATTTGATGGTCGTCCCTTCGAAACAGTTGATGAAATGGATGCCGAGATTATCCGCCGATGGAACAACAAGGTTGACAAAGGCGACCTTGTATATGTTCTTGGTGATATGATTTGGAAAGCACGAAACGATGATGCTCCCGGCATTATCAAAAGCCTTAATGGTCAGATTATTCTGATCAAGGGCAACCACGACCGCTTCCTCCACAACGCAAAGGTCAAGGCCGCACTCGCAGGTATCAAAGACTATGACGATATCTGCGTTACCTTGGAAGACGGAACAAATCGACGTGTTATCTTGAGTCATTATTTTATACCGATGTATATTGGGCATCGGCATCAAGGAATACACCTCCATGCTCACTCGCACTTTAGTGATGAAGCAGACTTTGAGGTTGACTTTGCCGAGCAGCTCAACAAGATGGGCTGCCGAAATGAAATTTATAATGTGGGATGCATGTACTGGAATTTTGAACCCGTAACACTTGATGAGATATTAGCTCATGGAAAAACGGTTCGTCCTAATTATGGTATGCGCACACCCGAAAGGACGAATGAAAATGGGCAAAAGAATATTTAGATTGCAGCTCGATGACCATGCTATGCCCGGCTTTGTTTCAGGACCCAAAGATTATTTTGGCACTCTTGAAATGATAGAAGGATTTATTAGCGCAATTCGTAACGATAAAGAATTCGGCGAAAGGTATGGAAACTTAGTATCTGTTTTTGATAGATATAAAAACGGAGAAACGAACATTGAACATAATGTAGCATATAAAGATCGACCTTTCCTCGTGCGGACAAGGTGCGTAGCAGAACGCAGAAATGTCCTCACTAATTATAAGTGGGAACATCTTAATGTTTGGCAATGTCCGTACAATATGAAATGCCGAGTAGCTGACTGTCATCATGTTTGGCTGTCTTGTCATCGTAAATTTATGCGTTGCGTTCAAGTGGATTTTTCAGAATTAAAATACCAACATTTTGATGGACGATGGGATGCACCGCACATGCTTTTAGGCTATCCTCATCAAATAGAGTTTGGTGATAAGAAAATGTATAGCCGCTTATATGTAGTTGAAAAATACTTTAAAAACCGAGATGAAATGTTGGCCGACCTTGAACTATTCGATCGCCAACCCGATCCCGACTTTAAGGAATTTCTAAACGACATTTTTGGAGATGGCTAATATGACAGACAACCTTGTTACAGTTTCCTTCGAAATTGAGGAAGAACTGTATAACGAAGCCGCGAAGGTATGTGCTGAACTTGGCTTTACTGTTGAGCAAGTATGTACGGAATTTTTGCGGTTCTGCGCCAATCCCGATAACCTTCCCAAACTCAAGGAAATACTCGGATTATAAACTAACGAAAGGAGAATCTGTATGACTCTTAAATCGACAGACACAATGGAACGAATCACTCGTCAGCAGCTTGCCAACAACTTTGATGAAATTCTCAAAAAAGTGAACACCGAGAATATTGGTTATGTAATACTCGACAACGAAGGCAAAGACGGACAGGTTCTCTGTCCTGCCAAATGGTTTGAAACTTCAACGGACAATATTCCTTCTGTTATGCAAGAACTAAAGCGCATCAAGGAAGAAACCTATTGCCTTGTTGAGAAAACGATAAAAGAAATTGAAGACGGAAACATCACAGACCGTGATGCGATTGACGACTTCCTTTTTATGCTCATGGACTATGGTGACGATGTTAGATTTTTTGAATTATACAGGTCATTAAATAAAGTGATACATGAAAAGTTTCCAGAGCAAAAGAACAATAGTTAAGAAAAGTGAGATGTAAATAATAATGATTTATGTATTATCCGACATCCACGGCAACCTGCATCGATTTGACTCAGTTATGAAACAAATCAATCTGCAACCGGATGATACATTATACATCCTTGGAGATGTTGTAGACAGGAACCCCGATGGAATTAAAATTTTAAGAAGAATAATAAAAATGCCCAATGCAAAAATGCTAATTGGCAACCATGAATATATGATGCTAATGGCTGTTGGGCATTGCAAAAATGCTGCCGAAGAAAAGGAAAATACCAATTGGAAGCAAAGAAGGCTTTGGTATAACAACGGTGGCAGAATAACGCATGACCGCCTAAAGCGAATTACATTAGAACAACGAGCCGAGATTTTTCGTTATTTACGAAGCCTCCCTGTTAATATTGATGTGGAAGTTAAAGGAGTAAAATACAAGCTTGTTCATGGTTCGCCAGTTGAAAATTTTGGAAGGGCTCATTTTTACTACGAAGAATACGAGAACGAAAAAGAATTTGCAGTATGGGAACGGTGGAATGAAATGCACCATGTCCCAGAAGGCTTTATGTTGATTTTCGGGCATACACCGACCTGCCATTTTCAAACCGTAGAACCTTGGTGTATATGGAAATATGACGATGCAATTGGTATTGATTGCGGTTGCGGTTACAAGGACGGGAGGCTCGGGTGTCTTCGTCTTGATGATATGATGGAGTTCTACTCCGAAGATTAATAGAAAGAGGATTACCAATGGGAACTTATTATTCGATATATGCCGAGGTTCGTGTCGGTAACAAATGGTATAACATCAGCCCTCTTATTAGAGAGTTGGATGGACAGGTTAAAGTACAGCCATTTTTATCAGGCAAGTCAATGCTTCACGAAACTGTTGAACAACTGCGCGAATACAGTTATAAGTGCGGTCGCCCCGATGATTTGTCTGACGAACTGCGAACTATATTCGGTGAACCCGATAATGATATTGTAGACCCGTTCTTTCACGAAATGACCTATAAAGAATATTACCGGCAGATGATGTTTTCGGTGAATTATGGCAAATCGGTTAAGAGCAGGGTTAAGAAAACAAAGCCTACCCGGTATAGTGGGTACGCAAGCAGATATGCAATTACAGAGTTTGAAATCGGTGAAAGCGACACTATCTCTCATTGGATAACCGAAGCTGAATATGCAAAGCTCACCGAAGAAGAAAAGCAAGATTACACATATTATGAGTGGGATGAATATGGCGACTGGTATGCCATGTTTGTGTGGCTCAGTAGAATGATAGACACAATGCTCGATATCTTCAAAGATTGGAGTCTTTGCAATATTCACGATGCGAATTTGGATGAGCGAACACCCTCTGCCGACTATGTCAGACTGATTGTCTATATAGACTAATATCAGAAATATAAACCAACAGTCATACTCTTGACTACTGGATTATTCCAATATAAGACAGACACGATATAATTATATTAGGGGCGGTACGATGAACGAAGCCAAAGAATTAGAATACAAATTACATAGTATAAAAGTGTATATATATGTAACTTGTACTCAAGAGCTTGATGCGATCAAGGAGAACAAGATTACCGATGAAAAGACATTGGATAACTTCTTTGAAAGGATATCGTGCTTGGCAGAGGATGAATGGTTTTACAACCTATGCTACAAGTTAATAAACTATGTAGAAACATTCGATAATAGTCTCGGTAGCACTTTTCGTATTAAGTTAAAAACTTATTTAGACTCTTGATACAGTTAAGGTGGTTATGAAGTGTCAAACGATGATATTTTAAAAAATGTCACAAGGGAATTAAAACTTATATACTATAACAACTATTTGCTAAAGGTTGGTGCTATTACCAAGCACCAGCATTCAAAAATATATTTGTTGATATTAAACCGAACCTCGACTCTCAAAAAGTAATCCCCCGAAAGTCTGGTGGCACATAAATGTCAAAAAATAAAAATACTGATTCGAACCGCTCGTTTATGTGCCATCAGACAAGAGGTGTTAAGAAAATGATTACCTACGGCAAGACCACATACATTGTGGAATCTATATTCCCAATAACCGGTCCCTCAATTGCCGACTGTATTGAAACACAAGTAAGAATAAGATTGGAGAAAAACAAAAATGAAAAAGATACCCACCTTGTTTGAAAGGGTGTTCGAAAACCATAAAAAAGTCGGTATCTTGCCTAATATAGCACCCGGTATGGAATGGGTGTTAGAAGGCAAAGGTGTCGCTACCATTAAGTATGACGGCAGTTGCTGTGCCATCATAGACGGAAAATTATACAAAAGATATGATGCAAAACACGGAAAGAAAGCTCCCGAAGGTGCAATCCCATGTTGCGAACCCGATGCTGTAACCGGACACCATCCTCACTGGTTGGAAGTAAACCCAAACGAACCTGCTGACAGATGGTTCATTGCTGCTTATGAAGCAACCCCTAAAACCGAAATACACGAAGGTACATACGAAGCTGTCGGTCTCCATTTTAACGGCAACAAATACAACCTTGATAAAGATATCCTTGTACGACACGGCGAGGATATGGTCGAGGTAGAACGCACCTTCGAAGGTATCAGAAAATACCTTGAAGAACATAACATCGAAGGTCTTGTCTTTTGGAAAGACGGTATTCCTGCGTGTAAAATCAAGCGGTCTGACTTTGGCTTTATATGGCCTTTGGAGAATCCGAAAATCAACTTTTAAATAGGGGTAAAAAGCAATGGAAGAATTACTCGCAATCACTAAAGTGTTAGGCGAAGAAAATGCAAAAAAATTTAAGGATGCAGTTACTGATTTGCTTATTGATCAGGTCAAGGACGATTTGGAGAATTTGAGCAATTATTTAATTGATTGGGAAGAACTCTTCGATGAGATTCGAACCGAAATTAAAGAAGAATTCAGAGAAAAGATACGAACAAAATATATGCGAATTGCAGAGGATAAATTATCCAAGATATTTGAGAATGATAGTCGAACCGAAAAACTATGAAAAATTAGATGAATTGCTCGGCTTTTGATAATAAAGAGTGATCGAGTTGCAGAAACCTGTGAGGCCTGTGACCAGTGTGGGTTCTGCAGAACTCACACTCTCTTTAAATTTGTTAACCATCAGAGTGATTGAGTTATAGAAGCTTGAGTGGCCTATAACCGTTAGGAGTTCTGTGGAACTCCTAACTCTGATTTATATAAGGAGAAACAAATGGACAAAGAATTAGAAGAAGCAATAAACAAAGGACAACCGTGTGCAATACTGCACTTCGATAAGGAAGGCAATGTAACACATACGGAAAAATATAACCTTGAAAATGCACGACCATCAAAATGGCAACTTGAATCTATGGCTCGGTGCTTTCTTCCACATATTCGTGAATTCTTTGAAAGTGAGGAAGGACGGAGAGAGTTTGAAAAATGGAAAAAAGAAAATATGCAAAGAAACCGAAAGTCTATAATGATGGCCTTGTAGATTTGAGGAATGTTAAAATAGACACTTCTCTACCTGTTGAAGAAAAACTAAAATCGTTTATAATACAGATTAAAAACCCGTATAGATATAGGGTTGGAGATATCGTAGTAAATATAAGATTTACGGATAGTGGTCGTTCATTTAAAGATGCATTTGCAACAGCGATTAAGTTTGAAAACCGCTAACGAAGGTATGGTCGTTTTCTACACACGAAGCGGTTTAGATAACAACCCTCATGTTCTAATGGTTCATGAGGGTAATTGTTATTTACGGAAGGAGATCAAATGAGAATAAGCTATAAAAAGTTATTTAAGTTGCTAATCGATAGAAATATGAAACAAAAGGAACTTGCTGAAATTGCAGGTATCAGCGTTGCAACTCTCACAAAAATGAAGCAAGGCAAAGGTGCTATCTCAACGCTTGTTTGGGAGAAGATTTGTATTGCTCTCAACTGCAAAATAGATGATTTTTTAGAGCTTATCCCCATACAAAAATAAAAAAGTGTAACCGGTTTAGCCCTTTCAGTTGTTGTATATATGACGAGTGAAAATATTTTTCAAAAACATGTCACAAAAATACCACTTTCGTCGTTTATAATATAGGGGCTGATAGGATGACAAAACGAAAAATATATGCAAGAGAGTTATTTAGAAAGTTTGATTTTTACCATTTGGCAAAGGAATTCTATTATTACATATTCAGATATCCCGAATTGGAATCCGAACCCGAGTGGATAGAAATCAAGGAATTTGCAGAGGACATTATAGTCACACATCGTTGTTCAAGGGAATATGGTGACAAGCTCGACCCCGATGATTATAGAGATTTCCTGCGATTTTATACTCGTCTTGAAATGAAATATTATGACAAGGAAAGAGAATTCATATTCAACGAAAAAGATAAAATGCTATTTTTGGCATTTAATTTAAAGAAGAAAAACTAAAGGGTAGTATTTTTTTGTGTTCCATGTTATAATAAAAAAAGAGGTGGTAACACATGTCATTTGAGGATAAATTGAAACAGCAAACTCCTGACAAACAAGTAGTTGCTGAAACTCAAAACCAATTGCATATCGCACAGTTAACTAAACTTGCTCGAGATGAGATTTGCATATTTAAAAGCTTGTGTGAAGAATGTGCAGCACAAGGGCAAAAAACTTGTTCGACATTCTCATCAACTTGGGTAGACCACGGAACAACAGCTAATGATTTCCATGGTGATGAAAACTTGTATGTTGGTGCTGAACACGGTGGTGTTATAAATATCAGATGTAAAATCGAACCGAAAGATTCAGAACTGTTTTTGGCATTGCTAAATCAGGCATTAGTTGAAAACAAATTCAAAAATGCCACTATTAAAAAGCACCCAATATATTTAAATCGTGTAACCTACACAAGACATCGTAGAATATTTAATGTCAAAGTAAAAACTCACGAAAAGCAAGAGCTTGCTGCGGAAAAGTATTATTTTACAACAAGTTGGTAAACGGCATCTATTTTGGTAGCAAGTAAAAAATCAATAAATAGACCCTCGGGTATATTACCCGAAGGTCTTTGGTTATGGGATAATGCTTGAAAGCCCTTATTTTAAGCCATTTTTCTTAAAAATACGGTGGCATCTAAATTGGTAGCACAAGCCAAGAAGCGGTTCCTAAAAAGATGCCGCCAAGAAAACTCGAGGTTTCCTCGAGTTTTCTTCGTTTTTCTCCATTTTTCTCGCATTTTCAAAAATTCAATATCAATGCGAATAAAAAGATGACATTGCCCTTTTCGAAGTATCGGGAGGGACTTGAACCATATCTCGCGTTACTGAGGGGCATATTTGGCGAATATTTCTCGCTGAATATGCCCCTTTTTGTTTTTTTTAAATGTTAATTCTTTATGTCTTCAAAAAATTTATATTCCCCCCGTTCAAAAGAGGTTTCGTACCAAAATGTATGCGAAACCTCTTTTATTTTTATCAATCAATAAGAAAGGAGTTTTGAAATGTTTACAGCAATTATCGAAAACGAAGGCAACACCTTAGTTATGGAATTCCCGTGCAAGCGTTACCTTATGGCTGACCACCTCGGCTCCATCGGCGTTCGTAAACCGGCACATGAAATCAAGTGCATGGATGAAGAGGAAGAGCCGATCAAGGTGAAGATCGTCGGAAACAACGAGTTTGAGAAAAGGCTCGCCCTGTTGATCTCCCCCACAGATACTCTCTCCCTCGTAAATACCATGTGTGAGTTCTATCAGAACCTGCCCTACCAAAACAGGCTGGACGCTATGGAAGCCGTGATGTCCGGAAAGGTCTCCTCCATCGCTGAGTTTGATAAGTTCATGCTCGAGAGCCGTATGGAAGACACCACCGAATACTTCTACTGCCCGTTGGTGGCAAACGTGTACAGCCGTGATGAATACGGCAACATGGAAGAATATCCCGACGAGTATGACGGCAGTTATCTTGCTCCTTACGAGGAACGAATCCGAGAGCTGATCCGCTTGGAAGATGCTCGGGACGAAGATAATCTCGCAGCTTACTTCGACGGTAGCAACGGTGCTGTTGGAAAGCTCAAGGAGGTACACTTCAGTACGCAGAACGTTGATGGTGTTCTTTACGGATGCATTCGCGCCGAGCTTACTGCTCCCTTCACTGCTGA
>JAZQHD010000110.1:0-2690 GCA_045540375.1 Ructibacterium sp. | reverse complement strand
GTTGCCGGCTGCGGTAGGCGGCATACTGGGTCAGACCGGGCAATACCGTTGCCGCGGGGGAACCCTGCTCGGTACGGTATGCATTGAGGTATTCCATCACCTTAGCGGCAATGGCACCTGCATCTGCCGCAGTTGCTTTCGGATCCTCCGGCTCACTGGGTTCGGTTGCCGGTGGCTTCGTTTCCTCAGTGTTTTTAGGTGGGGGCTCCGTTGCTTCTGTGGTGGGTGCCTTCTCCTCATCCTTCGGCTTTGTATCCGTGGTGGGAGGAGGGGTGGTTGCTTTAGGCTCTGTTCCGGTCGGTGCAGATTGTTCGTTATCATTTTTAGTCATACCTTCCGTTGAGCCCTCAGTGGTTTCCGGGCTGACTGTCTGTGTAGGGGTTACTGTATCACTCCTTTCTTCAGTTGCCGAGGTAGTTTCCCCGGTAGATTCTGTCTGGTGGGTGTTGTTTATATCCTGCCAGGTTGCGTCCATAACGGAGGAATCTGTTTCAGTTGGCTCAACAAAATGGTTTTCCGACTGACAGCCCATCATCAGGATCAAGCAAATGGCGAGAATTACAAAGAGTAGTTGTTTCATAAAAATCACCATATTCTGTTTCTATGCTGAACTTCGTGCAACGGGTGCACAAGGTTAAGCCTGCTTCAGTGAGCAACGGTATGTCTGCAGGAATTCGAGGAATAACCTCTCAACTTCTTTGCTGTCGGGGAGGATATCCGCATAATCTGAAAGAATATCACCGCTGATCGTAACTGCTTGTACTTTAGGTTTTATTGTTTTTCTAAAGAGAGTCTGCAAACTTTCGGAAGTAACAGCTCCGTAGGTTTCCAGTACTTTTAACTCGTTGATTTGAGATTGTTTTACTTTTTCTCCGGTCAAAATGATTTCTTCGTAAAGCTTTTCTTGGGTTTCTTGTGAAAGGTAAGAAATAGCAACTGCCACCTTGAAGCCCAGAGCACCTTCGTCAACTAACTCCAAGAGGGGACGAATGAGCCAAGTTAGACGGATCAGGTAAGCCACTGTCCGGCGGCTTTCCTTGTTCTCTTTGCCAAGCTCCCCAAGGGTATCTACCTTCTGACCGCCTTCCAGATCTGTTCGACGACCACGGCTATGCTGCAGATCCATTCGCATTCTGTAAGCATAGGCTTTTTCGCTGTAGCTCAGCTCTGCCCGGCGTTCCAGGTTGGTATCCAGCATGATCATTGCCGCTTGATAATCGGAAATATCGCTACGGATGATGGCAGGGATCGTTTCTGCACCAATCCGAATAGATGCTTTCCTGCGGTGTCTGCCGGCCAGCACCTGGTAGGTGCCGTCTGGGAGAGGCCTTACGGTAATCGGGTCAATAACACCGATATCTGCAATACTCTTGCAGAGGGATTCCATTCGATCTTCAGTATAGACCTTAAATGGCTGGGGTCTGCCGGTAGCTCGTTCAAAATCCTCATCGGAATACTCAACCGTTTTGCTGATAGGAAGGTGGACGACCTTTTCTTTATCCACACCGGGAGCGGAGGGGGTAAGAATGATGTCCTCAAAATCATCTGCCTGATCCGTGGGCACCGCACTCAACATTTGCTGCCGCTTTTGCAGTTCCGCTTTATTCATGCAAACATCACCTCTAAAGCGATGCGCCCGTAAGCCTTGGCAGGCTCGCACCGGGGATCGTACTCGTGGAGTGAAACGCCATAGGCGGGTGCCATTGCCACCGTGATTGCCAGCTTGATTTCATCATCGAAAACTCTTATGCGGTCAGCAAACTCGCTACGGATCAAAGTGCGGACTTCCTTGCAACAGTTGGTATTACCCTGGAGCTTGGTGAGGATAACGCCTTCAATCTCCAGTCCGGGGTTTAAGTGTCGTTTCACCGTGGCAATCAGCTTTTCAACCTGATCGAGACCTTCCACGCCGAGAGGTCTGGCCTCTACCGGGAGGATCACGGTGTTGGATGCGGTGAGAGCATTGACTGCGAACAGATCACCACCTGCATGGCAGTCAATGAAGATGTAGTCATATTCGTCCTTCAAATGATGAAGGATATCTTTGAGGATGTTCTCCCGGCAAGTCGCAGTTGGTAAGACTTTGTCCAGAGAAGATAGTAGAGCAGTAGAGGGGAGTACATCCACTGTGGTAGATTTCACTATGGCACTGTGAACCAGCTCCGACATTTCCTCTGCCGGGCAGTCATTCATTCCCGCCATAAACAAATCGTACATTGTTGTTCTGCCTCTGAGATGGCCGGGGATGATGCCAAAGTGCTTACATAAGTTGTGCTGGGAATCGAGATCCACAGCCAAGACTCGCTTGCCTTGTCTGTGTATGTATGAACTGATATTAACAGCGGAGGTGGTCTTTCCAACCCCGCCTTTGCACGAAATAAAAGAGACGATTTTACACATCGTTGCTACCTCCATTTACGCACTTATTTTGTGGTCGTGCGAACCATAATTTGTGCGAGTTTTAGGGTTACCATGTACCTTACAGGAGGGGAATGTGCTGTTATTCGATTGCAAAAACCGTTGGTATTGTTGACTTTTTCCCCAAATCCTATAATTATACGCGTACCAGAAAAGCAGATATCCCATTCGGGATATCTGCTTTTCTTTTTGGCCGAGGGACTCGAACAATTAAATGCGGCGCTGACGTGCGCCGCCGGCGACGGCTAGACCCGGCCGAACCCTAATCTGCT
>JAZQHD010000109.1:0-69737 GCA_045540375.1 Ructibacterium sp. | reverse complement strand
AACAATCTGTCGTTTTTCTTCAAGCCATAAACAGAATTCATATAATCCTTGATATCTGCAAGAAGAAATTCCGGAGCCGTTATTGTCCTTGTCGATGTATAGGTTTTAGTAGGACCGTTTGTTTTGTGCTTTGTGTTATAGGATTTGTCAATTCGTATGGTTTTCTTTTCGAAATCAATATCCGCAGGTGTTAAAGCAAGCATTTCACCCAATCTCATCCCCGTCCAAAACAAGGTCATAAATGTAACATAGGATTTTTGCTTATCCATAACCCCGTCAATAAATCTATTAAATTCATCAACGGTCAGAAATCGCATTTCATCTGCCTGCTTTCTCCCCATGCTGCCAGCCTTTCTGCAAGGATTGTTGGCAAGGTCATAAAACTTGACAGCATAATTGAATATCGCACTAAGCTGATTATTGATAGTATGCAGATATGTTTCAGAATAAGGCTTGCCGTCCTTTTTGCGTAGCGACATCATAATATTTTGCCAATTTCGGATATCGGCAGCCGTTATACTGTTTACACTCTTCTTACCGAAGTGTGGTAAGATTTTCTTATCAATAATGTTATCTTTCGTTTCACCCGTGGTTGGTCTGATTCTGTTTTCTACATCAGCTCTGTAAATTTTAACAAACTCCTCAAAGTTCATATTAAAATCAGCTTGCTGTGACATCAGAAAGTTTCTCACCCATTCTTCTGCTTCTCTTTTAGTATTGAAGCCTCGTTTGGTGGTTTTCTTTCGCTCACCCTGCCAATTGGTATATCGGAATTGAATGAGCCATTTCCCGGTATTCTTGTCTTTTTCAGCCTTCATGCTTCAGCTACCTCCTCATTGTACGCCGTAACCATAACAGCGCTTATTAAAATAGTCTTTGGGTACTTTTCCCGAAAAAACAATATATCCATCTTTTTTAAGCTCGTTGTTCAGACCTCTTATGATTTTATAAGCGTGCCCTTTGGATATTCCGAGCATTTCCGCTAATTCTGTTGCAGTAATGTAGGTTTTGTTCTGAACACTCATTAGCCATCCTCCTTCCATACGTTTTGTTGCGATATCGCTACGCTGATTATATTGTAGCGCAATCACAACTTTTTGTCAAGAGTAATTTTGGAATTTCACAAAATGTTCATATTTAATAATTTTTCATAAAAGTGTGGATTTTTTTATTTTTGTGTGCTATAATTGTAGTGATAAAACTACGAATGGAGTAAAAATACTATGACAATAGGCGAAAAAATCAAGTATTTTAGGAAGCGTATAGGAATTACTCAAGCCAAGCTTGCAGAGCTTTCAGGAATACATCCGGTTTCTATTAGAAAATATGAAATAAATAGAATGGTGCCTCAAACACCACAAATTGACAGACTTGCAGAAGCTCTTGGTGTAAGCTCATTTGCACTTGCAGGTATTGAAAATAACATCAGACTTGAAACCGTAGGCGATTTTATGGGATTGATGATTATGCTCATTAAAACTAAAATCGTATCCATAAACGGTAAAAGAGAAGAAAACGGTATGATAAATACAGATACCGTCGAGTTTGTTATAAATCCGTTTATAACAAATTTCTTTGGTGCAAAAGCAGGCAAAACTGACTTATCTGCCAACACCATTTTGTATTACTTAAAGAATGAAAATATATTAAGTGATATCTTAAAGTGGGAAAGAACTAATCACAGATACGAAAAATGTGCCACAGAAATCTGCGACACATCTGATAAAGAACTTATTAATATTTTAGAGGAATTGAAAGAGCAAAAAGAAGTTATTGAGCTTGAACTTCAGCATTCTAATGTTCTTCTTGATACGAGCATCTAACTTATTTACTTGAAAAGAAAGGACTATATATGGCAAACAACAGCAAAATTATTAAACTTAAGGGCGAAATAGCTAAACTCAAGTCAGACATAGCTAAAGAACAATCCAAAATTTCTCCTTTGAAGAAAAAAATCATTTCTGCCGAAGATTCTATAAGAAAAACAAAAAGCTCATCAACCGTTAAATCCAAATTGAATGACATAAAACGTGCAGAAAGTTCAATAGCTTCAATAGAAAAAAAGATTGGCGAGCTTCAAGGAAAAGAAGCAAAAAAAGAAGCTGAATTGAAATCTGCTGAAAAAACTTATCAAAATGAAGTGGATAAAGAAAACAAGAAAAAACTTAAAGAAGACAAAAAACTGCAAGTAGAACACGATAGACAAATGCGCTCGGTGTCTTCCACCTTACAACAGCATACATATAGACAAGATGCTTTTGAAAAAGAGCTTGCACAATTAACAGCTTTACCAGAAAAAATAACCGTTCTTTTTATGGCATCAAATCCTATTGATCAAACCTCCCTTAGATTAGATAAGGAGGCTCGTGATATTCAAGAAAAAATTAGAAAATCAGAGTATCGAGATTCTATTGTTTTTGAGTCACGATGGGCTACAAGAACAATAGATATATTACAGGCAATAAACGAAACCAATCCAACAATTGTACATTTTAGTGGTCATGGAGCAGATACAGGAGAATTAGTTTTAGAAAATGTTGATGGCACTACAAAACTTGTTAGCAAAGAAGCCGTAACAGCAGCAATATCTACTGCATCAGATACTATTAAATTAGTGTTATTCAATGCTTGTTTTTCACAAAGTCAAGCAGAAAATATAGTTCAAAATATAGCATCAGCTATAGGGATGTCTATTGAGATCGGTGATGAGGCAGCTTGTGTATTCGCCGCAAACTTCTATTCATCTATCGGATTTGGACACTCTCTTCAAAAAGCCTTTAATCAAGCCAAAGCAGCGTTGTTGCTCGAAGGAATACCTGAAGATTCCACACCTCAACTTTTTGTACAGGATGGATTAAGCGCAGACGAGCTTTATTTTGTAGATTCTAATTAAAATTGTACTCAAAATGCACTCAAAAGGCAAAAAAGAACCCCGAAAACCTTTGTTTTTCAAGGCTTTCGGGGATTTTTCATTTTATTCCCACTCGATGGTGCCGACGGGCTTCGGGGTTAAGTCGAGAAGAACACGATTGATGCCATCTACCTCTGCGGTAATACGATTGGTAATCTTATGAAGAACCTCATAAGGAATTTCCTCAATGGTTGCAGTCATAGCGTCAGTGGTATTTACCGCACGGATAATCGCAGGCCAACCTTCATACCTCTTATCATTGCGAACACCTACACTTTTAAAATCAGGAACAGCAATAAAATACTGCCACACCTTATCTGCAAGACCGCAAATATCAAACTCTTCCCGCAAAATTGCATCTGCTTCACGCAATGATTCCAAACGATCACGGGTGATAGCACCCAAGCAACGAACACCAAGACCTGGGCCGGGGAAGGGTTGGCGATATACCATCTCGTCAGGCAGGCCTAACGCGGAACCAACTACTCTTACCTCGTCCTTATAAAGAAGCTTGAGGGGTTCAACAAGTTCCATCTCCATATCCTCAGGAAGACCACCAACATTGTGATGTGCCTTAACGCCGTCGCTTTCGAGAATGTCCGGGTAAATAGTTCCTTGGGCAAGAAATTTAATATCGGTAAGTTTTGCCGCTTCTTCGTCAAACACCTTGATAAATTCTCCACCAATAATCTTTCTCTTCTTTTCGGGATCTGCAACATCTTTCAACAGATTTAGGAATCTATCGGTAGCATCAATGTAAATGAGATTTGCATCAAGTTGGTTTCTGAAAACTTCAATAACATTTTCGCTTTCACCTTTGCGCATCAAACCATGATTTACATGAACACAAACAAGCTGTTTTCCAATTGCTTTAATTAAAAGAGCAGCAACGACAGAAGAATCCACACCGCCGGAGAGCGCTAACAGGACTTTTTTATCCCCAACCTGCGCACGAATTTCATTGATCTGTTCCTCGATAAACGCTTTGGCAAGTTCCGGTGTAGTAATTCGCTTCATTTCTTCAGATCTTACAATATTATACATCTTATTTTTCCTCCTCCTGGTTTTCTTCGGGTACATAAACGGGATATTTCCCGGTAAAACATGCATCACAACAACCTAATTTACAGTTGGGAGCAAGTTTGGATAAAGCAGGAATTGACAAATATGCCAGGGAATCTGCTCCAATTTTTTCGCATGTTTCTTCCACCGTCATTTGACATGCAATCAGCTTGTCCCTGCTGTCAATATCTGTTCCGAAATAACAGGGATTTAAAAATGCAGGGGAAGAAATCCGTACATGAACTTCGGTAGCTCCAGCTTCGCGCAGAAGATTTACGATTCTTCGACTCGTTGTTCCCCGAACAATCGAGTCATCCACCATAATAACACGTTTTCCAGCTACAGTTTCTCTCATAGCGTTAAGTTTTATACGCAGAGCTGCTTCTCGCTCTTCCTGGGTTGGCAGAATAAACGTTCTGCCAATATATCGATTTTTTATAAAACCAACCCCATATGGTATTCCGGATTCGTAAGAATAACCAAGAGCTGCATCTAAACCAGAATCTGGAACGCCTATGACGATGTCTGCCTCAACACCGCTTTCTTTTGCTAAATATTTTCCGGCATTTAATCTTGCGCGGTGTACACTTTCTCCTTCGATAATACTATCTGGTCGAGCAATGTAAATATATTCAAAAATACACATAGATGACTTCTGACCACACATTTCCCGATAAGAGTGTAGACCATCCTTGTCAATCACAACAATTTCTCCTGGCTCAACATCTCGAACAAATTCAGCGTTAATCGCATCAAAAGCACAGGTTTCTGATGCGATTACCCAGGAATTCTTAATTTTACCAATCGCAAGTGGATGAAATCCTTGAGGGTCGCGAACCGCAATCAATCGGTGTGGTGTCATAATTAAAAGAGAGTAAGCGCCGGAAATCTTTTTCATGATTCGAGTCATTGCCTCGGCGGTAGAATTGGTATGGATTCGTTCCTTTGCCATTAAAAGGGCAATAATTTCACTATCATTATTGGTTTGGAAGATAGCACCTTGTTCTTCTAATTCTTTTCGAATTTGTTGTGCATTTACCAGACTTCCGTTATTTGCGAGCGCAAAAGAACCTTTCTGATACCGAGAAACAAGAGGTTGTGCATTTACCCGACTACTTCCTCCTGATGTTCCGTACCGAACATGACCAATGGCACAAAAGCCTTCTAACTCTTTTAAAACAAGTTCATTAAACACTTCGTTTACAAGGCCTTGATCCTTATATTGAAGAATTTGTATTACATCAGCAGAGTCGCGATTATTGACCGCAATACCACAACTTTCCTGTCCACGATGTTGCAACGCATATAAACCATAGTAGGTTAGTCGCGATACGTCTAGGTTATCACCGTTGTCATAGATACCGAAAATACCACATTCTTCATGAACGGTATCTGCCTCGAAAATCTCATGTCGTTCCACAAAAGCACCCCCGTATTTTTTGTTAGCCATTCAGGAATCTTTCTATCAGTGAACAAAAACGTTCTGACAAAAAAATACTTTATTATTTTATAATAAAAGAAATGAAATTGCAAGAAATTTTCGTTGAAAAACACACTGTAATTGAAAAAATTGTCATTCTGCACAAAACATAATATTTATGAGATGCTTCTTTTTATTTTTTGATACCCATCCAAAGATTGTCTACTGATCTTTGAAAGAACTTTTTTTACAGTTAAAAAACATGTAAATATATTGCTTAAGAAAATGATACCAATCATTGCACTCATACCAAACCAGGAAACAATAAAGAAAATTTCCACAAGACGTAAAACAGAATCTAATAGGCTATAACATAGCAAAGAAACCTGTTTTCCCATTCCATTTAAAATAGAACAAGATAAAGAATCTAAAAACATGAATGGACATAATAAAGATAACGTTTTAACCATGGGAGCAATTGTACCATCTCGGTAAACAATCATAGCTATTTCTTCCGGAAATAAACGGAACAATAACAATACAATTAGCCCAGAGAAAAAACCAAAGGTATATATTTTTTTAATCATTCGAGTAAGACGTCGGCGATCTGCTTCGACGTCTGCTCTGGAAATCTCGGGAACAAGCAATGTGGATACCGAGCTAATTAAGGTAAGTGGAAAGATCAACATAGGCATCACCATTCCATGAAGAACACCAAGGTTTGCTATTGCTTCTCCATGAGACATTCCGAAACGTTTTAATGCCCCGATAATCCATACTTCCTCCTGCATTCGAAGGATAGAGCCTGACAAAGAAGATAACATGGTTGGGAACGCAGTTTTAAAAATTTCCTTTCCAATTTCCCTTTCCTTTGTTGCCTGATTCAATAATTTATTCTCCTTGAAAAAGAAAGTAAAAAGATAACAACAGGAGGAAAATTCTCCTAGGGTAATTCCCAAAAAAACAGCAGAGCAACCATATTCGATTCCTTTTGGTAAAAAGATAGTCAAAAGCAAACTAATGAGACATCCTTTGACTGCCTGCTCTAAAAATTCAGACAATGCAGGAATAATTACTCGCCGTTTTGCGTAAAAATATCCTTTTAGACAATAAGATATTCCCATAAACATAATGCTTGGTGCAAGACAACATAATCCTGTTGCAACCCTTGGCTCTCCTAAAAGATGCTTTCCCATCCATTCTGCTCCCAAAAAAGTGATAATCATAACCAAAGAACTGAGAAAAAACACCGAGCGGAGTGCAAGGTTCATTCCATTGCGTATAGCTCCATAATCTTTTTTAACCAGATAGCCAGAAACAATTTTTGAAACAGCAACTCCCAGTCCAGCCGTAGAGACTGTTAACATCACCCCATGGATCCCGAATCCAAGTGATAAAATTCCCATTCCTTCTTGTCCTAAAGACCTTGAGTAATATGCCCGAAACAAAAAATCAAAACCTTTTGCACAAAAACCTGAAAAACCAAGCAAAACTGCATTCTTAAATATAAGACTCCTCATGTTTGGCACCTCGCTTCTTTTCAAATATATGCAAGACGAGGAATTGACAACACCAAAAGGCAAAGGTATAATTGTATCAAAAAAAGAAAACCAGGCTGGAGGTCTGTATGATACACATCAAAGAAGCTATCATTGTAGAGGGTAAATACGATAAAGAGCGTTTGCGACAACTTACTGACGCTCCCATTCTTTGTACTCATGGCTTTTCTCTTTATCGCTCCAAAGCATTGCTGAACAGTATTCGATATTTTGCGAAAACCCGCGGCATTCTCATCCTAACCGATTCTGATCGAGCAGGATTCCGTATTCGAAACCACATTAAAACTTGTGTCGGAAAGGATTGCGTTATTAAAAATGCTTATATTCCTTCTATTTCCGGAAAAGAACGTCGAAAAGAAAAACCTGGAAAGGAAGGATTGCTTGGTGTTGAAGGGATGACTGAGGATGTATTGAGAGAGATTTTAAGAACAGCTGCAACGCCAATCGAAAACACGGCGGAAGTAAAGTTGGTTACAAAAACAAACTTTTTTGAAGACGGATTAACCGGAAAATCTGACAGTGGACAGAAACGAAAAGCATTGGCAAAATTACTTCATCTTCCACCAAACATTTCTTCCAATGCACTTCTGGATTTTTTAAATCAAACAGGAGGTCTTTCGGCTTACCAAAACGCAATCAGGGAGTTGGAAAAAGAAAATTAATAAAATACTTGCATTTTCATGAATGATGGCATATAATATAAAAAAATAATGCTAGGGGAATCCTCTGGATTGAGAAGGCACTGCCTGACCCTTTGAACCTGATGCGGTTGATACCGCCGTAGGAAAGCATGGGACAAACGGTTTTTGGGCTTATCTTTGTCGCGTGCGACAAAGAGGGCTTTTTTTTCAACCTGTCGATTCTCCTTGCAACACTAAAGGAGAGATATAGATGAAAAAAGTATTATCCATTGCCGGCTCAGACAGTAGCGGCGGCGCTGGCGTTCAGGCGGATATTAAAACATTTTCCGCTTTCCAATGTTATTCTATGAATGTCATTACTGCGATTACAGCCCAAAACACCCTCGGTGTACTTGATATACAGAATGTTTCCCCACAAATAATATTAAAACAAATTGATGCTATTTTTGAAGATCTTCCCCCGGATGGAATCAAAATTGGAATGTTATCAAATTCCGAAACCATTCACACGGTGGCAATTGGATTAAATAAATATTCTCTTCCATTCACAGTTCTCGACCCTGTTATGATATCCAAAAATGGGTTTACTCTTTTGGAACCGGAAGCCGTCAATACATTGAGAACAGAACTTCTTCCTCTTGCTGATATGATAACGCCCAACATACCGGAGGCAGAAACTTTTTGTAACATGAAAATTAAAACTCATGCAGAAATGGAATTTGCTGCAAAAAAAATTTATACACTAGGGGCATCCTCGGTTTTAATTAAGGGGGGACATATGGAAAATGTGTCTGATGATTTATTTTTTGATGGAATAAATACGCAGTGGTTCCGTGGAACAAGAATTATGACGAAACACACACACGGAACAGGTTGTACCCTTTCCTCTGCTATTACAGCATCAATTGCACTGGGTTTTCCACCATCCGAAGCTATAAAAACTGCCAAAGAGTATATTGTCGGCGCTATCGAAAATTCTCTGAATATCGGGAAGGGTTGTGGCCCAACTAACCATTTTTATAAGCTTTGGCATGAAGAAATAGAGAATAAATGACTGCAAGCAATCCAAAATTAGCGTCAGAAAAACTATACGAAATGGTGAAAAATATGAAAACAAAAAAAGCCGCTCTCTTTGATTTGGATGGAACACTAATAGATTCTATGTGGATATGGAAAAACTTGTTAATAGACTTTTTATCCGACCTAGATATGAAAGCTCCAAAACACCTTCTTAATGAGGTAACCCATATGAGTATTGTGCAAAGCTCGGCCTATGTACAACAACTTTTTCAGCTTCCTATGACTCCGGAAGAAATATTATCAAGATGGCGAAAAATGGTATACTCATCCTATGCAGAAAAAATAAAATTAAAACCATATGCAAAGGAATATTTGTATCAACTTAAAAAACAAGATGTTCAGCTTGCAATCGCAACCTCTTGTGATCATGCTTTGTGTGAAATCTGTCTAAGAAACAACGGTGTTTTCGATTTGTTCTCAACCATAACATATTCTGATGATGTTGGAAAAGGAAAAAATTATCCGGATATTTACATAGAATGTTTAAGACGCCTGGATTGTTCTCCAGAAGATGCCATGCTGTTCGAAGACATTTTAGTTGCACTCAGAACGGGAAAGAACCTTGGAATGTATGTTGTCGCTGTGGCGGATAAGAACGCGTCTCCAGACCATTTGACAATGAAACAAGAAGCTGATCTGTTCATTCATAACTTTAAAGAATTACTTTAGCACCAAGGAGGGAAACATGGAACTATCGACTCAATTACCAAAACAACTTCTTTTGTGGTATGATAAAAACAAACGAAGTATGCCATGGCGCGACGATCCTACTCCGTACCATGTTTGGCTTTCGGAAATTATGCTTCAACAAACTCGCGTTGAGGCTGTTCGCGCCTATTATCAAAGATTTATTAAAGCCTTGCCAGATATTCGCGCATTAGCATCTGCCAACGAAGAGACGCTGCTAAAACTCTGGGAAGGGCTGGGATACTACAGGCGTGTCTATCATCTTCAAAAAGCCGCCCAGATTGTTGAGGAATATTATGATGGAAAATTACCCTCCACGTATCAAGAATTGCGAAAACTACCCGGAATTGGAGATTATACAGCGGGTGCGATATCATCTATTGCTTTTGGACTTCCAAAGGCGGCAGTCGATGGCAATGTGTTGCGTGTAATCAGCCGAATCACAGGAGATAGACGGGATATTACCAGTAACCTGGTAAAAAAAGATGTAGCAGTTTCCTTGGAAGAGATTTATCCACCGAACCGATGTGGAGATTTTACGCAAAGTCTAATGGAATTAGGTGCAATCGTTTGCTTACCAAACGGAACACCCCTTTGTGAAACATGTCCACTTAGAAATCAGTGTTATGCCTATCTCCATCATTGCATTGATGAACTCCCTGTGAAACCGGAAAAGAAAAAAAGACGAATAGAAAAGTTCGCTGTTTTTCTCCTTAAAAACCAAGACTGTTTTGCGGTACGAAAACGAACTTCCCCTGGCCTATTACAAGGTCTATGGGAATTACCCAATTTAATCAACCCTAATGACGAAAAAATAGAAGAATTTATGAATAAAAACGGAGTTATATACCACGATATACAAGAGGTTGGAAAGGCTAAACACATCTTTACTCATGTAGAATGGCAAATGACAGCTTATCTTGTTCATTCCAAGAATCAAAGCAATGCTTTCCGTTGGGCTACCTCGCATGAGATTGAAGAAATAATCTGCCTTCCAGCGGCCTTTCAACATTTTTCTAAAACATGGACTTCTTTGAAATAGTTTACTGAATTTTCTTGACATCTTTTTTAAATTAGGTTATAATGTTACAAAATCGTTACAAATTATGATCAAGGTAGGTGAGACCGATGTATAATAAGATATCCAAGGATGTTTTAGAGGAGTTAAAACAAGAAGTAATTACATTAGAAAATAGCAATGCCAATGAGATTCAAGTTTTTGAGCAAAATTTGCAGGAATTGCAAGACCTTCCGTCCATAGATAATCTTGATTGGTCTCCTGATTTAAAGTGCATAGAGGTTATTACTATGGAGAAGATTCCTTCTCTTTCGTCGAGGATTCGTAAAATCGGTGTATAAAAAAAGAAAGGTGTTTATACGCACCTTTCTTTTTTAGAGTTTCCATTAATTAAAAAGAGCAAACATAAGTTTGCTCTTTTATCTTTTCATTACTCAGCTGTTTCTTCTGTAGCTTCTTCCACCACGGGTTCCTCTTCAATAGGTTCCTCAGTAGTAGTCTCTTGCTGAACCATATCTTCAACAGGAACAATATTGCCTTCCGCGTCAACAAAGTTGCCATTTTCATCTACCGTAATTTCCGTAGTAGGATTTTCTTTGTTGTACTCATGAACGGAAAATGCCGCCAACGCCAAAGAAGATGCAACAAACAAAACAGCAACAACGGCAGTAACCTTTTTTAAAATTGCATCAATAGTCCTTCCTTTGTTTTTTCCAAAGAAAGTCTCTGCGCCACCTGCAATAGCACCGGACAATCCCTGTTGTTTACCATGCTGCATTAATACAGTCAGAACCAACACTACAGAAATAACTACGTGAATAATCGTTAAGGTCAACATCAGCTTATTCATTTTATGAACTTCCTCCTCATTCTCTTGCGCAAAAATTTAACGCATATCATCTGTTTCATACTCAACTTTTCGTATTATAGCACAAACGCAAAAACATTGCAAGTGCTTTTTTAAATTTTCTGGAACTTTTCTTCCAATCTTTTTGCTTCTACCTATAAAAGAGAAGATCGCTTGGGGGAGCGATCTTCAAGGGAGGTAGTTATGTATTTTGCAGCAAATCTTTGCTACATTTAAAGTTTATCATAGTTTCTTTCGGCTTGGATGAATAATCTGTGAAAGAAATATGAATAGTTTGTTAACATTTTTTTGAAGAAAAATGTCATCTTTTTAAAAAATTCATGAAAAACTCTTGATTTTTTTTTAACAGTAGTTTAAAATTATAATGTCTGTAATATAAATCAAATATATATATTGTATATCATGATTTATCATAGGGAGTTGATCTTTTGCTCTATTACAGAAAACATAAATGGCCAATCTTAAATGAGGCATGGATAAAGAAATGTTTTTTTCTTTTCTATTTTTTGGTATGGTGTTCCTGGACTGTTTTTGAATCCCCATTCGAAAAGCTGCTTCCGTGGAATGCTGCATCCGATTTATCCATTACAAAAGGAAGTATTTTTCTATCATCCCCCTCTTTTACACCAGAGCCAATGATGGATACCTTTTCTTTTACGGAACCTGCAGTCGGTGTCGTAACCTCTCCGTTCGGGGAGCGTTGGGGACGTAATCATGACGGCATTGATATTGGCGGTCAAGAGAATTCGGATATTTTAGCGTCTTACAGCGGGACAGTTATTCTTTCCGGATGGGTTGATGGTTATGGTAACTACATAGAAATTGATCACGGTCAAGGTTATAAAACTGCATATGGACACTGTAACGAACTTTTAGTTTCTCCTGGCGACGTTGTATCAAAGGGCCAGGTTATTGCAAAAATGGGAAGTACCGGAAACAGTACGGGTACTCATCTTCATTTCGAGGTTCTTTTCAATGAAGAACCCCAAAATCCTTTAGAGTATGTAATATACTAATATAAAGAAATACATTCGAAAAATTTTCGGAGGTGGAATCATGAGCAAGAAGATTCTTGTGGTTGATGACGAAAAAAGTATTGTAGACATTTTAAAATTGAACCTGCAAAACGAAGGGTATACTGTCTATGAAGCCTATGACGGCGAAGAAGCAGTTATGAAAGCATCTGCGATAGAACCAGATTTAATTCTATTAGACGTTATGCTTCCTAAACTGGATGGTTTCTCTGTTTGCAAAAAAATTCGCGAGACATCTTCAGTTCCTATTCTGATGATTACAGCACGTGAAGAAGAGGTGGACAAGGTTCTCGGTTTGGAACTTGGTGCAGATGATTATATTACAAAACCTTTTAGCGTACGGGAATTAATGGCGAGAATTAAAGCAAATATGCGCCGTCTGGATCGTGAAAATGCCCAACAGTCCGAAAACAGTGATATAATCAATGTTGGTTGTTTTACCTTGGATTGTAATCGTTACGAGTTGTATAAAAATGGTAATTTAATTGATTTAACAGTTCGTGAATTTGAATTGATTAAGTTCTTGTCTGCACAACCAAATAAAATTTATTCCCGGAAATCTCTTTTGGAATATGTGTGGGATTATGAATATTATGGCGATGTTCGTACAGTAGATGTTACCGTTCGTCGTGTACGGGAAAAAATTGAAGATGACCCCTCTCAGCCTCATCATATTATGACAAAGCGTGGGGTTGGCTACTACTTTGCTCTTTAATCTGTAAAGACAAGAGACCGCTTTTGCAGCGGTTTCTTTTTTCTATCATCAGGAGGTATTTATGCTTAGTATTACCGTTATATGTGTTGGAAAAATCAAAGAAACTTATTTTGCAGAAGCCATTGCAGAATATAGTAAACGTTTATCTCGATATTGCAAAATGAACTTAATTGAAGTGAAGGATGAGCCAACCCCGGATGCTCCCTCTCCTCAAGAAAAGGCATTGATTCTCGAGAAAGAAGGGAGTCGAATTTTGGAAAAAATTCCGGATACTTCCTTTGTTACCGCTCTTTGTATTGAAGGGAAAATGGAATCATCTGAAAAACTTGCAGATAGCATTCAAACACTTGCGACAAACGGAAATAGTCATCTGGTTTACATTATTGGCGGGTCGTTGGGACTTTCTGACTCGATAAAGAAACGTGCAAATCATAAGCTCAGCTTTTCTCCCATGACTTTTCCACACCAATTAATGCGTGTGCTTTTGTTAGAGCAAATCTATCGAACTTTTCAAATAAATTCTGGCGGGAAATACCATAAATAAATTGTATTTTTAGTTTAATCATTGAATAAAGAAAAGAGACACGGTATGTGTCTCTTTTCTTTATTTGGATGCTTTGGTCTCGTTTAACAGATTTTGAATACGATAAATGAACAGTGCAACCTCAATTCTGGTTGCATTTCCCTGAGGATTGATCCATCCATCTCCATAACCGCTCATTAGCCCAGCACCAACACAAGCTGCCATGGCATCTCGAGCATAAAAATCGATAGAATCTTTATCCTGGAACTGATTTAAAACACCTGTGTTGGGGATTGATGTCAATATACCTTCTTTTGTCAGAACCCGATAAGCAAGCGTGGCCATATCTTGTCGTTTAATTAAATTCGAGGGATAAAATTTTCCATCTCCACCGCCTAAAGCAATTCCCAACTCTTTGGCAATACCAATCTCCCGATAATAATAGCTATCAGGGAATACATCCTCAAAATTTTGGTTAAACTCTGCTGTCTTTCCTAAAATTCTAAGTAAAAGAACAGTGTTGTCCGCTCTCGTAATATATGCGTTTGGAGCAAATATTGTTTCGCTTTGACCGCGTATAATTCCTTGAGATGCCAAGGCATTTACTTCATCCATAGCCCACCAATAATCAGCCATGTCAGTAAATTTATTTACATATTCCTCGACAGGCTTGTCCGATTGAATGGGGGCAGACATAGAGGGTGATCCTTCAGTGTTTTTCTCTTGATTTATTTCCTGCATTAAAGAGTCAAGAGCAGAATTATTTAAAAAAGAATTATAGGTAAACATACAATAGCCTGATATGTTTTTGTTTTCTCGTCCAAGCTCTATATGTTGTTTTAACTCTTCCGTTCCCTTTTCTCCAGCCCAAGCAGATGTAACATTAGAAACTGTTCGATAAGCACCTTCTCCAATATATAATCTTACATCAGTTCCCTCAACCACGTCAGACCACCAATCACAGAGAATACGATAATCAGCGATTTCGTAGCCAATATTCCAATAAATTTGAGGCATGATATAGTCCACCCAGCCGTTTTCAATCCAAGCCTTAGAGTCTGCGTAAACAGTATTGTAAGACCCCCCACCTCGAGTTGCACTTCCTCCGGGTACATCATAATCATTCGCCCAGATACCACGAGGACTAATACCAAACATTACATCCGGTTTCTCGGCATGAACCGATTCATTCATTTTTTGAACCATCTTGTTGACCATAGCACGACGCCAATCCCCACGATTAGGGTATTGATCTATATAAAATGAATAAGCTCCGTCATCATTAAATTCAGTTTCAGGATAAAAATAATCATCCATATGAATCCCATCAACGCTATAATTTCTTACAATTTCCATTACGCCATCCACGATTAGCTGGATGGATGCGCTATCTCCAGGATTATAATACATTTTCCCATTAACATCTGTTAATATCAATTCTGGATGTACCACAGCAGGGTTATCTTTGGAAAGAAGCTTGCTATCTGACGCAGATGTTGTAATTCGATATGGGTTGATCCACGCATGAAGTTCCATCCCTCTTTTATGTGCTTCTTCAATCGCAAATGTAAGCGGATCAAATCCATCTGCAGGAGCTTTTCCTTGTGTACCAGTCAAATATCTGGACCAAGGAAAAATTTCTGATTTATAAAAAGCATCCCCGCACGGACGAACTTGGAAAAAAACTGTATTGAACCCCATTTTTTTACAATGATCTAGAATTGATAGCATCTCTTTTTTTAAGATAGCGGGGTCCGTTGTTTGTGTTGACGGATAGTCAATATTAGAAACTGTAGAAATCCAGACACCGCGCAATTCACCTTCTTTTGCTAATACAGCTGTGTCTGCCAAAGGATAATAAAACATACCGATTGCTACAACAACACAAATCACCAAAGATATCAAACGAAACGAAAAATCATGTTTTTTCATTCAAAACAACTCCTTTTAACTGATGCCATAAAAATATCTTGTCCTATGTATATGAAAAATAATATATTCTAAGACCAAACAAGCAAGGTTTAGTATAGCATAATACCCCGAAAAAGTCAATTTTCGGGGTATAACTGTTATTTGCAAAAATTTTCAACATAATTTTCCATGGCCTCTGCAATAATTTTAATCGCTTCTGCTCTTCCTTGTATTTCATCAACCACAGTGTCTTTGTTCTCTAAATTCTTATAGACAGAGAAGAAATGTTTCATTTCATCAAAGATATGCTTGGGTAACTGATCAATGTCAGTATACATATTGTAATTAGGATCATTAAAAGGAATCGCAATAATCTTTTCATCCGCTCTTCCATTATCCATCATGGTAATAACACCGATTGGATACGCCCGAACCAGAGACATGGGTTCTAATGGTTCCGCACAGATTAGAAGAACATCCAAGGGGTCATTATCATCACCGTAAGTGCGAGGAATGAACCCATAATTTGCCGGATAATGTGTTGAAGTATATAGAATTCTATCCAACATAATATATCCGGTTTCTTTATCAAGTTCGTATTTCTTTTTGCTTCCCTTAGAGATTTCAATTACACAGATAAAATCTTCTGTAGTGATTCGTTTCGGGGAAATATCGTGCCAGATATTGTTTGCCATTGTTTTCACTCCATTATATTCTATTTGTCTTAGTATAACACCTTTTTAAAAAATTTTCAATATATCACGAAAAAAAGAATGCAGATTGATACAAAATCTGCATTCTTTTGTCAAACTATTTTACTTGTGCACCGCCAACACTGGCGATTTCCTTAGAAACCAGTTGAACAGATTTAATACCCTCGGAAAGAGGTGCCACAATTAGAGGTTCTCCTGCATTCAGCTTGTCAACAAAGTATTTAAGCTCGTTGTAGTAACCACCAAGGCTGGATAAATTACCACCAATATCATTTTTTGCTTCAAATGCAGGTTTTATTTCAGGTTTAATTACGCCACCATCCACTGGATAAACAGTGAGTCCGTTTGCATCGTTTACAATGGTTGCTTTTTCGCACTTTACACGGAAGGTCGCAGAGAAGGGGAAATCAGCGGGATAGTCCCAACAACCTTCAACAGTTACTGTTGCCTTCGGATACGTAAATGTAGTGAAAATTTGCTCAATCATACCATTTTCATCTCTATCAACATGAGATACCATGCTATCGGGCTCTCCCATCAGGAAGCGCATAAAATCAACGTCATGGATATGTAAATCAAGTGCCATGGAACCACTTTTCTCTGCAACATGGAGCCAATTCTCCCAACCCCAGGTAGGAAAGTTGCTAAGGCGTTGGAACACGGCGGTTTTGATTTCGCCATATTCCTTCTTATCCATTACTTCTTTTAACCATACATATTCATCCCACATTCTGATAACCTGACCTACCTGAACCTGAGCACCGGTTTCTTTCTGCGTCTGAAGAAGAAGTTTTCCCTCCTCTTCCGTCATACAAACAGGTTTTTCAATGAAAACGTTTTTCCCTTTCTTCATAGCCGCAACAGCATGTGCAGTATGGAGATAGGTAGGTAGACAGATATCTACCACATCAACCTCAGCATTAGCAATCAATTCATCACCATTTTTATATATTTTTGCACCATGAACCTTTGCTACTTCTTCTGCTTTTTCCGGTCTAACATCCGCAACTGCAACAACCTGAACGCCGTCAATTGCATCATAGCAAGCGGAATGCATACCACCCATGAATCCACAACCGATTAAACCAACTTTTAACATTATTATTTCCTCCCTAAAATCTTATCCATAGCATTTGAGGTATTATAAACAATTGTTTCCGGATACTGTGCATAAGGCGGAAGCATCTCCGCGGTAACCCATCCTTCATAGCCAATTTCATCCAGACAGGCTTTCACAGCTTTATAATTTACATCACCAGCTAGAATATCAACAAAGCAATTCAAACCACCCGGATCTTTTCGGTAATCTTTAAAGTGAACCTTTTTAATACGCTTTCCCAGAATTTTGATCCAGTGTTCTGGATAGCCGCAATAAACTACATTACCAACATCAAAGTAGGATCCAACAAAAGGAGAATTGATGTGATCAATTAAATCTCTCATTTCAAGAGGAGAAAGAAGAAACTTGTTCCATACATTTTCAATACATAATTCCACGCCATACTCCTCTGCAATTGGCGCTAATTCAAGGAGCGCATCCTTACATCTATCATATGCAACGTCGTAGGGGACAACCTCGCTGCCAGGTTCAAAATCGACCCCAACGGCACCTGGAACAACCAAAATAGACTGCATACCCAAATATGAAGCCAATTCCAACTGCTTTTTTGTAATGTCAATTGCCTTTTTTCTTACATCTGGATTTGAGGCAGTATAATTTGTCTGCCAATAGAGACCGCTTGCTAAGCTATAAAGCTCAATATTATACTTACGTGCAAGAAACTTAATGTTTTCCATATCTTCTTTGGTACTGCATAAATTCACAGGACCATCTTCGGCAAGCGCAAGTTCCACGCCATCAAAACCCGCATCAGACGCTAATGCAAAAATCTTCTCAATTTCATTTTCAGCAAATGACCAAACACTAATTCCTTTTTTCATAAAAAGCCTCCTTTTTAGATATAAAAAACTGATTTCACTTTTTATGTTATACTATTTATTCAAAAAACACAATATATTTTTCTCTACAAAAATTATACTTTTGTAAAGTATGATTTTGACTTAAAATCTAATTATATAAATTTAAAAACTCCGCAAAAATTCTAAGATAATTTAATTATATTCCAAATAATTGCTCAAAAATATTCAAAAAAAAACGCCTTTCCTTTGAAAGGCGTTCTAGAACTATTTAATTTTTCTTGCCTCAGTGTAAAAACGTTTATCACAGGCATCTCCCATAGAAAATGTTTTCCTTGGCAACGCGCCATCGATAATAACCGATTTATATAAATCGCCTTTATCCATTGCTTCAAACAAAATGCCAAAATTTTCTTTGTTTTCACAAAGCTTTTCAACAACATCTGCTCCATGGATATAATCAATTTCTCCACTGTTTTTCGAAAAATACTGATCCATAAATTTTTGAACGGTAGCGACAGTCAAATATTCTTTTGGATTAGTAACCGTAATCACTTTTTTCTCGCCATTCATTACAAAAACAAACTTTTGACCTTCTGCATCTTCCTCGAAGCTTATGTTGTATTCTTTCTGGAATGCATTTAAAAACGCTTCTCCATCCGCCTTAAATACAACACGATGAATTGCTTCAAAAACAAGAGAATCATCGTGAAGATTTACAAGTTCACACAAGGCATAACGTGCCGGAGATTTTTTAGCAACCTCTTCTCCTAGTTCTTTCTTTAAATTCTCATAATGTGTTTTTGCAGTAGCTAAGGAATGGTTTCCGTCTCCCATAGCATAAATCAATGGAAATTCTTTTTCCACACCATATTTTTGATTAAATGCATGAATATTATCTAAGGCAGCTAATTTCTCGTCCAAAACCTTGCACGCTTCCTCTGTCATCTTATATCCTGCGATATGACCGGAATCCTGCATTAAATCAAAATCATAAAGTTTTTCAAATTGGTCCAGTTGACTCATATTTGATTCTACAATATCTTTTGAAACATCATCGACGAGAAGCATGATATGGGGAAGTTCCACAGTAGCATCACAACGAACCTTAAGTCTGGGAGGAATTCTGGAAATAACCGTGCCCTCTGTCGCTCTAATTTTTGTTTGAGAATTCTTGGAGAAATCATAGTCCTCAAGATCCACGCAACCAACAATTCCCTGTCTCTTAACCCCATTTTTTAACGTTCTTACCACAAAAACATAGGTGTTTTTATGCTCAACAAATAAATCTGATGATATGTATTTTTCCATAACTGCATTGGTTTTTTGAATTCTTTCCTCGATATCAATATTGTTGAGATAAATTTCAGGAACAACAAGATTCAATGCCGAGGAGTCCTCTCCTACCAATTCCATAACCTGATTCCAGTATTCTGGTTCAGAGGTATACTGATCACATGCAACAACGCTCCATTTTTTCATGGCTTCGCTATCGGTAGAGAACTTAGGAAGCAGAATATCTGCTCTTTGAAATGTCATGTTATATCACCTTTCTTCTAGAGAATGGGACGGTTAAAAACCGTCCCAAATAATTATATTTTCTTTAATGCAACTGCCGCCTTTGCTTTTTCAACAATCGTTTTTGCATCAAGACCATACATTTCAAGCAAAATATTAGGCTTTCCACTTTTGCCAAAAACATCTTCTGTACCTACTCTAAGCATAGGTACCGGAACTGTCTCGCAAAGAACTTCGGCTACAGCAGAACCAAGACCACCAATGATGTTATGTTCCTCTGCAGTTACAATCGCACCGGTTTCCTTTGCAGCCTTAACAATAATATCACGATCAATAGGCTTAATAGACGCCATATTAATGACCCGTGCGGAAATTCCTTGTTCTGCAAGAATCTTTTTTGCTTCTAGGGTTGCCGGAACCATTAATCCCGATCCAATCAACGTTACGTCTGTTCCATTTTCCAGTTCAACACCCTTACCAATTTCAAACTGATAGGAGTCGTCAAAAATTGTAGGAACTGCAAGTCGACCAAAGCGAAGATAAACCGGACCCTTGTGTTCAATAGCTGCTTTCACTGCCAACCGAGATTCTGTAGCATCAGCAGGGTTTAAGATAATCATGCCGGGAATAGTACGCATAATGCCAATATCCTCAAGACATTGATGGGTCGCACCATCTTCGCCAACTGAAATCCCCGCATGAGTTGCACCAATTTTAACATTTAAGTGGGGATAGCCAATCGAGTTCCTAATTTGCTCGAAAGCTCTACCCGCGGCAAACATCGCAAAAGAGCTTGCAAACACAATCTTTCCACAGGAGGCAAGCCCGGCTGCAGTTGCCATCATATTTCCTTCTGCAATACCACAATTAATAAATCGTTCCGGATAGCTTTTCTTGAAGGTATCTGTTTTAGTAGATTTGGAAAGGTCGGCATCAAGGACAATAATTTTTTCATCAGCACCAAACTCTGCCAAAGCATTCCCGTATGCTTCTCTGGTGGCAATTTTATCGCCAAGTTGATATATCATACTACCGCACCTCCAATTCTGCTAAATAGGCATCCAACTCAGAAATTGCTTGTTCGTACTGTTCCTGATTTGGTGCTGCACCGTGCCAGCCAGCCTGATTTTCCATGAAGGATACTCCCTTCCCCTTGATACTGTTTGCTAGAATCAAAGTAGGTTTTCCCTTAACATTTTTAGCTTCTTCCACTGCTGCTTCAATTTGATCAAAATCATGTGCATCAATTGTAATCACATGCCAGCCAAACGCCTCAAATTTTTGGTCAATGGGGGTTGGATTCATTACCTGAGTGATATCACCATCAATCTGCAATCCGTTAAAATCAAGAAACGCCGTCAGGTTGTCCAATTGGTAGTGTGCCGCAAACATAGCAGCCTCCCAGACTTGACCTTCTTCGATTTCTCCATCGCCTAAGATTGTATAAACTCGATAGTCCTTATGATCCATTTTTCCGGCTAAAGCCATGCCATTTGCAGCACTAATTCCTTGGCCCAAAGATCCAGTGGACATATCGACACCATTGACGCCCTTCATGTCAGGGTGTCCCTGAAGATAACTATCCGCCCTGCGGAAAGTTTTGATATCTTCCTTGGGAAGAAATCCTGCCTCAGCAAGCACACCATAAAGAGCAGGAGAACAATGACCTTTAGAAAGCACAAATCTGTCTCTATCACCGTTTTGCGCGTCCTTAGGATTTACTCTCATTTCTTTCATGTATAAATATGTAAGCATATCCGCAGCGGATAAAGAACCGCCCGGATGACCTGCTCCTGCGGAATAAACTGCTTCTAAAGCCATCTTCCGCACATGAGTTGCATGAATTTTCAACTGATTCTTCTGTTCAATATTCATGTCGTGATACCTCCTCAACTTATATATAAATGTTATTTTAAAACGAAATTGATTTAAAACCTTTCCCCAAAACTTCTCTTGCATCTGAAACAATCATAAAAGCCTCGCTATCCAGATTATGAACAAGTTTTTTTAACTTTGGTAATTCAACTTTACGAATAACACAGAGCAAAACAATCTTTGATTTTCCATGATACATGGAAAGGGAATTTAATCCGGTAACTCCACGCTTCATTTCCTGATAAATTTTCTTGGAAATAAGTTCTGCATGCTCAGACATAACATAAACCATCTGCCCATAATCTACGCCAGCTAGAACAGCATCCAGTACCTTACTACAAGCAAACAATGTCAATGCGGAGTAAAGAGCCGATTCCCATTCCCCAAAAACTATCCCTGCAGCCAAAATCACTATTCCATCAATAAGGAGAAAAAATTGTCCCACAGAAAACCGTGGAAACCACTTCTTCATTACCAAAGCAAGAATATCGGTTCCACCAGTAGTGCCATTTACAGAAATCACCAAGCCAAGACTAATTCCTATTCCGGCACCACCAAATACTGATGCCAAAAGCGGATCACCGGTTAGGGGCGGAAAACGAGAAAAAAACTGCGTTGACAAAGAGAGGGTAATCGTCCCAAGCAAAGAATACCCCAAAAACTTTTTATTGAAGTTAAAAGCTCCTAAAAGAAAAATGGGAATATTAATTAGTAAAATTAAAACACCTACACCTAGACCAGTTAAATGATTCACGAGGGTTGCAACCCCCCCAACACCGCCAGCTACGATGTGCAATGGAACCAAAAAAAATTCTAGAAAAGCTCCCATAGAAACTGCTCCAATAACCGTATAAAGGCCTTTTTTGTATTTTTCGTACATAACGCCACATCCTTTGTAGTATGTACGAAATCCAGTTTACAAAAAGAGCTTTTCCATTAATTCAGAGATGCGTTCCCCTTTATTTTGTAAGTAAAGATATCCTATTAATGTTTCCACACCCGTGGCAATTCTATAATCAGAGACCTGCGCATTTTTAGGCGGGTGAGATTTGGTGTTACGACCTCGGTGAAAAACCGCAATCTCCTCTTCTGTTAGCATACCCTCAATGCGATAATAAAATTCCGCCTGAGCACCAGCACAGACAAATTTGGTTGCTTTTTTATGCAATTCATTCACTTTTTGATCTGTTTTGCTAAGCAAAAAGCTTCGAACGTAAATTTCATAGATGCAATCACCTAAATATGCAAGGGAAAGGGCGCTATACTGATTGATAGGCAGAAATTCGCCTTCAAAGCTTTTTTGAATCTTTTCTATCATCTCTATCCTCTTTACAACTTAGTCAACTGTTGTCCCTGCGGAGTATCCTTGACTGCATACCCTAACTCTTGTAGTGCATCCCGAAGTGCATCGGAAGTTGCCCAATCCTTCTTACTTCTTGCTTCTGCACGTTTGTCCAGCATTTCCTGAACTTCAATAGGCAATGCTTCCTCTTCTTTTTTCAGGAATATTCCAAGAACGCTACCTAGTTCTCGAATCATAGAAATTGCTTTCTCAATGACGGATGCTGCAGTATTACTCTCTGCGATAATCGTTTTATTTACCGCTGCAACAAGCTCAAAAATCGTAGAGATTGCGTCAGCAGTATTTAAATCATCATCCATCACCTTAATGAATTTTTCTTGATACCCGTCAATATCCTTTACAAAGTTCACTTCATCTTGAGTAAGTTCCCGTTCTATAGCCGCTTTTTTAAAGAATTCCATCGAGGAAAGACAGGTATTGATACGCTCTAATCCAGACTTTGCTGCATCCATTAAATCCTTACTAAAATTGATAGGACTACGATAGTGAGCAGAAAGCATAAAGAAGCGAATTACTGCATAATCAAACTCCTTAGCAACATCACGAACCGTAAAGAAATTACCGAGAGATTTGGACATCTTTCTGTTATCTACATTAATGTATCCATTATGAACCCAGTAGTTAGCAAATTGACAACAATTTGCAGCCTCGCTCTGAGCAATCTCATTTTCATGGTGAGGAAAAATCAAATCTTGACCGCCGCTGTGAATATCAATCGTTTTTCCAAGATAGGTATTTGCCATCGCACTGCACTCAATATGCCAACCTGGTCTTCCCATACCCCAGGGACTTTCCCACGCAGGTTCGCCAGGCTTTTGTTTTTTCCAAAGGGCAAAATCCATGGGATCTTCCTTGTCTTCATTAATGTTAATGCGAGCACCGCTCTCTAGATCTTCCAAGGGTTGATGAGAAAGCTTTCCATATTCTTCAAACTTTTTGGTGCTGTAATATACATCCCCGTCTACATTATATGCATACCCTCTCTCTATCAACTCAGAAATCAAAGTAATGATAGAATCAATATTCTCTGTTGCACGAGGATGGACCGTTGCCTCTTTAATTCCAAGTCCCTTTGCATCTGTAAAATATTCAGCAATATACTGATCCGCTAATTCTTTTACAGTAATTCCAAGTTCGTTGGCTTTGTTAATCATCTTATCATCCACATCGGTAAAGTTCTGTACAAATTGAACTTCATAACCCTTATACTCAAGATATCGCCGAAGGGTATCAAAGATAATAAAAGGACGTGCATTACCAATATGGAAATAGTTATAAACTGTAGGCCCACAAGAATACATTTTGACCTTACCCGGCTCTATGGATATAAATTCATCCTTTTTTCTAGTTAATGTATTATATAAATATAATTTACTTTCCGTCATGATTTGATTCCTCCAATCTTTTCTTCATACGTTCCATCTCAACACGCAGACTGCAAAGTTCCATGGAAACCGGATCTGGAATATGAATCTGATCCAAATCGGCAACAGGGCGCGTCTCTGTTGCTGGAGCAACACGCTTATTGTCCCGCTTCACAATATGTGCCGGAACACCAACACAGGTACTATTGGGAGGGATTTCGTTTAAAACAACTGCATTAGCAGCAATCTTACAATTATCTCCAACTGTGAATGGCCCTAAAATTTTTGCACCGCTTCCGATGGTAACATTATTTCCAATAGTTGGATGTCTTTTTCCTTTATCCTTTCCTGTACCCCCCAAAGTAACGCCTTGATAAATGGTACAGTAATCGCCAACCTCCGCCGTTTCACCAATAACAACGCCCATTCCATGGTCGATAAAAACACCTTTGCCAATTTTTGCAGATGGATGAATTTCTATTCCGGTTTTCCGCCTAGTTCTCTTAGAAATCCAATCCGCTAAAAACTTATGACCTTTCTCATCAAGCCAATGAGCAATTCGGTAATTAATCAAAGCCCGAACACCAGGATACAGAAAAAAGACCTGGGATTTAGAATGGGCCGCAGGATCCCGTTCAAATACAATATTTACCTCTTGTTTTATTAACGAAATAAGTCCCATTTCTGACTCCCTTTCATCTCTTTTACCAAGAAAAAGGTATCTTTGACACCTTGCTTTCTTATTCTACCACAATTTTTTGTGATAGTAAAGGGGAAACTGATAAATATTTCATCTTGATTTTTAAGAAAAATTGGCATATAATGTATTTACATTCTATGCAAGATGCCAATGATTGGTTTAGTGTTTCAAAATCACAATGAAAGAAGAGAATAGTTTTATGAAAAAACTTTTACTATTTTTGATTGTATGTTTTCTTTCCCTATGCTTGATGGCATGCGGACGAGATGATTCCCCTATTTCTACGACTCGGCCTCTTCCCAACCAGGATGTTTCCACAGAAACCACGGATGATCTTAATTCAACCGAAGATTCAACAGAAGACAAACGAGATGATCCAGAGGTTGTGAGCCAAGAAATTGCAAATATGCTTCGGGATGCTGAGGCTTTGATTGATGAAGGTTTATACGACGACGCTCGAATGGTTCTTCGTGATTTGCGTTCCAGAAATTTGAACGACACCGAAAGAGCTAAAGTGAACTCTTTACTCTCCCGTTTAATTACCATTAGTGATTAAAAAAGTCGATTGCAAGCAATCGACTTTTTTTAATTTAGCACGCCATTGAATTTTTGAAATGTTTGTTGGACTTCTGTAGCAAGAAGCTTAACACTTTCGTCTTGCAATCCAGGATATTTTTTTAAAATCGACTCAGCCGCCTTATGAGCATCTTTTAATAATTCCATATCTGACATGATATCCCCTACCCGCATTTGAGGAAGACCATGCTGTTTGGTACCCAAAAACTCACCCGGACCACGAAGTTCCAAATCTCGTTCTGCGATTTTAAACCCATCATCGGTTTCGCAAAGAACCTGCATTCTTTTCTTTGCTACCAAACCACCGCCACAGAATAAAATGCAATAAGATTGCAACTCTCCTCTTCCAACTCTGCCACGCAGCTGATGCAATTGTGATAAGCCAAAGCGTTCCGCATTCTCAATAATCATGATATTGGCATTAGGAACGTCAACCCCCACCTCAATGACTGTTGTTGATACTAAAGCTTCAATTTCTCCCCTTGCAAATCTTGACATAATTTCATCTTTTTCTGCCGCTTTCATGCGTCCGTGCATTGCAATAATATTTCTGCCACGATAAGCCCCTTTTTTAAGCTTTTCTATATATTCTTCAACAGCAGTTGCTTCTATGAATTCGGATTCTTCTACTAAGGGACAGACAAAATAGGCCTGTCTTCCTGCATCCATTTGCTTCAAAACAAACCGATCAACCTGATCTCGTGCACTTTCAGGCATCCATTTTGTCTCAATCTTTTTTCTACCTGCAGGAAGTTCATCAATAATGGAAATGTCCAAATCACCGTAAAGAATCAAAGAAAGAGTCCGCGGAATTGGTGTAGCCGTCATAACCAGTGTATGAATTCTATCACTTTTCTCAGAAAGTGCAGTTCTCTGCCGAACGCCAAAACGATGTTGTTCATCTGTGATTGCCAATCCCAATTTAAAAAACTCTACACGCTCTGTGAGCAACGCATGGGTTCCAACAATAATTCCCGCTGTACCATCAGCAATTTTTTGAAGATTTTCCTTTCTCTCCGTAACTTTTTGTCCGCCACTTAAAAAAGCGACTTCAATGTTCCACGGCTTAAATAGACGAGAAAGATTTTGAAAATGCTGTTTTGCAAGAATTTCTGTAGGTGCCATCATAACAGCTTGATAGCCAGAACAAACCGCCGAAAACATTGCCGCAGCCGCAACAATTGTTTTACCAGAACCTACATCCCCTTGTACTAAGCGATTCATTGGGGTATCTTTTCGAACATCAATACAGATTTCGTTAATAACCTTTTTTTGAGCATCGGTTAATTCAAAGGATAGCGATTTTGCAAAATCTGCAATACATTTTACATTTGAAAATGCCGGTGCATTTCCCGTTTTTCGCTGAACCTTCGCCATACCAATTCCAATCTGCAAGATGAAAAATTCTTCAAAAGCGAGCCGTCGTCTTGCTTCTTCGAAACTTGAAAAATTTTCTGGTTGATGAATTTCCTTTATCGCTTCGGAAATTGGTATCAAAGAGTAAGTTTTTCTGATTTTTTCCGGAATGATATCCGGAATCTCATCCTCAGCGATCATGGATAATGCCGAGCGGACACCATCCCGAATATTGCGTTGTGTCAATCCGGACGTACAAGGATAAATCGGCATTATTTTTCCTGTCGTATTTCCTGCGGTTTCTCCTTTTTCTATAACAGGATTAATCATCGCAGGGAAACGTCCTTTCATTTCTATCTTTCCAAATAGGATAAATTCCTCTGTGCTACGAAGCAATTTTTCTATATAAGGAGCATTAAACCAGGTTACTGCAATCAATCCTGTACCATCCGACATATGAACCTGTGTAACCCTTGCCCCGTTTCTGGCACGAAAAGAACGGACTCCACCAGCAGGGGAGACCCGAACACAAACACTTTCCCCCTCCTGTAAATCAGCAATCGGACAGATATCGGTTCTGTCTTCATATCCGCGTGGCAGGTGGTAAAGTAAATCCCGGATAGTAAACACGCCAAGCTTATGAAATAGCTCGGCGCGTTTTTCTCCAATTCCTTTTAAATATCGGATATTATCATTTAGCTTCATGGTTACTCCACCGCAATCATATAATAATAAACCGGTTGCCCTCCGTAAACAAGAGAGACATCAAGGTATTCGTAGTTCTTAGCTAAACTACTTTCTAAAGCTTCTGCCTGCTCTTTCTTTACATCCGCACCATAATAGACAGTAATCATACCACTTTCATCATGAATCATGGAATGCACAAGCTCTTCAGCTACTTGATTGACATCCTTGCCCAAACATGCAATGGAACTTCCAACCATACCCATAATATCATTTTTCTTAATTTTTAAACCATCCACTGTAGAATTTCTTGCTGCGAAGGTAATTTGGCCACACTGAACCATTCCCGCCATTTCTTCCATAGCGGTAGCATTCTCATCCACACCTACTTCTTCCTGAAATGCAAGCATTGCAGAAATTCCCTGGGGGATATTCTTGGTTGGGATAACACGAACTTCCTGTTCTGTCAAGGCGTTAACCTGTTCTGCAGCAAGAATGATATTCTTGTTGTTTGGAAGAATAAATACAACCTCTGCCGGAACCTTCTGGACCGCATCCAACAGATCCTGGGTACTGGGATTCATAGTTTGTCCGCCCTCTACTACATCGTCAACACCAATACTCTTAAACACCTCAGTAAGTCCATCGCCTGCAGAAACAGCAACAACGCCATACTTCTTCCGTTCAACAACAGAATCCTCTTCTGAGCGAATGTTTTCTTCATGTTGATATTTCATATTATCAATTTTCAAATTGGTAAGTTCCCCCAGTTTTAATGCTTGCTCAATAACAAAACCAGGGTGATTAGTATGGATGTGAACTTTAACGATCTCCTCATCCTCAATAACCAGCATACAATCGCCTTTCGATTGAATTGCAGCTCTAAACTGCGTTGCTTGACGATCTTTTGTTTTTTGAATCAAGAACTCTGTGCAATAAAGGAATTTTATATCCTCATTCACCTTGGTTGTTGCTTTTGAAGATACAGCAACTGTTTTTGCAGTTTCTTCCGTTAAAGCAACTGCTTTTCCTTCCAAAGCAAGTACAGCACCCTCAAGAATTGTGATAATACCCATACCGCCAGCATCCACAACGCCCGCTTCTTTCAGTACAGGGAGAATTTCTGGCGTTCTATCAAGGCTCTCTTTACCTGCTTTTAATAATGACTGCAGAAACTTAATGGGCTTTTTATGCTTGCTAGCAGCTTTTTCTGCAAACTCAGCAATTTCCCTTACTACAGTGAGAATGGTACCCTCGGTAGGCTTCATAACTGCCCGATACGCTGTATCTCGACTCATCATTGCTGCAAGTTTAATTTCTTCAACACCAAGTTCGCTATTCCCTTGCACGGCGGTGGCAATACCACGAAGAATTTGAGAAAGAATAACACCAGAATTTCCTCGTGCATTACGCAGCGAAGATTTCGCAAGGGTTTCTAGAAGCTGGTCAGCACCGGCATCTTCTGGACAAAGAAGAGTCTCTGCTGCCGCAGCACCAAAAGTCATCCCCATATTGGTGCCAGTGTCTCCGTCTGGAACCGGAAACACATTTAAATCATTGATGGGTTTCCGGTTATTCTGCAGATGATTGGATGCTGATTCAATCATCTGTCGTATCATTTTGTTGCTCAATACTTCCACAATATCTCCTCCTACTCGAAGTCCTTCTGTCGATTACAAATTAGTGAACACGGATGCTCTCGACATTCACTGTTACACAACCAACTTCGAGCCCTGTCATTTCTTCAATTTGATATTTTACACTTTCCTTAACAATTCCACCAACGGTACCAATATTTACACCGTATTCTAAAATAACATACAAAGAAATATCAACAACATTGTCATTGACCTTTACCTTGATTCCACGATCCATACTTTCTTTTTTCAAAAGACGTGCAATCCCATCTTTACTACTCCGAGTTGCCATACCGACAACGCCATAACACTGAGTAGCAGCATAGCCCGCCAATTTTGCAATAACAGTATTGGAGATCTGAATCATACCTCTATCATTTTTAATTTCAGCAGCCATCGTTTCTTTCCTCCTCTAAATACCGGATTATAACATTTCGCTTTTTCGCATTATCCACATCTCTTCCATGACAACTGAAGAACAAAATTTGATGCGTTTCTGCCAATTGCATCAACAGTTGCATTGCCATGTCCGCTCTTTTATCATCATAAGACATTAAAAAATCGTCAAGGAACAGAGGCTCTGTTCCGTCTCCGAGAAGACTGGCTAGCGAAAGACGCAGAGCAAAATAAATTTGATCATAAGTTCCTTCACTAAAAAATTCAGCCTGATATAAATGGCCTTTATCAGGAATTAGTCGTAATTGATATTCCTCCGAAACACGAACATCTTGATACTTTCCCTCTGTAAGTATGCCCAAAAATCTATTAACTCTTTCGTTTACCTTTGGTGTAAAATCAGACTTGCGTTTCTCCGCAACCTGCCCGAACACCTCAATCGCAAGGTCTAATGCCTTCTGACGCTTTTCAAACTCGTTGATTTTCTGGTTAATCTGCAAAATTTCTGTCTCAACATCTGCAGGATTTGTTCCGCCTCGAAATACATAACTAAGCTTACTTTCAGTTTCCTTAAGTCTTGCTACACAATCAATTTGTGCTTGCCGGACCTTTTTCAACTCCATTTCAATGTCTTGAGCAAGAATATCTTCGTGTTTTACAAGGGTGAGATCAATCTCTCGAATTTTTTCAAAAAGTGTTGAAGCATCCTCACCATCCATAATAGATTCGTAAGTTCTTTTGTAACCCTCTAATTCTAATTTTGCTTGTTTGCAAAGTAAAAAACCCTCGCGAAGCTCTGCAACGTTCTTGCATCCAAACTGAGACAAAATCCGAACATATTCAGTCTGAACTTTCTCAAATTCTTCCTCGATTCTTTTTTTATGAACCAAATGACCTTTTCTTCGTTCAACTGCTTCCCTTGCGAACGCTTTTGCTTGTTGTATTTTTAGAAAACTTATAATTGCTACAACAATACCTATGCAACCTAAAAGCGAGGTCCAAAAGCCCCGGAACGAAATCTTGAGTACTGCAAAAACAATAGCAAGAACAACACATACAACAGCAGTCATTAAAAGAAAAGAAAACACTTTTTTAGTTCTGTTTTCCTTAAGAACCATTTCCTCTTCTTTTGTTATATCATACTCTATCGAGCATGATTGGTCAAGCATTTCTCGTTGTTTTTCAAGATTTTCCGCATTTTGCACAACATTTTCTTCAAGATGAAGAAACCGCTGATATTCCTCTCGTTCTTCCACCTGTTTTGCCAAAGCTGCAAACTTTTCTGCTTCACTCCATTTTTTTCGAAGGGACTCCAAAACAAGAATCTCTTGTTTTTTTTCAAGCAGTTCCTGTAAACGAACCTCTTCTTCTTTAAATTTCTCTAATTTTTGAGATTCGTGTTTTAAAACATTTTCTTCGGCTTCCCGTTGATTACGCTCAGAAAGAAGACGATACCTTTCCTGAATTTTTTCTTCACGCAAACTCCATAACCGGTCAAGTTCACCCGGAACGCTACGTTTGTCTTTTGCTTTGACCATTCGTTTTTCATTTTCCAATTCCTTTAGAACACCAGCGGCAGAAATCTCTTCTGCTCCGGTTTCCATAAGGTTCATTAATCGCTTGCCGAGTTCTTCGTCTGTTCCAGAAAAAGCTGCGCCAGATTGCTGTAACCAGAGCGTTTTTTCAAAAATTGACTCCGGGATTCCCAAAAACTGTTCTCCAACTTCACGAATATCAATATTGGAAATTGGTTCACCAGTGTTAAAATCTACGACTTCTGTTTTATCTCCGGAAGATGTTTTCCCAAATTTTCTTCTAATCTCAACAAAACGTCCATCAACCTCTATTTGAAGAATACCCTCTGCGCTCTTTTCTTCCCACGGGATAATTCTTTCTCGGATTTTCATCCCTTTACGGTCTTTTTTTCCTCCGTTGATACCATAAAACATCACCTTGAGGAATAGTTGAATTGTCGATTTTCCCGCTTCGTTTTCACCAAAAATTACTTGAAATCCGTCAGAAAAATGCAAGGTATAATCACAAAATTTCCCAAATCGAATCAGAATTGCTTTGCTAAGTCGAATCATGGTTTCTGCCCCCCTTCCATGGCAGATAAACCAAGCTCTAACGCCAGATATCCAATCTCTTTTTCCTCCTCTGGCATTGCTTGAATTTTCTCCATCATTGCGGCGACAAAATTTCCTCGCAAGCTATTTTCTCGGGCAGTTTCTTCCAGGGGAACCTCCGGTTTAGTCCTATCCACAAAATCCAGATAGAATCCTTGATCTTTGAGGGTAGTTTTTAGGAAATCACAATCTATCATGCCCCGCCTAGCAGTCCCTTCCAAAATAATCTTGTAACAGTCTTCTACCCTACCAGTTTGTTTCATAGAATTTGTAATCATTTCCTGAACAGAAAATATATCTATTGCTTCTGTTATATCGCAGTGAACATGCCAAAATCTGCGACTGGAAGACGGCATCCAGGAAAGTTCCACATTTCCATGGTTGACCTCTCCTATGTAATACCCTTTTTCCCCTTCTTCATCAAAACCGCGCCCCTCCGGAATTCCGCAGTAGGCATAGTAAACTCCATCTACACGGGCTAATTCACTTCGTTGATGAATGTGTCCAAGAGCCACATAATCCATGCAACTTTTTGCAATAGCTTCTTTTTCTATTGGGTTGTAACTGCTTTTTCCTCCATTTGCAACCAAATCTCCATGAAGAACCATAATGTTGCACCAATCTGGAGCTACCTTAATAGAATCAAACAGTGTTTCTTCTGCATGAACAGAACCAAAACTTCTTCCATGAATCCGGGTTTTCTTTTCAGGAAAATCGAAATATTCCCACTCTGTACTAAAAATATGTACGTTTGCTCCCCAATCATTGCTTTCATATGCAGAGCGGGAAAGAAGCGGATCGTGGTTACCTGCAGAAATAAACACATCCGTTTCCGGAATCTCTGAAAAGCACCGTTTTACAAAACTAATCGTTTCTGTAGAAACAAACTGCCCATCAAATAAATCTCCGCTAATAAATAAAAAATCCTTATTTTTTGCAGTTAAAACAATGCTACGGAAGGTTTGCAAAATTTCACGACGGCGAATCTGCATCTGTTGCTTATTAAAATGAGCCGAAAAGGGAGTATCAAGATGAATATCTCCTGTATGAACAAATGTAGGCATGCTTCCCCTCCTCCAAAACATTTATCAAAGAAAGGACGTTAGAAACGTCCTCCCTACTCTTCGTCAGGCATCTCCCAGGTATGATAAACATTTTGAACATCATCATTTTCTTCTAACATATCAATCAATTTTTCCATTTTGGTTACTGCATCAGGATCATCAAGCACAGTGGTTGTTTGAGGAATATAGTTAATTTCGGCTTGCATAAACTGATATCCTGCATTTTCTAACGTCTCACGAACACTACTGAAGTTCTCAACAGCTGTTAAAACCTCGTAGCATTCCTCCTCAACATTAAAGTCATCTGCACCCGCCTCTAAAGCATCCATCATTACGGTATCTTCGTCAATGCCATCGGTTTTTTCGATCACAATCAAACCTTTACGGTCAAACATAAAACTTACACAACCATTTTGACCAAGATTACCGCCATTTTTATCAAAATAATGACGCAAATCACCAGCAGTTCTATTTTTATTATCTGTTAAAGTTTCAACAATAACAGCAATTCCACTCGGACCATATCCCTCATATACCATTTCAAAATATTCGCTAGTGCTTCCTTCTCCAGATGCCTTTTTAATGCTTCTGGTAATGTTATCATTGGGCATATTATTTGCCTTAGCTTTCGCGATGACATCACGCAGTTTGGAATTGGAGTCCGGATCCGGTCCTCCTTCTTTGACTGCAACCATAAGCTCTCTGCCTATTTTGGTAAAAATTTTACCACGCTTGGCATCAATTGCACCTTTCTTCCGTTTGATGGTTGCCCATTTGGAATGTCCTGACATACTAAAAATCCTCCTAACCCTTTTTTCTGGTTGTTAAAATACTTTACAAAAGTCAGGAGGGAATATCCCTCCCGACTTACAATACATATTAGTTTTCCGTAGAATCACTCGAGAGCTCCTTGATGCTCGTTACCAAACCGGCAAGCCCTTGAATCTCCGAAGGAATAATAATTTTGGTTGCTTTGCCGTCCGCTGCTTTTCCAAAAGCTTCCAGACTTTTAATCGCTACGACTTTTTCAGTAGGATTGGCTTCATTGAGCATCCGCAAACCTTCCGCCGTTGCTTTTTGCACCTCAAGAATTGCTTGAGCTTCACCTTCTGCAATACGAATTGCCGCCTCTTTTTCCGCTTCTGCCTTTAAGATTTGGGATTGCTTTTCTGCTTCTGCCTGGAGAATCCGGGATTCCTTCTCACCTTCTGCAACAAGAACCGCAGACTTCTTTTCGCCTTCAGCTCGCAAAATAGCCTCACGGCGTTCCCGTTCTGCTTTCATCTGTTTTTCCATTGCTTCACGGATTCCGGAGGGTGGAATAATATTTTTCAATTCAACACGATTAACTTTGATTCCCCACGGGTCAGTTGCTTCATCCAAAATAGAACGCATCTGGGTATTGATAACATCACGGGATGTCAAACTTTCGTCCAACTCCATATCACCAATAATATTCCGCAAAGTGGTTGCAGTTAAATTTTCGATTGCAGACATCGGCATATCAACGCCGTAGGTAAACAACTTCGGGTCAGTAATCTGAAAATATACCACGGTATCAATCTGCATGGTTACATTATCCTTCGTAATCACAGGCTGAGGGGGAAAATCCACAACCTGCTCTTTCAGGCTAACCCGCTTTGCCACACGCTCAATCATAGGAAGCTTGAAGTGCAACCCAACACCCCATGTAGCATGATACGCACCAAGACGCTCAATAACATAAGAATTTGCTTGTGGAACAATTTTAATTGAAGACAGAACCAAAATAATCAATACAACTAAGAAACCAATTAAAAATTCCATACTACTTTCCCTTTCTAATTATCATTAAATTTTTTCTACAATAGCATGTGCACCTTCAATGGATTGTACAACAACTTTTTCACCAATTTCCAAAATACCTTGATGGACATCGACAGCAGACCAGATCTGTCCTAGCACTTTAATTTTCCCTTTGTTCTCAATAGGGTCAATTTTCTCAATCACAACGGCTTCAGCCCCAAGTAATCGATCGGCATTTGTCTTAACAATCTTTTTTTCATGAAACCGTTTGGAGAGCGGTATCGTGATCAGCAACAATACCATAGAAACAAGCAAGAAAACAATAATTTGTAAAAGAATACTCCCGCCGACTGCAGCCACAATCGCTGCACAAACAGCAGCCACAGCCATCCATACAGATACCAAAGAAACAGTTACTCCCTCAATGACACCAAAAACTACCGCCGCAAGCAGCCATACAATGAAAGCCCCGGTCATGGTTACTCATTCCTTTCCCATGCTTATTAAAACTTAGTACGCTCTCTTATATCCTCCGCTACGCTTTCCCTCGTTACTACGCTTTAGATCCTGAAATTTTTCATCACTATCCTGCTTAAATTTTTGCAGCATATCATCAAAAGACATTTCTTCTTTCCGTTTTGTTGCAAACTCAAATTCTTCCGGTGGTTGCTTGGGACCATTTTCTTGTCTGGGATGTCTTTCCTGGCGCCTGGACCGAGGGGTTCTGCGTTCCTTCTTTGCAGCATCTCCATTTGACTCCGCTTGCTTAATTGAAAGACTAATCTTCCCTTTTTCCATACCAATAATTTTAACTTTAACTACTTGCTCTTCTTTGATATGCTGGTTGATATCATTGACATATTCCGAAGCAATTTCCGAAATATGAACCAATCCTGTCTTTCCTCCCTCCAGCTCCACAAAAGCGCCAAAAGCGGCAATGCCGGTAACTTTCCCTTCTACAACCGAACCTACTTCAAACTGCTGCATTCTTTTCCAAAACCCTTTCTTGAGGCATCGCCTCATTATAATGATTTATCCTTTGCTCTTACGAACAAAAAATATAAATTAATTACTATGATTAACATCACTTTGATTCGCATCAACGAATACCCGTTCATTAGGACGAACCAAACCAAGTTTTTCCCTTGCTAATTTTTCGAGATATTCCGGATCATTTAGATTTTCCAACTCTTGCTCCAGTTTCTCTTTTTGTTGTTCTGCTGCCGAGATCCTTTCTTCCAATGCATCAATCTCTTTCCCTTTATTAGAAATAACAATCTGTTGCCAAATCATAGTATATAAAAAGTAAAGCACAAAGGCAACTGCAACTAAAACAGAAATAAAACGTCTAGGGTTTACTTTGGTATTCTTCTTTTCTTGCGTGGTCAATTCATGCTTTTCTTTCACTTCCTGTATTCTTTTCTTGTTCTGCACCTTGCCACGCCCTTTCAAATATAATTATTCTAAATAATTATATCCCAAAACCTGCACCTTGTCAACGAAAAATTTAAGTTTGATTCAACGTATTTTAGTCGATTTTATTGCTGCTTTTTTATAGATGTTTTGTTTCATTCTCCTCTTTCGAACTAAAGTTCTTGTTATGCTCCCCGTTCGAGTAATTCCTTGTCTGCAGTACCATCCAACTACCAAAAAGGGCTTTGCAAGAATTTTATATAAAATCTTTATAGGAAAAAGAAGAATATTTAAAAGTTGTCTTAACATTTTTGCTAATAACTCATACACTAAAACTAAAAATTGAACTAAAAAATCGCGAAAAATTAATCTGTAAACCAAAAAACCAGCTATAAATCCTAAAAATCCCTGAAATCTAAGTCTACCATTGTTTTTTAGATATGCAATAGCAAATAAACTCCCTCCCACCAAAACGAAAAAAATAATATCTTGAAAGTTTATACTAAAAACAGATGTTTTAAAAATACGTCTGGAGGAGCGAAAGAAATCATAAATTACCGCTAATATCCACCCCAACAAAAGAGACCACAAAAAATAACTGACGGTTGCTCCGAGTTTTAATTCCATACCAAATATCCTTTCTAAATATACATTTTCCCTAAGATATTCATATGCAACCAAAAAACGTTTATGTTGAGGTTATACAATAAAAAACCATGGAGAAAACCCTCCATGGTTTTAAAATTTATAGATTCATATAGGTCTTACCAAAGTCCGTCTGAGCCAATGCTTTCTCAATAGCATCTCTTTCTTCTTTTGTAGGAAGATGTGCCGGCGCAATAGTATATCCCATATCGATACCCATCATCTCCATAGGAACTTTCCATCTTGCCATATTTCCACCAAGCATAGCTTCGATAACGCGGTTCATTTTCATCTGAGTCTCGATTGCGCCATCCCAATCTTTCTTCAAGAAACAATCGTAAATCTTGGTGGGATACATAGGCATAATGTTATATGTTAAACCAATCGCACCATCAGCACCGAAAGAAAGACCTGCCATCAAAGTTTCATCTGGACCGTTAAGCAGGTTAAGCTCTTCACCGAATTTTGCTCTCAAATTGCTGAAGAGGAAGTAATCCGGAATGGTCATTTTCATACCAATAATGTTATCAATTTTCATAATCTCTTCTGCAAACCACATAACATCGCACTTTAGAATCGGGTTTACATATGCGAGAACAGGACTCTTAGACTTTTCGGCAAGAATTCTATAATACTCAATCGTTTCCTGAGGAGAATAATAGGTAGTCAAGGCAGGAGGCAGAGAAGAAATCGCATCAACACCAACTGCATTACTATGCTCTACCAGCTCCATGGTGTCTTCAAAATGACCGGCACCAACATGTGCGATGATCTTAACATCCTTACCGGAATTTTCCTTAACGGTTTCCAACATTTCTTTTCTCACTTTGTTAGGAAGAACAATGCACTCTCCTGTTCCACCACCAACATAAAAGCCAAGAATACCGTTATCCAAGTTATATTTCATTAACTTCTCAACGCTTGCCTTTTTAACCTTCATATTCTCATCATAGATTGAGAATATCGCACTATAAATACCTTTAAATTTTTCCATGCAAAGCACGCTCCTTTGTTTCTTTATCTACACTCTTATGATTTAATATAACATAATTTCAGATGAATTGCAATATTATAAGGTGCCATTTTTTACATTTTTTGACCGCTTTTAAAAAGATTATATATGTTTAAAACGCTACGGTATCTTAATTATATTGTAAAACGACAATCATTTCTTTCAGAAAAAATATAATTCGCCAAAAAACCAATTCCATAAACCACTACGCAATAAATTATTTCAAAAGTATAATAGGATGAGTTATACACAGAATACAGATAATAGTGTGTTGGAAGCATAAATCTGGCAACAGGCAAAACCTTTAAATTAAAGAAGATGGGAGACAAAACAAGCATAATAATCACTAGTCCGGGTATTAACGATCCAAACTTTCCTGGAGAGCGAAAAAAGACAGATAGCGTCATGCAAAAGCCAGTTGTAGCAAACATAAATAACATCATGGAAATCAATTCATGGAGAAAACCTGTCCATGTTCCGGATAGACAAAGAGCACATAATACCGCCGAGCCAGAGAGTAGTGTTGCGGAAAAACAAGATGCCATTGCTGGTATAATCCGTTTTTTAGGAGAAAGCCAAGCAAACCTTCCATCATTTTTTTCTTTTAAAAAATACATCGCAGCAGCAAGGGAACATAGAACAATCAGTAATGAAAGAATTCCTCGTATAGGCGCTGTAAGATAGTTCGCTGTCTGTTTCTTTTGTTGCATTTCATTTAAACGTTCAATCTGTATTATCGTTCCCTTTCGTTGTAGAGAATCATAATAGCTTCTAACTTTTTCTGGAGATACATCCTCCTTGTTTACAATTTCCGAATAAGAAAAATTTTCGTAAATTGCTCTTGAATAATCTCGATAAATGGCACCGAAAAGTTTTTCTCTCACAATAGTATTTTGCATAGACTCCTCACGTTCAATGATTTTAACAAAAGGCTCGTTATCTTCTCCTGATGTATACCTATTCATCTTATCTAAAAAAAACTTGGGGAAAATCCATGCAACGTCCGCTTTATGCTTTTTGATTAATTGATACGCATTCTCCTCAGATTCGCACTGAGAGAATCGAAGAACGCTCTTTTCATTCATCAGCGAGGTGATGATCTCCTCCGCCATTGAATCCTCGCCCTCGTTACAAAGCAAGACATGAACAACACCGCTTTCTTCCGTCATTGCAATATGAATAAAAAACGTACACATTGGAATTAAACAAAGAAGCAGCAAAAAACTCCACTGACGGAGCAACCTTTTACTGAGCATATAAAACCACACAAGATATTTCCGTATTTTTATCATTTAACATCACCCAAAATTCGACATTTTCTAACATAGACAGCAAAGTAGAAAAAGAAAATCGAATAGAATATAACAATAAAAAGGTCTTGAAACAACGCAGTACCAGATAATGCTTTTCGCATATAAGAAAACCCAGCTCCTACAGGAAGAGCAGAAGCCACTTTCTGAACAATATCCGGGAAAAAATAATTTGGATAAAAACAACCGGATAAATACCCCAAGACCACCGCAAACACAAATTGAACTACAACTGCTGTAACAGGATTTCGGACAACTTCATAGATTGCAGTTTGAATCAATGTAATCATGACAAGAACGGGAGTAATTGCAATAATATAGAAAATACAATCGCTGATCCCCGTTCCGTTTAGCTCCGGAATACCAGTATCGAAAAACTGTATTATAATTCCAAAAAAAATTGCAAAAAGCATCAATGTTATTATACTGATTATAAAGAATGCAAGGTACTCGCATAAAATTTGTTTTGTCGCCCTCACCCCAGATATGTTAAGTTTCTTTGCCAATTCAATGTTTTTTGAAGAAAATAAGCGGTTGCAGGATATTCCCCAAAATAGCATGAAAACAAGGAGCAAACCGCAAACATAGTATCCTCCCGTGGACAGCATATCTGCGACGCCAAGTTGTTGTACATTAAAAATTTCTCTACGTTCCAAAATCGAATCAATATATAACAACATAAGATTGTCTATTTTTTTACTTATTCCTGAAGCGTTGTAATCCTCTGCAAGATTCTGCATACTATACACTCCGTTCTGGGACTCCACTACTATACCAGAAATCATTTCTGCAATCTCAGTGGAAATAATCGTACCAAACCCTTCCGGAGCATTCAGCGTAACATAACGAGCCGGAATATTTCGTCCCCAGAACATTCTTTCTACATATCGATTTGGAACATGCACATATCCGCTTATTTCTCTCTTTTTCAACGATTCTATGGCTTCCTCTTCGTTATCCATCTCGGAAATACTAACAAAAAAATCGGAGGTTTCCATGTTCTCCAATACATTTAACCCGATTTGCAAATATGCATTCTCTAGATTTCCAACAACACCAAGAGTAATCTTCTGCTTTTCTTCGTTTTCATGCCTCTTAGATAAAAGAAGGAAGCAAGACGTCGCGATACAAACCACAATAATTATTGTGATAAACAAAATAGCAGGATATGTTCGAAAAACGCTTTTGAGTTGAAGTTTAAAGTATTTCTTTTCCATTTTATAACATACCTATCAATTTATGAATATCCCCATCATAGATACATGGAGTCAAAACTCCATGTTTTAAAATAAACAACTTATCGCAAATTTGTAATTCCTGTAAATCATGAGTTGCTAATACAATTATGTTTCCAGCAGCCTTATACTCTTGTAAATAACGAGATATCTTCGCTTTACAAATAATATCCAGGGCCGCAGAGGGTTCATCCAACAATAAAACTTTTGGACTATGAGCAATGGCACAGCCTATTGACAATCTTTTTTTCATGCCTCCAGACATTTTATAAACGGGTACTTTCATAAATTCATCTATGCCCAGCATGGCTAAAACGCCATGGTCCAATTCGCGTTTTAAAGTGGACGTTGTGTACCATAAGCTAAGATTATCCCATGCGGTCAACTCCTCGAGCAGTGGAGCGCTTTGAGGAACATATCCAACAATCTCAGCCCTACGTTTACTATCCTTTAAAAGGTCTGAGTCGTCGTAAAGAAAAGCTCCACTATTCGCCTTCAGGATTCCAGCAAGAATACTTAACAAGGTTGACTTTCCGCTCCCATTATTCCCCAAAATCCCAATGCACTGTCCTTTATCTGCGCGAAACGTTATTCCTTTGAGAATCTCTTGTTTTTTATAATTTTTCTTTATTTGTTCTATTATCATAATTAATTCCTTTAAAGAAAACTGAGAGTTATAATCCCTCAGTTTTCTTTGTTTATTTAGTTTTTAAAGCAAATTGTCTTCCATCGAATCCACGATATCATCAGGCACACCGGCCTCACGCAGCCTATCTATCAAGATCTCAACATCAAATTCTTCGACCCATTCCTTAACCTCATCAACATCAATTGCATCTAAATAGTCCTTGGGGATATCTATTTTTTTCTGATCAACAGTTTTTGCTTTCAATGCAAAATCAACACAGGGTTCCTCTTGATATTCTACGGAAATAGAGCAATCACCTTCTTCTGCAGATTTGCTGGAAGACCGAATAATGATTGCTAATCGGGAAATTACGTCGGCATACTCATCTTCTATATCCGCATATTCTAGGAGATCTTCTACATCTTCTGCACACTTAATCGTAACAGAACCATAAAAAATTCCTTTCTTTAACTTTTCGTTATCAATATCTTTTAGCTCAAAATCAGCAATATCATTTCCCATCACTTTCAACTTAAATAAGCCGGAATATTTATTTCCGTGTTTCTTGCCGCTTCCTTCGATACTCCCTTTAACATATCCTGCCTTAAGTTTTAAAAGCGTACCATATTTATTCCATTTTTCTGCAGTATATGCCTCAATTGTCGCATCATCAATTTCTAATGTGAATCCAACGCTTTCTCCTTTTCCGTTGACAAAAAGTTCAAAGGTAACGTCAACATCAAATTCGTCTTCATCCATATCTTCTACTTCTTCAAGCAAAGAATCTAATCCATCCCAAAAATCGTCTTCATCTGCATCAACTGCACTTGCAATCGACTCAACGATTTCAGCAATATCTTCATCCTCTTTTATGGCTTCTAAAACAGCCAAGGATGCATTTTTAATCACTTCTCCATCAAGATCAATTGTCAGTCTAGTTACTTTTTGCGAAATTCCATCTGCTTCAATGGTAGTTTTATCTTCCTCAACAAATTCAACACTATCAACTACAGTTTCGAGATATTTTTTGAGCAATTTCTGTGTAGTTACTTCATTTGGAAGCGCATTCATAACATCTTTTACGATTTCCATAGACTCTTGATATGCCTCAAAGTCATAGTAACTACCAAAACCACTGTCATAATAGTAGTCATTGTCATAGTCATCATACTCTTCGTAATCATAGCTGTCGTAGTCATCATATGTGTAGTCATAGTCTTCGTAATCATAGCTGTCGTAGTCTTCATAATCATAGTCATAGTCTGAAGAATGATCAAATTCATCATATGCGAGAATGATATTTCCTTCAGCATCAACCATATTTCCATATTCATCTAACGTAATTTCTGAAGCATCGGAATCTTCGCTGAAATCGTAGTTATTGAAGTCAAATGAGCTTGCCTCTTCCAAGTCTGCGCCAATGTACTTAGGATTATAGTCAGGAAGACACATGTAAAACATCATTTCACCCAGATCGGTGATTACATCAATGTTGCCTAATTCAACGCCATTTAGATTTGCACCAAGAGTTGCCTTAGAAACATCATCCTTAGCGTTTGTAGACACAGAAAGACCTACAGAATCAAACCACTCAATAGCGTCGCTGACATCGTCAACATCAAGATCGGAAAGAAGTTCTTCTAATCCTGCACCCTTTTTCATAGTAAATTCACTTTCTCCTCCGCCACCTTCAACCATATACTTCTTAGATGTAGAAAGAGACGTAGAGAAATTATCAATTACGTCATCTGCATTGGTTTTGACAACATATGCAAAATACTTTTCGGAGGACAAAAATAGCTTCATTACTGCATTTTTCGCATAGGGATAGATGGGAAATGCAAGCAGAATTGCCAATATCACAACAACAGGAATTATTACTGCTTTTTTTAGATAAAACGGTCTTTTTTTCTTTGATTCTTCATTTCCTTGTTCAACAACGCACGAAACGCTTGCATTTTCCTCAGAGATAAACGTAATCTCAGATTCCATATTTAGTTGATATTCTTCCTGCACACCCGGAACGGGTTCATTGCTATCTTCAGTATGGGCATTCATTACATTATCTCCAATGCCTTCCTGCTCAAAAGCAGTTTTTGTCTGTTCCTCATGATTTGTTTCAGAAATTGCTGTTCCACAAAAAGAACATACCAACGCATCATCGTTAATTGGATTTCCGCAAGACTTACAATACATTACTCCAACCCCTTCTCTAGAATTTGTCATTATATTATCATGTTTTACAGTAAATGTCAACATAACCAAAACTACCTCCTTTTTTGACAAAGTAATATGGATAGCCTTTTATAATCAAAAACAGCATACGAGTTTTCGTATGCTGTTTTTTGCGAGAAATAAATATAAACTAATCTTTTTTGCCCATACCTGACCACACTTTATGCATATCCGTGGTGTTTTGAAGCTGGTCGAGCGCTTCACCGAATCGTTGAAAATGAACTACTTCTCTTGCCCGAAGAAATTTAATAACATCATTGACATCCGGATCGTCGGACACACGGAGAATGTTGTCGTAAACAGCTCTAGCTTTCTGCTCTGCCGCAAGATCTTCGACCAAGTCGGCGATAGGGTCTCCAGACACTGCAATCGCCGTCGCGTTAAAAGGAACTCCAGTTGCATCAGCTGGATAAACACCTCTACCATGATTCATGAAATACTGGCCAAAAGGACTATTCTCAATTTCAGTTGTGGTTGCATTCTTTACCAACTGTCTGACAATGCTTCCCACAATTTCAAGATGAGCAAGTTCTTCTGTGCCGATATCGGTCAGTAACGCTTTTGTCATCTCGTTCGGCATGGAAAATCTTTGAGATAGATAACGAAGACTTGCCGCAATTTCTCCATTCGGTCCACCATACTGTGCTACAATATATTGAGCAAGTTTTGGATTGGTGTTTTTGATATTAACCGGATACTGTAGTTTTTTCTGATAACTCCACATAACCTTTTCCCTCCTTTAAGATTTTTCCCATGGCCATGGATCTTCAATCCAATCCCATCGTTCGTCATTTTTAGATGCCGCCGCTGTGAGAGGACCATATTTCGACTGAAACTCTGCTTTAAGTCCTTCAGCTTTGTCTACCATTTTATGAAACATAGTAATGGCATCTTTATCACCAGGATGAGTGTCTAAATATAGATTCCAATCATACGCTGCAAAGGCATAAGCTTGTATTTTTTTGAGCAATGCACTTCTATCGTTCATACTGCTTTACCTCCGTAAAAAATTTTTCACCATTGACCTGCTTGCCGTATACTCCCAACGGTTTTGCAAGGATAGGAAAAATGGTTCCCTGACATAATCCTTCCTCAGGGTCAAAGAGATTTCTCATCTCTGCAACCTGTATCGGCACATAAGCATACCCAACCATAGGCATGGATATCGGTCGTGTTTCATGTTGAAAAGGCATCGAAATCCTTCCTTTCTTTTTGTTTTGTCATAATTTTGAAGTAATCATGACTATTAACATAATATGGCGTTAAAAAAATTATGTGCCAGTTTTTGGACAAGAAAAGAACCTGACTCGTTGCGTCAGGTTCTTCAATCCGATTTTAGAATTCATAATCCACAGCCACTCTGGATAGTCGAATTTTAGTGATAAACTCTCTTACCTTCCTATGCTCGGGATGAGAATCATAGGTTTTCAAATCCTCTATCGTCTGGAATGTGCAGGTAAGTGCCGCATCATATTCCTCTCCATTTAGGTTTAATCCAACTTCAGCCGAAATCAATTCAGGAATCAAACCCACCAAGTTCTCTAATCGTTCCTTCATGATTTTCATATTTTCTGCCTTGGAGCGTCCATCTGCCTCCTCAGCTAATTTCCATAACACAATATGTCTGATCATGTTTCTACCTCCTAATTTGTATTAAATGCAATTATTTCCCTTGGCTAAAAATATTTTTTTCAGTGCTTACAGCAGTATTATGTACCTGAATTGCTTTGGGGTCTTCTTTTTCCTCGCTGTACAACTCCCGAGTAACCCAATATACGTTTAAATCTTCACGGAAATTCATGGTGGTCCGAAATTCGGACAACGCGGTCAATTCCTGTGGCGAACCAATAGCTTCCGAAAAAATATCCTCCTCTAACAGTTCAAAATACGAATCATCTACAATGATAAAGGAGTTGATTCCAGCGGCCATTTCAGAGGAAAACCTTGTATTAACAATCATTTGACTCTGCGCATCACCACCAATCGACGCTTCACTGACCAAACTAAGTTTTACATTCTTCTTCCCATCTCCATTTCGATCTTCTACAAAACGAGAAAAATACTCCTCCATTTTGCTCATCTGCTCTTCGCTGATGTAGGCAGAGGCATAAAAAGTTCCCTCAAGGTCATAATCGGGTTTCGACACAACTTCGTAAACCCCATAACCAACCAAAAGAAGAACAAGAAAAATAACAAGAAACAATCTTTTATAATAAAACCAAATATGCTCTATCTTTTTCCCAAAGGAAAGTTCCTTAAACATTTTTTTTGCATCCATTCGTTGTTGATCCATGACACATTACTCCGTTGTATTATTATAGTTTTTCATCTATTCTTAGCTTTAAAGTTCAAATCACTTCTTGCTTTCAAGTATAACACATCCATATTGAAAAAGCTATATAAAATTTATTAAGATTTTATAAACAATTTACAATGCTAGTTTTTATAAAAACATCTCACCAAAACCCAAGGTCTTCATAAACTATACCAGAGGTGTTATTATGAACCAACATTTAGCATTGTCCTTTATTGGTGGTGATCCAAGACAGACAGAAGTAATACAAAACTTCGCCCTGGAAGGACACAAGATTTTCACATTTGGGATTGAAGACGCGCAGTTTTCATCTACTCTGCCTATTCAGACCTGTGAGAATCTTGAATTATGCCTTGACATGAGCGATATCATTATTCTCCCTTTCCCATATAGCAACGGTAACGAAATCATTAAAAACTCCTTATCACAGCAAGAAATAAATATAAATCAAATTCTTCGTCATCTGAAAAGCTCCCAGATTCTTCTTGCTGGTCGAGCTGATAATCAATTAAAGAATCTAGCAAAATTATACAATGTTCATTTCATTGATTACGGAGAAAGGGAAGAGCTCTTGATTCTGAATGCGATTCCAACAGTAGAGGGTGCATTAGAAATTGCAATGAAAGAAACATCTACCACCATTCATGGAAGTCGCTGTCTGGTGCTAGGTTACGGACGTATTGGTAAACTTTTGGCAAAGGCTTTGCACTCGCTTGGCGCTAACACTACAGTTTCAGCACGGAAGCAACGGGATCTGGCATGGATTTCCGCATACGGATATCATAAAATTCCGTTCGCAGATTTAATTCATCACATCGGAACATTTGATATAATTTTTAATACCATTCCAACAACAATATTAGATTACCGAATGCTATCCGCAATTCCCGACGCAACCCTCATGATAGATCTTGCCTCAACTCCCGGTGGTATCGATTTTGAAACCGCGAAAATTCTTCATAAGAAAGTGATATGGGCACTTTCTCTTCCGGGAAAAGTTGCTCCAAAATCAGCAGGGAAAATCATTAAGGACACCATACAAAATATTTTGGACGAATTGGGGGTGTAATAATGAATTCAGCTTATACGTTTGGATTCGCTTTAACCGGATCCTATTGTACTTTTTCCAAGGTTGTTCCTCAAATAAAAGCTTTTGTCGATGCCGGTCATCAGGTAATCCCAATTTTTTCAGAACATGTTGCATCTACGGATACCCGATTTGGAACAGCCATGGAACATATCAAACAAATTGAAGAAATTACAGGAAACAAAGCAATTATAACGATAAAAGAAGCCGAACCGATTGGCCCAAAGAAATTACTGGATCTCTTGATCATTGCCCCATGTACGGGAAATACAATTGCAAAGCTCGCCCACGGAATTGCCGATACAACAGTTACACTGGCTGCAAAGTCCCATCTTCGAAACAACAGGCCTATTGTTGTTGCTGTATCTACTAACGATGGGTTGGCAGGAAACGCGAAAAACATTGGTACGTTGCTTGCGAGAAAGCACTTCTATCTTGTACCCTTTGGTCAGGATGACTGTATAGAAAAGCCGAACTCCCTGGTTGCAGATTTTTCTAAAATTCCAGAAACCATTATATCCGCATTAAACGAAACACAAATCCAACCCGTTCTATTATGAAAAAAAGTCTTGAACGATAACGTTCAAGACTTTTTCTGTTAGGGAATGAGTGTAAATAAATCCGTCGAATAACGCAGCGCGTTCCTCTGACGAGCCGACCAGTCTGCTTTTCTGCTCACAAGCATAGTTCCATCCTCATCGGTTACTGACATATCCAACTTATCTGCAACAACAGACAACATACCAAACATTTTGCCATTGATTGTTCTAAGATTTCTGGAAGGAATTTCAACAGAACCCTTACCAATCTTTAAGACCGCATTGCCGGACTCTGAAATCTCCAGCGTTGCACCAATAAACGCCGCAACAACATCCATTGCAACATATTCTCCATTTGCAGCACCGTGAATCAGCTGTCCACGAAGGGTTACGTTTCCAGAGGAAGGATGTACCGTCATCGCAAGATTTTCCTGCTCTTTTGGAAGAACAATGGTATTTTCAATCTGTGTTGGATACATGGTGTGAAGCTGTTCAAAACGAGGGGTTGTTCTCTGCGAATTCTTGGGGAAAGAAACAATTCTGCTTGTCCATGGTTGTATCTGTCCGTGCGTATTGGAAGAAAACGCATTCAGGTACACGTAGTCCTGTCCTACATTCAGGTTCAGATTCATCATGTTTTCCTCAACACTATTGTTTTCATGTACTGTCCCAAGCATCTCCCAGGTATCACCGCCATCGGTACTTTTTGCAACCGACCACCGGGTTCTGGGGAATTGTGCTCTTGCATACAAGTTGATGTTATCAAATCCCCACCCCATGTACAAGGTATCCGGGTCAGCCGGATCGGCCTCAATACCGAAACAGGTCATGGAACTAATAAAAGGCGTAGGATGAGGAATCATATCCCACGATTCACCACGGTCATAAGATTCGTAGTAACATAATTGCCCCTTGTCCGTTCTGAAGTAGAATCGAGTGTTTTTGGTTGTTTCTATCACAACCGCCTCGGCAATTACATATCCTGTCTGCAGTGCATCAATGGGCGCCATACTCTTGAACCAACTTTCACCATTGTTGTCGCTCATCCAGACCTCTGAATAGCCGTAATCCTCACTGTTTCCGCCTCCAGCAACAAAGTAAATCCTCCCGGACGGACCTTGGGAAATACGGTTCACGGTAGCATCAAGCCCCTGTATGGAGTCTTCAAGTGTCTGACCACCAACATTCCCTTGCTTGCTCCAATTCATACCATTATCGCTGGATACCCATACATTATGAACACTCCTTCTTTGTCCGTATTCATCATACCAGCTCTTGGGACTATTTCGGTTGATTGAAAGAATTTGCCCATTTGCAAGGGTAACCATGTTTCGAGTCATACCAATGCTGTAATCTTTACTCAACCCCTGTCCTTCCGTTGGGGTAAATGCTGTCCAGGTTTTTCCTCCATCTGTAGTAGTAAATCCACCACCAGCATTCACCAGATAGGTCATAGTCGGAGTTTCAATCATATCAAGGGTGGTCGTACCACTCAGCGGATTATCTCTAATATCTAAAACCGGCTTTGCATCACCGCGATATACCACATACCCAAGGGATGCGTTTCCGTTGGCAACCATAAACCCAACTCTGCCACGGTTTGCAAAGTATGAATCAGAAGAAATGACCTTGTTGCCATCTACATATAAAGCAAGATTCTTTCCGGTTGCAGTCTCTTCAATCTTCAGGTTCATCAACACTCTTTTTCCAGTAGCAAGAGAACCACTCACGGTTTTGGAATTTACAATATTACCGCTTTTTACATCGATAATTTCATAATTTCCTGTTGTAAAATTATATCCAATCTTGGTGTATGCATCTGTTACCCCATGGTTGGCTACAAACCAAAATCCTTGGGTTCCGGAAACAATTGTAAGGTGTGTCGTCAAGGATACATTCCCAACCGAGGGGCTGAGTTCTGCAATTCCGTTGCTTCCAGCAGAAGTCAACAACAAATCTTCACCGCTTTGTGTTGCCGTCATTCCATTGCTGGTCAACCAGTACTCTGTGGGTAAGAACTCTCCGCTCTGGTCAAATGTATCATTATAGAAATACAAATCCTGGTTGCTGTTTACGCCCAAGTAAGACAATCCATCCCCTGCAGTTACATCAACTGCCAGTGTTCCACTTTGTCCCGCAGACAGACCGTTCCGGAAGGTATAAATCCACTTTCCGTCCGCATACAATCTGGACATACCAGCCGAAGTTTCAACCCGGTAATAAACCTCTCCGGAAGGCATCGTTGCAACTTGCTTCTGCTGTGCCACCGAATTATTTCTTGCCGCTTCCCAAACATAGATTACACCATCTTGGATGGTAATATCATTTCGATAATATCCATCATTTAATACCAAATGAACTTCATCTTCAGGGCTAGCCACAAAATCAAGATTATGATTGTACGATAAGTCTGTCAATTGATAAATTCCATTCTGAACATTCAGGTTTCGAGCGGAAAAATAGCTCTGTCGTTCCATGGGAACAAGTATACTTCCATCGGAGATATCACCGCCGAACGTTGTGCCAACCTCGGTATTTTTCGGCATAATAAATCCAAAAACATACTGTCCGTTGCGATACACCTCTGCATAAGGTCCGTCGGTCAAAACTTTGAAAGAACCAATTCCTTTGGGATAGGTCTTATTACCAGATTCGGTAAGATAAGTCGTTCCGGACGCGGTATGTGTCATGTACAATCTATGCGTACCATTCTTGACATCTACAATGCCGCTGCTTGAAACAGAATACGAAATCTCGTTGGAATATGCATTGGTAATGTTATTATTAATTTGTGCCGGTATTTCTTTCGAGAACCTACCAACAACAATTCCAGCTTTGTTGTATGCTACCGCTTCAAGCTTATGGTTTTCTGCAGAAACACCGGAAACGCTTACCTGATAAGGACTCGACGTCGCTTTCCCGACGTCTTTTCCATCTAATAGATAAGAAACAGATACAACAGAATTAAATCCGGAAATGGACCCCAAAGATGCTGTAATTCCTGTTCCATTTTGAACTGTCTGCAGTGTTGCAGAAGCATTTTCTTTTACGGTAAATTGGATTGATTCACTGACCTTATTCCCAGATTTTGCTACAACCTCATAATCTCCGGCAGGGAGATTGGAAAGACTTGCATTGGTTCCACTCGCAACTATAACACCATTTACATGAAAAGTTGCAGCCTCCGAAGCAGAAACATCAACCACATCACCGACATAATAAACGGCATTATCACTGGGCGAGGTAATATTCAAATCATAGTATTTCGGTGCAAACTTTATATACTCAATCTGCATTTGGGAAGGCTCATACCAGCCACCATTGGCTTCGAAATAAATCTGATTCTTGGTATCCGTAGTAACTGCCGTTTCGGTATCCTGAACCAGTACTCCATCTAAATATATTCTCGCATTCTTCTTTCGATTGTAGGTTTCAATGGTGATGACATGATGATCCGTTGTTCCTAGTAGGAACTCATCACTGACACTGCGGGAAGCATATCCGGTTGAGGCTGCTGTAGAGAAGAACTTCTCTCGAATATCCAAAGAAAGTTTTCGACCGCCTGAGTAGATAACCATATAACTCTCTGTGCCATAACTGGGGAATAAAATTTTTGTCTGTAGAAGAAAATCATCACCAAAATCAGGAATATCTTTATAAGATTTTGTTGTGCAGTAATTGGGAGATTGAGCTAAATGGTAATCTTCCACAAGCAAATATCCGTTTTTGCTGTTCACCCATTGCTTCGTAAATGCAGTTTCATTTACCGTAAAGCTTGTCGGTTCAGAAGACCATCCACAAAGATCTCCATGGTTAAATTCATCATGAAATCCTTGAGCAGGAATGTTCGATGCAGAATACGTTCCAAAGGCAATATCAGAAACTTCCATCTTAGAAGCACCTTTATTCCAAAACCGAATTTTGGAAGCATCCGTACTACCTTCCAAATTAGACAGATTACCTACAAAGAAACCATCCATATATAGCTGTGCGCTATTACCATTTCCAATCAAACGATAATCATGAGAGCCGTTTCCAACAATCCAAGGAAGTTTTGCCGTTCCAGATACTGTGTTGTAAGTAATGCCATCTTCCTCCACACTCATAAGAACACGGTTTGCTCCGGTATCAATCTGAACAGTTTCTTCACCGCTGAATTGTTCTACTGTCATATTCCATGAAATATCGAATTGACTTCCAATACTTGTTTCATATTCTGCGTAGGATTCAATACCTAAAACAGAGTCAAGGGAAATGGTATTTCCATCAACCAACGCCTTGCCACCATACTTCCAATCTTCTTCTAAGGAAGCATAGTTTCCCTTAATCTCAATCATATTGGAAACCGGAACTATACCATCCGTATCATTCCACAGAAAAGCTTTCACTTTTCGAACCTTATCAGAAACATTTAAGGCATTGCAAGAAACTGTTTTAATTTCATTTCCTGCAGGAACCTCTTCCTTTACGATGTCAATTAGGTTTCCGTTTACTCCATATATCGCAAAAAAGAACACACGATCTTTTTCCGCATGGGGTTCTATGCTTGCCGAAAGAGAACTCAGATTTGCAACCTGGTCTTTTCCTTCTATGATTGATGTTCCATCCGAGATAACAACCTCATTTTTCCCCTGAAAGCAAGTGGAATAAGCAACATATGCATTGGAAGCATCAAATCTCGCACCATAATACTTCCAATATGCATTTGTGGTATACGCATCACTGGTTACCTGATAAACCTTGGTATATGCATGATCCGTTGCTTTTTTCATCCAAAGCGTATAAACGCCATCATCCACACTGGTATCGGTGGTAATTAAAACATCATTCCAATCCGTACCACAACTATAATTGTTGCTCTTCTCTGAAGATTTTGCACTGTCTACTGTTATGTCGGTAGGAGAAAACGTCAGTTTGGATAGCCCGGTACTCCAATCGACAACCGCATAGGTTGTCAAAGAGCCATTCGCCCCTAGTTTAAACCGGAATCCCCACGCTCCAAGATTCAAAGGGGACCAAAAAGAATTGTTTCCCGCTTGATATTTTACTGGAGAACTATAGTACATCTTAGCTTGTTCCGAAAAAACAGCTCCACTGGTGTTGCGGAAAACAACAGAGCTATCCACTGTCAATCCTTCCATTGAGGAATCAAAGTTTTGGGTAAAATCAAGATGCATCGGCCCCCAGGTGTTTGCAACACCAGGATGAGAAACTGATGTAGAATACCCCAACACCTTACCAACCGCTTTGTACACATTTTCATTCAAACCAATATCCGTAGAACCACTTTCATCATTGCTTCCACTCAAGGAAAAATCGCTTCCAGTAAGCATAACAGCATCACTGATATAGGCATCATGCCCGGAAAATGTCATACCAGTGCTCTTCCATCCTCCGCCTTCACGATACGAGGTTGTAGTTGCAACCTTGACAAGCTCAGAATCAGATGCCTTTTTCATATAAACAGAATATCCATCACCATCTGAAATTACAGCAACATCATTCCAATCGGTACCAGGTATGAAATCATTTGCATTGGTAACTGTTTTAAAATATTGAGTTCCGCTTTGGGTTGTATCATCTTCAAACACTGCAACGCCAGTCGGGGAAAAAATAATATAGGAACGATTGTGAGAATATTTCTTACATGCCTGCGATTCCAAAACTCCGTTCGCATCCAATTTAAATCGAAAAGTAAATGCTCCCAAAGCCAACGGCGACCATTCAGTAGATCCCGACGGAAAATACTTCCATGTTGCACTTGTTGTCTTCGGCATATTTAACCCATTTGTGTTGTCATAAGAAGCACCATCAGGCATGGTGATGCCGTCTGTTTGTGTAAAGTTATTGGTAAAGTCAAAATTCATTCCAAACCAGGTCGGATCGTTTTCTACTGCACGAGAACTAACCCTTCCCATCAAGACACCAATATCATCATACAAGTTATCAGAAACCTCCGCCATTGTTACGAATGGCATCATTGTAAACACCAAAGCAAAACAAAGCATGCTTGCCAACAGTCTTGTCTTTTTCAATATAAATCACTCCTTGCAATTTGTAGAATCAACTCTTTAATATATAAAATGATATATCAATCAAAGTCCCCTGTCCATTATACCTTTAAAACCTTTTCATTTCAATATCCAATTCTTCTTTTTTACTGATGAATTATGCTTTTTTTGCTTAATTATATACCAAAAAAGTTCTAAACAAAATGTCCAAAACTTTTTTGGTTAGGCCTTCCTCTTTTAACATAAATTTTATATACCAAACAAACCAGACACTATTTATTCTCCTTGTCCTTTTTTATTAAATAAAAAATTCCCCGAACAAAAGTCCGGGGAATGAAAAAAGCTTCTTTCTTATCTTTGCACTCGTCCGCTTCCGTCTCCGGCTGCTAAACCATCGACATCTGCACGAGTAACTAAATTGAAATCACCAGGAATGGTATGCTTTAATGCAGATGCTGCAACACCAAACTCCAATGCATCCTTGAAATTCTTGCCATCCAAGAAACCACAAATTGTTCCGGCAGCAAAACTATCGCCACCACCGACACGATCAACAATAGGAGAAATTCTATATTCTCTGGAATGATAAAATTCCTTGGTGTCTCTTGCATAGATGCATGCCGACCAACCATTATCCGAAGCGCTGTGGCTAACTCTGAGAGAGGAGATGACATATTCAAAGTTGAATTTCTCTACCATCTGCTCAAAAATACTCTTGTAACCTGCAAGTTCCAATTCACCGCTGGTTACATCAGTATCACCAGGCTTGAACCCTAACACTTTTTCTGCATCTTCTTCGTTCCCGATGCATACATCAACATACTGCATTAAATTTGTCATAATTCTCTGTGCTTTTTCAGAGGACCAAAGCTTTTTCCGGAAATTCAAGTCAACCGAAACTTTAACACCGTGCTTCTTAGCAGCCTTTAAAGCAATTTCAGTCAGTTCGGCAGCCGCATCTGAAACCGCGGGGGTAATTCCGGTAAAATGGAACCAATCAGCACCTTCAAAAATTGCATCAAAATCAAAATCTTCAGCAACTGCAGTAGAAATCGAGGAATGTGCTCTGTCATAAACTACGTTAGACGCACGCATGGCAGAACCGGTCTCCAAGAAATAAATTCCTAACCGTTCTCCACCCTTAGCGATAAATTTGGTGTCAACGCCATGCTTTCTCAATGCCGCAACCGCACATTCCCCAATTGGATTTTCGGGAACCTTGGTTACAAAAGATGCATCGTGTCCATAGTTAGCGAGAGAAACTGCAACATTCGCCTCACCACCGCCGTAGCAAACGTCAAATTCATCTGCTTGAATAAACTTCTCATTTCCAGGGGTGGATAAACGAAGCATAATCTCACCCATAGTAACAACCTTAGCCATATTATTTCTCCTCCATTTTCGCTAAAGCTTCCTTGACAAAGAAACTTCCGCCGATAGCGGCAATCTTGTCAAAAGCTAAAAATTCATCAATATTACTCCGATCCACACCACCGGTAGGAATGAACTTCACCTGTGGGAAGGGAGCGGCAAGAGCCTTTAAAGCGGAAAGTCCGCCATACACATTCGCCGGGAAGAACTTTACTGTTGTAATCCCCAACTCCAATGCCTGCATAATTTCTGTTGGCGTTACGCATCCGGGATAATAAGGGATATTCTTTTCCTGACAGTACTTCGCAACCTCCACAGAAAGACCAGGAGATACAATAAACTGCGCTCCAGCTTCAATTGCATCAATACACTGTCCCTTGTTAATTACAGTTCCGGCACCAATGCTCATATCCGGATACTTCTCTACAGCAAGAGCAATGGCTTCCTTGGCACAAGCAGTACGGAATGTAATTTCTGCACAGTTAATATCGTGATTTTTCAGTGCAAGTAAAATTTTGTCAACCTCATCAAGTTCTTTGATAACAACAACAGGAATAAATTTTTCCATTGTAATCACTCCTCTTCTTTAAAACAATAATTACATTATATCCCATCATTTGGGAATGTCAATGACATTTTTTTGCAACTTTATTTCAAAAAGTATCATTTTTTCATTAAAATCCAAAATAATTCTTTGCATTATAGTAACAAATGTTTTGAGCAATCTCAGTCAATCTCTTCATATCCTTAGGATATTCCCCTTCTTCTACCCATTTGCCCAAAAGGTTACAGAGAATCCGTCTAAAATACTCATGCCGCGTATAGGAAACAAAGCTACGGCTATCAGTGAGCATCCCAACGAAGCAAGAAATCATACCCAAATTGGAAAGAGCCTTCATCTGTTCTTCCATTCCATCTCTTTGATCACAGAACCACCATCCGGAGCCAAACTGAATCTTTCCTCTGGTGGGCCCTTGCTGGAAGTTTCCAAGCATGGTACCAATCACATAATTATCCTTGGGATTCAAGCAATACAGAATGGTTTTAGGTAATAAGTTTTTCTTATCCAGGGCATCTAAAATCTTAGAAAGCCCTTCTGCGATTTCAAAATCATTGACGGAATCAAACCCAACATCAGGTCCTAGCTTTTCAAACATCCGGGAATTGTTATTCCGCAAAGCGCCAATATGAAGCTGCATAGTCCAATCACGCTTTGCATACTCCTCACCCAAATAAATAATCTTTTCGATGATATCATCATTCATAGTATCAATCGCATGGTCAGAGAGTCGGCATCCATTCTCGTGGAAGAAATCCATCCGCTCAGGAATATCACTTTTGATTTCAGCTATGTCAGGACGAAACGCTGGAAGCACTTTGGTATCAAAGTCCTTTAACTGACGATGATACTCCAGGCTATCATAGGGAGCATCTGTGGTACAGATTACTTCTACATTGGACTTTTTAATCAAGTTTTGAACAGTAAACTCCTCTGTCGAAAGCATCTTATTACAGGTATCCCAAATCTCTTTTGCAGTGTCTTCCGAAAGAATGGCATCAATTCCAAAATACCGTTTCAATTCCAGATGTGTCCAATGAAACAGTGGATTTCCAATTAGGTAAGGCATTACCTTTGCAAATGCCTTGAATTTCTCAAACTCATCCGCATTACCGGTAATAAATTCTTCATTGATTCCAAACGTACGCATTTGACGCCACTTATAGTGGTCTCCGCCTAAGAACAACTCATAAGCATTTTTAAACTGATAGTTGTCCGCAATCATTTTAGGAGACAAATGGCAGTGATAGTCAATAATAGGCAAATCCTTTACCGCTTCGTAAAGTTTTTTTGCAGTATTATTTTTTAACATGAAATTGTCATTGATAAAGCTCATAATGTAACACCGTCCTTAAAGATAGCAATTTCTTCGTATCCGTTTTCTTCGTTTTTGGTTTTTTGACCACTTGCAACTGATAAAACATAATACAACAATTCCTCTGTCAAGTCAAGACCCTCCAAAACTTTTCCTGCATCAAAATCAATCCAGTTTGATTTATTCAAAGCAAGCTTGGAGTTCGTACTGATTTTCACTGTTGGAACACAACTTCCTAGCGGAGTACCTCTTCCTGTAGTAAAGAGAATCATATGAGCACCTGATGCCATCAGGTTGGTTACGGCAACGATATCATTTCCAGGTCCGTTGAGCAAGGTAAGTCCCGGCTTTGATACCACCTCGCCGTAATCAATCACATCAACGACCTTGGACAATCCGCCCTTTTGAACACATCCCAAAGACTTTTCTTCTAATGTGGTAATCCCACCTGCTTTATTACCAGGAGATGGATTCTCATAAATCACTTGATTGTAACGACGAAAATAATCCTTAAAATTGTTAATCAAATCAACTGTCTTATCAAAAACAGCCTTGCTTTCAGCACGTTTCATCAGCAAATGTTCTGCTCCAAACATTTCAGGAACTTCGGTTAAAACACAAGCTCCGCCCATAGCAATTAACCGGTCAGAAAAACGACCTACAAGAGGGTTTGCTGTAATACCGGAAAAGCCATCACTGCCACCGCATTTTAGACCAACAACCAGTCTGGATGCAGATATCTTCTTGCGTTCAAACGTTGCTGCATAAGCCTCCAGCTCTTTCACAAGCCGGATTCCTTCTGCTACCTCGTCTTCTACTTCCTGTGCAACCAGAAATTTGACTCTTCTTTCATCAATATTACCCAATACCTTTTTCATCTCGGCAATATTGTTGTTTTCACAACCAAGACCAAGAACCAAAACGCCCCCAGCATTAGGATGAAGAATCATACCTTTGAGAATCTTTTGCGTTGCCGCATGGTCATCTCCCAACTGAGAACAGCCGTACGGATGGGGCAGATATTTGGCACCAGTTGCATCAGCAATTCTTCGCGCAGTATTATTGACGCAACCTACTGTATTTACAATCCAGATATCATTCCGGATTCCTACACTGCCATCTTCTCGCTCGTACCCATAGAAAAACCGTTCCTCCGCAGGTTCTATATCATAATACTCCGGCTCAAACGTATATTCTATATTCTCTCCCAGATTGGTTTTCACATTATCTGTATGGACTCTTTCACCTTGCTTGATATTCCGGGTTGCATGTCCGATAGGACATCCATATTTAATAATATTATCTCCGCATGGTATATCTACCAGAGCAACCTTATGACCAGTTGAAATATCTACTTCAACATTATCTAATTTATTGATTAACATATTTCTTTACCTCTTCCGCAAGATAGCTCAAATCTTTGTCCCAAAGCTTGGTGTTGGCAAGGATATCCTCTACTGATGCAGTTTTCATAAACTCGCAAATCTCTTTGTCATCATTGGTCATATCGGTTTTATAGAAATCAATTAGCTTTGCGAAGGAGAAAATTAGATTTTCCGGCATCTTTCCAAATCGAACAATATATTCTTCCAAGGAAGGAAGTACACGAACCTTGAACTTAGAGACAGAATTCAAAGCGATTGATGATAAATAGTGCTTAATATAGGGGTTAGAGAATCGACTCATTACACTGTTTGCATAGGAGAGCAGTTCATCCTCAGGCAAATCTAGGGTCGGAATAATTTCCTCAAAAACACATTTCTTCAAAAATGTACTCATGGTTTCATCATCCAAACAGGATTTTACCGTATCCAACCCCTGTAATAATGCATAAGGAACCATAGATGTGTGGGCGCCGTTTAGAATCCGAACCTTCCGGGTACGATATTTCTCTAGTTCATTTGTAAGAATTATATTCAATCCACATTGATCAAAAGGAATTTCTTTGAAAAGATCAGCATATCCTTCAATTACCCAGAGATGGAAATATTCAGAAGTATTAAGCATCTTATCATCACCCGAAATCTCCTCATCCTTCGGATAGCCAGTATTAATCCGGTCAACCAAGGTATTACAGAATATATTTTCTTGTTCAACCCAATTTGCAAAGTTCTCCTCATAGTTCCAAAGCTTTGCATAGTTTAAAATACATTCCTTTAACTTCTGGCCGTTTTTATCAATCAGCTCACAAGGAAGAAACACAAACCCCGGAAGACCTAAGTCGTACCGCTTTTTCAAAAGCAGGGTAACCTTGGCAGGAAACGTTGCAGGCGGAGCATCGGTTTTCTTGTCTGCATCGCTGAAACAAATTCCAGCCTCTGTTGTATTAGAAACAACAAATCTAAAATCCGGATTCTCTGCTAGCGCAAGATACTCCTCAAAATCATCATAGGGCTTAATACAGCGAGAAATGACTGATACCTTTTTGGTATCAACCCCCTCAACCCCACGGCAGATATGGGTATACTCACAATTCTGGGCAGTCAAAAGATCACACATACCATTTTCTATGGGTTGGACCACAACAACTTTTCCGTCAAAATCGGCTTTATCTACGGCAATTTGTAACATCCAATCAACAAAACCACGCAAAAAACCGCCTTCTCCAAACTGAATTACTTTTTCTTTCATCCTATTTCCTCCCAACTATAATTTCATTATTTTTCTATCATTTAGAAAAAATCTTATAAAAATAGTATTTTTTTGTTGTCATATGGCAAAAAATGTGTTATGATGTTTCTGGTGATGAATATGGATAAACAAAGAATAATATTTAACAGAAATATCAAAACAGAACCAACAAAGATGCCTTTTTACGAAATACACGATTTCTATGAACTTTATTTTCTGGAAAAAGGCAAAACTACCTATCTGTTGGAAAATAAGTTCTACTTTCTTGAATCCGGCACAGTATTCTTTGTTCCAAGTGGTGCCTATCATAAGACAGACAACGAGGATAGTCCTTACACAGAACGACTGTTGATTCATTTTGACAAAGAAAGTATTTCTCCAGAAACATATCCTTTTATCAATGATCTCGCAGAGCAAAACGTCTTCCGTATTCAAGCCAACCACCTTGAGGGAATACGTCAGCTCTTTTTATCCATAGAAAACGAAAGCAAGAATATTGAAATTGGCAACCATGCTCTTTGTCATCTTTATCTTTCAGAATTATTGATAAAAATTCTGCGCTATTCCTCTCCGGATATTGATCTTCAACCAGAAGGAACAAACTTGTTAATCAAAAACATCACAACATATATTCGTTCCAACTATAATCAAGAACTTAGCCTACAACAAATCAGCAAAAAATTCTCTATTAGCCCAAGCTATCTATCAAGACTTTTTAAGCAACAAACAAGTATTGGTCTAACAGAATATATTACAATTGTTAAAATCACTGCAGCAAAAAATCTCCTTCTCAGTAGCAATAAAAGTATTGCTGAAATTGCAGAAGCATGCGGTTTTCACGATAGCAATTATTTCGCCGCAGTTTTTAAAAAATTCGAAAAAATTACTCCCAAAAAATATGCACTTTCCCATAAAAAATAATTTTTCGATACTTCAAAACATTCAACACGGAAACTTATTCTGTTTCCATGTTGAATGTTTTTTATCTTTCTATACACCATACATAGAAAGATATTTTTTTGTATTTTCAACCATTTCATCAAACAGTTTCCTTGCATCTGCCATAGAACAGGTTACAAGGGGATCAGCCGCAAACGCAGTAAATGCAAGATTCAAATCTCTCTTTTTGACAGCCTCTAAAACAACCAACTGCTCGTTGCACACGCGCGACACGAGCTGATTTGCCACGGGAGGAATCTTTCCACACATTATGGGACGTACTGTATTGCTATCAAACTGTGCATTGGTCTCAACAATTGCACCAAGAGGCAGGTTTTCAATCTGTCCACGGTTAGGAAGATTAACATTGGTAACAAAAGAATTCAATCCAAGTAACGCACGCATCTGATTCACACCATCTTCACCGGTGTTCTTCAGTTCAACCTTCTCTTCTCCATTCATAATTCGCTTTGTTTTATCCAAAAGATTTTGAAGCTGTTCCTTTCTCCAAGAAACAGTGGTCAATGCAAACCCCATTTCTTCTACTCGTTCTGGGCATTCCAGATACCAGTTTCCAGGACAAAATTCAGACAAATGTCTGTCTCCTGCTGCTGCAATACATCCGGTCTTTAAGAAAAGATCCATTTTTACCTTTTCTGCAGACACAAAGAACCGATTCAGCCAGTTGGTATCTGCTTTTTCATGAATACCTTCATTGGCATACTTTTTACAATATTCTTCATAAATAGGATAAAGATCAATATTTTGATACTGTGCCTCAGTAATCCAAGTAAAGTGATTGATACCAACCACATTAACTTTAATTTCATTTCTGGGAACATCTTCAATACCACACTCATGCTTTAACACCTTGGCCAAGAACCGCTGGGTACCAAATACCTCATGGCAACAGCCAAATGCCTTAATCTCCGGGAAGCTTTCATAAAGCTGACCTACACAAAGTGTCATAGGGTTTGTATAGTTAATAACCCAAGCATTAGGACAAAATTCTTTTACAGCAAGTGCAATTTCTTCAATCATGGGAAGGGTTCTAAGAGCACGAATAACACCACCAGGGCCGGAGGTATCGCCAACAGACTGATAGATACCATATTTCTCGGGAGTATGTACATCAGACTCCATTTCATCAAATGTACCAGGCAAAATAGAGATGACAACAAAATCTGCACCGGTCAAAGCATCCCCAAGGGTTTCAACCGCCTTATACTTCCAGACAGACTTTGCACCTTCTGCATCATTAAACATATTACCAATAATCTCGTTACATTTTGCAGCTTCCATATCGATATCGTAAAGAGCAACCTCACCAGACATGTCATCGCAGGATACCAAATCAGACATCAAACCTCTTGCCCAACCGCGAGAACCACCGCCTACATAGGCAATCTTGACCCCTTCGGCTTTGTTATTATTAATAATCATTTTTTCTTCCTCCAGAATTTAAATTTCTCTTATCAGTTTTATTATAACATCGTATATTTCCATTTTGTAGAGAATATTTTGCCATTTTGCTTTAAAAACAAGAAAAATTTGTCCAAATTTTGCATTAATACCTTTTTTATTATTATCATAGGATAGCAACTGTGCGAAACTTCAAACCGCTTGACGAAACAAAATAAAACTAGGTAATAATGGAATTTATCTCTGACATATATAACCAAAAAGACATCCAATGAATGTTGAATCATGAAAATAAAAAATTCAAAAACAAAAAAATCCCATCTTTCGACAGGATTTTTGTTTTGGTGACTCCTAGGGGATTCGAACCCCTGTAGCCGCCGTGAGAGGGCGGAGTCTTAACCACTTGACCAAGGAGCCATATGGTAGCGGTAACTGGATTTGAACCAGTGACACTACGGGTATGAACCGTATGCTCTAGCCAACTGAGCTATACCGCCACATTTGTATATGCTCTCACAAGCACAAGTGATATTCTAACAGAATTTATGTCATCTGTCAAGAACTTTTTCAAAATTTTCAAAAGATTTTCTTAAGAACTTTTTTCTTCTAATTTCCTTTTGCAAAAGCTTAGAAAATATATTTGCTTTTTTTAATTTACTCTGGTATGATGTTAATAGGTTTTAAACAAGGAGATTACTTATGGAGAAAAGAACTGATTGGGAAACTATCCGGGAACGCCGGCTTCTTTTACTTATTATTTTCTCTGTTCTTATTTTTCTGATTCTATCTCTTTGGTTATTTCACGTTTTACGTCCAATAACAGTTCATTTTATAAACATTGACCAAGGGGATTCTTGCTTAATCCAAGCCGGAACAGAAGGTGCCGTCCTTATTGATGGCGGTGATGTCGGTTCCGGAAAAACACTGGAGACATATTTCCATATTCAAAACGTGAAATGCCTGGATGCTGTTTTTATTTCCCACTTTCACCAAGATCATGTAGCAGGAATTTTAGAACTTCTTGAAGCAAAATTTCCTATTTCTCAAATCTACTTATCTCAACATCAAAGTTTTACCGAACTGGAAGCGGAGCTTTTCCAAGCCGCAAAAACGAATCATGTTCCGGTAACCAGAATAAAAGAATCTCAAGAAATAATAATTGGAAAAGTAACCTACCGAGTGATCAGCCAAGAGCCTTTTGAAAGTGAAGACAAGCTCAACAACATGTCCATGATTCTTCAGGTGGCTTATAATGGTTCTTCCCTTTTGTTTACCGGGGATATCGAAAAAGACGGGTCGGAAAGATTAGTTTCCGAACACAGAAAAGATTTAGATGTTGATGTATTAAAAATTCCACATCACGGTGGCTCCTCATCCGCCAGCGGAAGTTTAATTACAACCACATCACCGGAATACAGTGTCATCAGCCTTGGTGTTGAAAATCAATATGGTAATCCCGCCGATATAACACTTGCATATCTTTTAAAGGAAGGTAGCAAAATCTATCGTACCGACCGGGACGGAACAATCACTATGACACTTGGCAAGAATGGTATTAAGAATATCTCATATAGTAATCGTTGGAGGTAAAGAAATGACTTTGGAAGAATTAAACAAACAAATTAAATCCGACTCTCTTTTGCCTCTCTATTTCTTCTACGGCGAGGAGCAACATCTCCTTAAAGCAAAACTATCTGCGATAGAAAAAAAGCTGGTTACACCTGGCACTGAAGCATTTAACTCATTTGTGTTTGAGAGCAAAAAATTGGACATAGAGACGATCATGGAAACCGTCGAACAATTTCCTCAAATGTCCGAAAAAAAGCTTGTGGTAGTAAAAAATAGTGGGATTTTTCAAAACGCCAACAGCCGAGAATATAAACGATTAGCCAATGCGGCGATTGATCTCCCCAAAGACACCTGTCTCATTTTCATTGAAGATACTTTTGACAAGAAAAAAGAAAAAAACCTGAAATTTGTAGAAGAGTTTGGGGGTGTCGTGGAATTTTCCTATCTTCCCATCAATAAAGTTGAGCTCTGGTTAGAAGAAAAATTTCGAAAAGCCGAAAAAATAATTGCCCCAAAAGATCTTTCTTATATGGTGCAAGTCTGCGGACTTTCTCTCGGAAAGCTTCAAATTGAATTTGACAAACTTCTTAATTACTTAGGAGACAGAAATAAAATTACTCGAAATGATTTAGACCTGATGGTTTCCAAAACAGTAGAATATCGTGTATATGATATGCTTGGTAACATTATTGCCGGTAAAACAGAAAAGGCAAGAGAACAGCTGAAATTTTTGCAAGATTCCAAAGAAACTCCGACGGTTGTTCTAGGTTTTATGATGGGAAAAATTTCTGAACTTCTTCTATGTAAATTGTTACGGGAAGCGGGACTACAAGCAAAAGACATGGTAGACTATTTTGATTTTCGACGTCCGGTCTTTGCCATTAACAAAACGATCGACGAAAGCAAACGGTATGGAGAAGTCTACTTAAAACGAATGCTGCAAACGGGACTTTTGTATGATTCCAAAGTTAAAAACGGACTTATGGATGGTTGGGCCGCCGCAGAACTCTATCTTGCGGAGCTTACAAAACAATCTGAATAAACAAAAAGGAAAATGCCAATCAGCATTTTCCTTTTTTAATATAAGCCAAGACTTCAAATAAATCGGCACAGATAACATCTGCTGCTTGCTTCATTTCTTCATCAGCCGGAATCAAATCTGGCACAAGAATTCCTAAAGAACCAGACCGAGAAGCTGCTAGAATTCCATTTCTGGAATCCTCTATCACAATACACTCCTCAGGTTTGAGTCCCAGCTTGTCTGCAGCACAATGAAAAATATCCGGATTGGGCTTTCCGCATTCTACATCCTCACCACAAATCACAGACAAGAAAGCATTTTCCAACTTGGCACGGGAAAGTAAATCTTCTGTCCTCTTGCGACTTGTCGAGGTTGCAACCGCACACAAGAATTGGTTTTCCTTCGCATATTGCAACAACTCCAGCAAACCAGGTTTAATCGGTACACCTTTTTCTTGAATTACTGCATTTTGATAAGCAATCTTATCCATAATATAATGAGCATAATCAAAATCTGCTCCAAATTTTAAAAGAAACCGTCGTTTAGTTTCTTCACTGGGAAGTCCTAAAAATTCCAATGCTACATGATACTCTACCGATACGCCATAACGCCTTGCAACCTGTTGCATCGCTTCCACAGAAATACTCTCTGTATCAAACATGGTTCCATCCATGTCGAAAATAATTCCTTTCATACTCTCTGCGCCCCCTTATTTCCAGATATGAATTTTATCCGCTCGATGCAGACATAAAAGAATATTCATGGTAATCGGGAATAATATTGCACCCAAAACACCAAACCACACAAATCCTAGATAAATACATAGTAAAGAAACGATAGGCGGTAAACCTAGCTGATCTCCAATAATCTTCGGCTCCACAAAATGCCGTACGATTGTAATAATCAAATACAGTACCGCTAGCCCAATTGCGAGATAGATTCGTTGTTGAAACAAGGATATCAGCGCCCATGGCAACAAAACTGCGCCTGTTCCCAATACAGGAAGGGCATCTGCAACAGCCGTAATTGCTGCAATTCCAAAAGGATTCGAAACACGCAAAGCCAAAAGACCGACCGATAATTCCACAAAGGTTAGACACATCAGAATCAAATATGCACGAAGATATCCGGAAATCGTCTTCCCAAGATAAGAGCGGATATCCACAAGAATTGTCTTGTATTTCTCCGGAATCTGACGAGACAAAAAAGACATAACATGCTCGTAATCCATACTGATAAATAAAGATGACAAAATGGTAAAAACCAACGAAATCAGAACTAATGGTAGCTTAGCCGATGCACCCGCAAGTGCAGATAGTGCATTCGCAGAAAATCCCAAGAGGTAAGACTGCATTCCCTCCAAAATTCTCGAAAGAACATTCCCAATCTGCTCTGCAAATTCTGGAGAAAAGCCTCTGGCAAATCTCATGAGTCCTTGGTTCGCCGTATCAATAAACGGGAGAATTTTGTTAGAATAAATATCCGGCAGATTCATAAAAAACGACTTAGACTCTCTTACAAGATAACTTCCTAGTAGCCACAAAAGAAGTCCCAGCAAAACATAGCAAATCACAACAACAGAAAACGCCACAACACGTTGATTTATCGTTGTGGTTTTCGTCAACAACCGAATCAAAGGTCGAAATGCCAAGGCAATCAAAAAACCGATTGTAAATGGCATAATCCATCGGATAATATACTCCAAAAACAGATACACTAAGCAAAGTATAATCACAACATATATAAGATTAATAATAAATCTTCTTCTTTTCTCCGTCTTATTATTTTCCATGATTTTCATCTCCATCCATCTGCGACATATCGACAATTACCTTAACCTACAAAAATTATAAACAACCCTGATAAATAAATCAAGTCAGGATATCTATCCTCGAAAACGATATCCGGCACCCCAAACTGTCTCAATATATTTTTCCCCATTCGCCTTGTTTTCTATCTTGTCTCGTATCCTTTGGATATGAACTGTTACGGTTGAATCATCGCTTAAAGCATCCATTCCCCATAACCGATCAAAAAGTCGCTCCTTACTGAAAACAATATTTGGATTTTCAGCTAAAAACAAAAGCAACTCAAACTCACGAACCGGCATAGAAATTTCACTATCACCAAGAAAAACACGATGAGCATCCTTATCGATCTTTAGGTTTCTAACAGTAATAATATTGTTCTTAGCAACGATAGGTTTGTTGACCAAAACATAATATCTGTTAATGTGGCCCTTGACTCGTGCCACTAGTTCAAATGGAGAAAAAGGTTTTGTCATGTAGTCATCAGCACCAATACCAAAACCTCTAATTTTATCCACTTCCTCGTTTTGGGAGGAAACAAAAATAATTGGTATATCCTTTACCTTTCTAATCTCACTGCAGACAGAAAACCCATCCCGTTTAGGCAACGCAACATCTAAAATAACTAGAATATAATCTTCAGAAAGTGCAAGTTGTAACCCCGTCTCACCATCCTCAGCAATATCACAGGAAAACCCGTTTGCTGATAGATAATCACGTTCCAGTTCAGCAGTCGCTTGATTTTGTTCTACAATCAGAATTCGCATCTTCTTTTCATCCTTTTACAGATAATAAACAAAATATAAACAATTTCTAAATACATTATACATCAAATATAAGATTTGTCGATACTTTTTTTGGAAATCTTTAAAAATATTTTAAGATTCTTACTTTCAAATCATTGACAAACAGAGAAAAATATCTTATGATAAAAAAGGCTTTGCCCCTGTAGTAAAGAGGATATTACAAGCCCCTCCTAAGGGTTAGTCATCGGTTCGATTCCGGTCGGGGGTGCCAAAAACCGCCAGCTTGATAGCTGGCGGTTTTGTTTTATTATATCTCTCTTTTTATGGTATGCATCAAACCATCCGTTCCTTTTTCTACCGAAAGAACAAAATCAAAAATATCTGGTTCCAGACATAATCCAAAATCATCCTGAGGAAAAACATCTTGTAATTTATCATCAAAAAACTTAGCACCGCTGGTTCTTCTGCACTCTTCAAATCCATCCAGTAAATCAATCGGCTTTTCCTGAAGCAAACTTCTAATATATTCTGCACAAAGAGTATCCTCTCTGGTAGATTTCTGCCCAGCAAGACCCATGCATACCAAGGAAACCGTTTCTGGTTTTTTAGCCAAAATATATTTTGCAATGGCCTTGGCGTTAACAAAACTTCCGGTAATGATTTCTGTAGCATTAGTGGCGTTGGTGATTCCCTGAGTCCCTGCACTGGTGGTATGTACCACTGTCTTTCCTGTAAAATCAATGTTCTTGATCTGTGATGGGGAGTTACCGAAATCAAATCCGGGACATTTCCTTCCCTCTCGCTCTCCAATAAGAACGGTTTCCGGATGCATTTCGCGATAGGTATATGCGTTTTCCAGACTGCCCATTGGAATCAAGTCGGCGGCACCGTTGCTAACAATATACGCCTCTACCGTCATAGCGCGAAAGACGTCAATAATCACTGTAAGTCCCTCGGCGTTTTTTGCACCTTCTATCAGTTCCAAAATCCTTATATTCAACTCATTCACTCCAAATCGCCTGCTTTTGTTTTATAGATTATAGTACGCGTAATCCTGATATGCTCGCTCATACCCATAGAGTTCTTTTCCGGATTCTATATATTTTTTCATGTCTAAAAGACATTGAGCAATAGCAAGTTCCTCCTCGCTGAGCCGAGCTTTCTGGAACGGATATTCGAATAACACCTTGTTTTCAAACGTAATTTTATCATAATGGAATCCGTCTAAAAGTCCCGCCATTATTGTCCGGATTTCACTGTTTACTGGCTCATTATCCTGATTGAAATAGTGGACTTCATTGTTAACAATCTCACCTTTTGTGCCACGGATTAAAAGCCTGTCTTTCCGGATGGGAGAAAAATACTGCTCTGTATTATAATCATAAACAACCGATGCATTTTTAAATTGAAAGATTTTGATTATCTGAGCAGTATCTATTATCCTCTTTGTTTTTAAAACACCAGCTCTACCATTGGTCTGAAGCATATTATCCTTTAGCTCATTCTTGAAGAGCAATTTCGGTGCCTCGAAATCCTGCAGGAAGAATCGAATCAAACTCATAGCATGATAGTCATGGGCAACCGAAATATTGATGTAATTCACATCACCAATTATGCCGGATTCAATTATCTTCTTTACTGCCTGCCAGGTTCCTTTTAAATGAAACTGTTCTGCGACCTGAATTTTTTCGTAAACATGACCGCCGTCTGGTTTACCGATAATAGGTGTTTCACATAAAACGTAATACCCTTGGTCAGCCAATTCTATCGACAAATCTGATATATCTTCTTTATTAATGCAGTTCACAATAAAATCAAAAGGAAACGTTAGAACATCCTGAATAGAATTTACAACCGTAACATCAAATTTCTTCGAAATCTCCTCCGCACGCTCCGGATTTCTTACGCAGACAGAACAGACATGAAATTTGTCAGGAAGCGCTTTGGCAATCCGCAAGTAAAACTCAGATCGCCATCCTCCTCCAATCACAACAAAGTTAATCATACACCCATCTCCTCAACAGAAATTTGAGAAATATATTTTTTACTGGAGTTTGGTTCAATAAAATCAAACCCCGTAGTGTTTCGGTCAAAGTCAAGATTTTGACAGTTCACCATACACGTCTGCGGTTCCAGACAAATATACTGGTCTGCATTTCCGTTATAGAACAGACGCCACCCGAATTTTGCGTCATTTTCATAACGAACTTTTAACCCCTTTTCAGAATCCATAAGTTCTATTTTCCCAGTTTTTACTGCTTGATAATGCTTGCTGATTGGCTCGCCGACAGGAACAAACTTTCTTTTGTTAAAGCGCCGAGAAAGTTCCGTATTCGATAACCTTCTACCTGTTGGAAGATAATTTGACATCTCGCGTTCAATTTCATCTCCAATTTCTGCAAAAATACGGACATTTTCGCCGCAAGAGTCATTTACAAAAGGAACATTAAAGGTTGTATGAAATCCAAGAAAATTTGGCATGTTGGTGTCAGACAAATTATAGATACAGGTTTCTTGCAAAAGTCCGTTTTTTGATAACGAATAAGTTAATTCCACCATAAATTTATGAGGGAAAAACTCGTACAGTTCATCAGATATATATCTACACTTTACAAGGGATTCCCCTTGCTCTATTAGATCAAACTCCGCTTGATGCAGAAATCCGTGAAGATGACAATTGGTGCTTGGTTCATTGATAGGAAATGCATACCTTCTCCCCTCAAACTCAAACTCACCACCAGATATTCTGTTAACCGGAAACAGGATGGGCATACCATATAGATAAGGGTTGTCCAGTCCCTTTGTATAGTCCGGCTCTCGCAGAACCTCAACTCCATACTTTTGATTTCGAAAACTAATACAATTTGCCCCACGGCTGAGATTTATCTCAGCCGTGTAATCCTGAAAGCCAATTGTTACAATATTCATAGACCATCACTCCAAAACCTTGCCTTAATTCAAAAACCCAAATTCGTTAAAATACATGGCAAATAAATTTTCACTGTTCAGGGCAATACTTTCCTGTATATGTTGCTTTGCTTCCTTATTTTCTCCTAAAAAATCACAACACAAAGCCATAAAGTATAGATACTGTGCCCTGCGAAGCTTTTGAGGCTTGTCCATAAAAGGAATGAAAAACGGTGTGGTTCCAAAATAACCATTGTCTTGTGCATGCTGAATTTTTTTCCACTCTCTTAGATACTTCGTCATGAGATGTTGTGCTTTTGTAGATTCTCCCAGATGCAAGAAGGACTTTGCCTGCCAATAGGGCAACTCTTTTAGGTGCATATTGCTGAAATACTCAATGGTAACAGATGAAATATACTCAAAAATCCGATTTGCTTCTTCTTGCATTCCAAGTTTTTCAAAACAGAGGGCCTCGTGATATTTGAGCGGAATCAACTTGCAATGATTCCAGATACCA
>JAZQHD010000108.1:0-3402 GCA_045540375.1 Ructibacterium sp. | reverse complement strand
TCCTACAGGAGTTCTTGAACCTATGGAATGGATATGTTCCCGCTCCGATAAAGCTTTTGCTTCATTGTGGGTGAAAAATAAGTACTCCAATATGGATATAGAAAAGCTGATGAAAAAACAGGAGGGTTAATATGATTGGGTTGATATTTTATGTCGTAATATTTATTATCGTATCGGCTTTAATTATGGCTGGCACAAATTTTTTATATGATCTTTCAACTATTACAATTCCTGGTGTTGCACTTTTAATGATAGTGTTTGGGATAAGCGTTGGACTAATTACAGCTTTGAAAAATACTGTTAAAGTTTATAAAAAAGTATATTCGAAGAAAGGAAACCGAAGATAATGGAAGCTTTTTTTAACAATATACTGGAATTTTTTAAAAACTTTTATGACAAATATTTGATAGATTTCTTTTTACCGTATGCTGATTTTTTGTCTCTGGAGTATTTCGGCAATTTATTCCAAAAGTACTTTTCTGGAGGTGGGTTTCTTGCAGGATTTATTCTTGTTTTGCTCATATATAATGCCAGTCCAAAAGAAGAAAAAATAGACGGGTGTTTTAAAGTCTTGATGGTAATTGCCGTAATTAACAGTTGCTCCGTAATAACTGATAGATTATATTATTTATTTATGGGGATGGACCCTTATGTAGGAAATGTGCTATTTGATGTCTGTCCGGATAATATGGTTTCCGGTTTTATATTGACACTGGTTGTTCTGTCATGCTATGAAGATTATCCCGGGAGAGCTTTCTTGTTTGGGGTTGCTACATATATGACACTTGCATTGCTGTATGGTAATAATTTCATAATTGATGACCTAAGTGGTGTTTTCATTTTTTTAGAAAGAATTATCTTGGTCGGAGTGTTGTGTGTTATTATCAGTAAGCGTATATATTTTTATACAAGCTGGATATGGTATTTCAGTTTCCACATGCTGTTTAGAATTGAGATAGTTGTATTGCCTCCGGTAGTAAATTTGCTGCAAGATCTGAGTGCAGAACAGCCTGAAGTTTCGTTTGAGGTTGCGCCGATTCTTAAAAATTTGGTAGTTAGTTTGTCTCAGTATAAAGTGGACTACATAATTTTTGTGGTAGTGCTTGTTTTTGCTATTGTATTTGAAAAAGTGGTACTAAGTACCGGCAACAAAGCAAAAGCATGATAATGATTGGGTGGAATTATAATAGATGAAGATTTTAGGTAATATTTTATGGTTCATTTTAGGCGGAGGAATTATTTCGCTACTTTGGCTAATCGCAGGAGTGCTATGCTGTTGTACGATAATCTTTATTCCGCTGGCAATACAATGCCTTAAGTTTGCGGGATTTACATTGTATCCTTTTGGAAGAACAATGGTGAATAACGGTAAAGTTGGTAGTTTTCTGTTGAATTTCTTGTGGATACTGTTTTTCGGCTGGGAATTAGCATCAATATCTGTAGTCATTGGTATTTTATGGTGCATTACAATTTTCGGAATACCGTTTGGTGTTCAATGTATGAAATTTGCACAGTTAGCGATTATGCCGTTTGGAACTGAAGTGGTAAAGATATAAAGGAGAAAGGGTTTATGGGTGAATTTAATAATGGAGATGTTTCGACATCGAAGACAAACGCTGATGTATCATCTGAAACGAAAGATGTCGAAGAAGCTAAATCAACCGATATAAGCGAAGAAAGTAAAATGGATGATGAACTTTCAAAAGAGTTGGATAGCTCGTATGAGTCGTATATGGAAAATAATAAAACATATACGAAAACAGAAAAACCAAAAGAGGTAGAGGGCGATTCAGCGAAAACAAACAAAGAAGTTGATTCAAAAACCGATGAGAAAAACATTGAAAAAAATGGGCAGAATATAGACAATGCGGAAAATAATTGTGAAAACATTAAATGCCGAAATGAAAATCTGGAGGGGAAAGAACACCCGGAGACCGGCGTCCCCTTTGAGAGGAGACAAGTTGAGGTCAAAGGCAAACAGTATGAGGTTGTGGTGCCAAGGTTTGAGAGCAAATATGATGCCCAACTTCCTGAGGATATGTATGAAGCATCGGACCGAGATCAGTTTAAAGAAAGTAATGTACAGTTAAAAAATGAAGTTGCGGTAAATAAAGACCTGCGAGAGCAGTTTGATGAAGAACAACTTGAACAAATCGAAAATGGAGATACTCCCGATGGATATACCTGGCATCATGATGCCGAAGCAGGAAAAATGCAATTGGTTGATACCGAAACACATCAAAGAACCGGACATACCGGTGGCCGATCCATTTGGGGCGGCGGTACTGAAAACAGATAGGAGATTTGATTATGGAATGGAAATATGTTAAAGAACTTAAATCATATGATTTAATAGAAGATTTTGAGTGTTTAGTAAAATATGTTTTTTGCGATTCATTTAAAAAGTGTGTGGTTGCAAATAATGGTGGCAGACCTTCGTCCAAAGTTTTTGATACAGATAAAGCGAAAGAGCGTGAACTTAAATCCTTTCTTTCGTTTAACAAAGAAGACAGAGAAACAGTATGGAAGATTTATGAATGGAACAATGAGGAGCTGACAGATAAGTACATTCCTTTTGCCATTGATAACTTTGGAAACATTATTTGTTTTGATGCAAACAATGATAAAGTGGTATTTATTAATCATGAAAATATGGATGTAGAGACAATAGCAGATAGTTTCGATAGCTTTATGAGCGGATTGCGTGAAGAATAATAATACGACTTTAAATGAGATTTAATAAGGGATAGTTAATGTTAATCTAATTGATAATGACGAGGTACGATATATGAAGTTTGGAATGAGAAAGCCAAGCCTGATGGGGTCATTTAAAGCCAGAACCACGGGCAAGGCCAAACGAGCCGTAAAAAAAGCTCTTATTCCCGGATATGGGAAAAAAGGTATTGGTTGGATTAAGAATCCAAAAAAAGCGGCATATAACAAAATTTATAATAAAACTTCATTTAGTATATGGGATCTATTTAAGTAAAAAATAAGAAAGCGGTTGCATTGCAACCGCTTTCTTATTTTTTTATGCCATTAGTGCAAAGTAGAGCCACAAAACAGAATATCTGTCCTTTAAGTCCTTTGCATAAAGCATGGCGTTTTTGATTTTTTCTTCGCCGTAGAGATTTTCAAATTCCTTTATATCAAGGCCTACGCTTTCAATTAAGGTAAGAAGCTCGCAGGACGAAGGAACTTCGGATAAAACCTTTACGATTTCCTCCCATTTTTCCTTATATACGGGAATCTTATCCTCTTTATACCAGCCTTGCTTTTCCTGGAGAGAAATAACACCATCTGCTGCATCCAGATAAATATCTCTTATTGTTTTTTTCCATTCATCCATGGAGAATGAACTTTTAGCTTTAACTTCGGTGAGAGCAATAAGCTCTTCACGCA
>JAZQHD010000107.1:0-4325 GCA_045540375.1 Ructibacterium sp. | reverse complement strand
TTCAGCCTGATACTTTTCAATCGTTCCCGGCTGTAACTCTTGCGGTGCATATTCACCAAACCAACGGTCGCTGTATTCTTTCAGCGTGGTTTTTCGACCGTCCAAAACCTTGCCATTTCTGACCTTGCGCTCAAATTCTTCTGCAAAATCCTTAACGGCTTTTTCTCTCTTTTTGGGAGTGAGGGAAGGGTCTGGGGTAAATGTTGCGGTTTCACGAAGTTTCTTTCCGTAAATGTCCCGACCTGTACTGACTGTTATTTGATAACTTCCGTTTCGTTCTCTGATGGATGCCATTACGAAACACCTTCTTCTATAATTTGTTTGGCAATCATTCTGATAGACTCTTGCGCTCTGAATAAATGAAGTTCGGCTTTTTCTTGCAATTCAAAAAGACCTACACTCTCATATTCGTCAATTGTTTCATTTATCCAGTCAATATCTGTTTCAAAGCGTTTCCGAGTTTCCGCTGTTTCTTGTTCTACTTCGTTTAGTTCTAGTATAGATCGGTGGTATTTTGCTAGGTATACTAGCAAACGGACGAAGTCAGGCGATTTAATTAGGCTGTCCAGAGTTTCTTTCATCATGTCAGTAGGACAATCATGGAAAAGAGCTAATGTATCAAAGCTGTTATCAGAGTTGTTATAGGTAAATCCGTCGCCTGTAATATCACAAATTACATCAATTGAATCCTGAGAAAGTCCTGTGTATTCACACACCGCATCTTTATCTTTATCTGTTGTTGGATTCGAGGAAATGCCCAAAAGATAATCAGCAGAAACATCAAAGTATTTTGCTAACTTGTAAAGGTTGCTGATGCTCATTCCTGCAATCGCATCAATTTTGCTAGGTTGTAAATTTTGTGGGCAATCCCGATAGCGGCAAGCAAGCTCATAGTTTTTTAGTACCTGCTTACTGACACCAATTGCCGAAGCAAGTGTTTCAAATGAGGTTTTATGATTGGTGCGTAAATCTCTTAGCCGTTGTGAGCTTTCGTAAACATCAAAATCTTTTGAATCTAGCATATTTTAGTTATCTCCTGCACGAAAATTGTACGAAAAATGCACTTATATTGCCTTGTGAAAGTGCTACAATTATTGTATACTATTTATGACGATAAGTCAACAATAATTTACCGAAAGGAGAAAAGTATGCACAATCTTGAGATTAGAAACGCAATCAAAAAGGCTGGCTTATTTGGTTATGAGTTGGCGGCGGCTCTGGGAGTTTCTGAAACTTCCTTTTCCCGGAAGCTGGCAAGAAAAGAATTGCCAAGTGATCAAAAAGACCACATTCTGAGAACCATCGACCGCATGGTAGAGCGACGGCAGATGCAGGAGGGCAAATGACGGAAGAAAAAGCGAATCTGCCCCGAATGAGAACAATACGAGAAGTCGCCAAACTAGGCATACTTTCCGAATGTTGTCTACGGAAAATGCAAAAGGAAGGACGACTTCCTTGTATGTATGCTGGTACAAAATGTTTAATCAATTTAGATTTGCTGATTGACCAGTTAAATAATTTGGGAGGTGATAACCGGGAAAATAAAAAATAGTGCCATGAGGTCGCAACTCATAGCACTATTAGCAATCGTCTGAAACCACTCAAAACAATCGCTTATTGTAATTATATCGTTTTGATATCGGAATTACAATGGCAGAAAGGAAGAAAATGAAATTTAAGTTAATTGATTTTATCCCAGAGGGAGAAGAAAATGCGATTTCCGCAAATGAATTAGCCAAGTTGCTACAATGTCATCGCCGTGATATTACGCTAGCAATCAATGGTTTACGGTGTGGCGGTGAGGTCATTTGTTCAAACCATCGTGGATATTATCGCCCTACTTGCGTACAGGATGTTATGCGTACATATAGACACATGACTTCCAGACAGAATGAAATTGAAAAGGCGAAGCAATCTGCAAAAAGTTTCATCCAAGATCATGGCGGTGATGTAGATGCCCGATGAACGGCAAGAAGATTTTTCCGATTATGAAAATGACCCTCTCAACTATCTTCTGTCCGTTGGTCAATCTTTGGAAGAAATCGAACAATACAGAAAGGACGGCATACCGCTGTGGGAGGTTGCAAGAGCAGTCCACAGTATACGGGAACGAGGGGAAAGTCTGGACGATTCCCAAAGGTTTATAGCAAGAAGTGCGGACGAATTTGGAGAGGACAAAACAGAATTTGTCTGGCATCCATATATCCCCGTTGGTGATTATTCAGTCCTGATGGCCGACGGCGGCACGGGCAAAACAATTCTTTGTTGTGGTATCGCCGCCGCTATCAGTAAGGGTGAAGCCCTCCCCGGTGACTATTTCAACGAATGGTCAAACACGCCGGGAAACACGCTTATTATCTCCGCTGAGGACAGGGGCGAGCTGTTGAAGAAACGGCTTGCCGCCTCCGGCGCAGACCTCAAAAATGTGTATATTCTGGACTGCATGGACAGCGAGGGAATGGACTTCACGGACGGCTATGAGGACTTTGTACAGACTATAAAACGGTATAATCCCCGGCTTGTAATCATTGACCCCTGGCACGCTTTTCTGGGCGCAGGCGTGGACATAAACCGTGTCAATGCCGTTCGACCTGTATTCCAGCGGCTTGCAAATATGGCAAAGGTCTGTAACTGTGGAATGATACTTGTTTCCCATGTCAACAAACGGGCGCAAGGTGAAAACGCAAACAACGCCGCCACAGGATCAACGGACTTTATCAACGCCGCACGGTCTGCCTTGCGTGTCATATTCAACGATGAACCGGGGATGAAAGATACCAGAATACTGGTACATACAAAATCCAACTATGCGGAGCCGGGAAAATCTGTGGTCTATCAAATCTTGAAAAATAGCGGTTGCAACTGGGCAGGATTCAGCGAAATCACCCGGAAAACTCTGGAGGATGCGGCACGATGGCGCAAGACTCCCCATGAGGTAATCAAGCAACTGGCAACCCAAGCCGAAACAAATTCGGCATTGATTGATGCAATCACAGAAAAAGCAATCCCCGGCAAAACGGTAAATATCAGCTATGACGAAATGCGGCTGGAATATGGGGAGGACATTTTCGGAAGTGGACAACCCAAGAAAGCCCTTGCAATCGTTACCGCTGATTTACAGGGATTTGGTATCACGATCCAAACGGGAAAAACGGTCAAGTTTGAAGGCAAAACCCGAAACGGCTTTGCAATTCTCCAGTCAAAGGACGAGCCGGAGGAAGTCGAGATACTGTAAGCAAGTCAATAAAAGTCTATGTTTCTGTTAGGATATAGTTTTATTGATTTTATAGACTTTTGGCAAAATATAGACCTCAGTCTATAAAGTCTATAATTCTCACGCCTAGCAGAAACCATAGACAAACATAGACCAATCACAGAAAGGAAATTGAATGAAACTTACGCCAATTAAAGCAATCAGGGCGAAGTGCATTGATTGTTGTGCAGGACAGCCGAAAGAAGTCCGTTTATGTACTTGTGAAAAATGCCCCTTGTTTCCCTATCGTTTAGGACATAGACCAAAAGCCGAAGATTTACCCACGGAAGAAACGAACGGCGAAAAAATACGGGGCTATGTGGCGATTTTTGAGTAAAGGGGGGTATTTATGACACACTCAACAAAAGCGGCTGTTATCGGTCTGCTGTTAGTGCTTATTGTGGCGGCTGTTGCCCTTGTATGGTACATCCTCCAGCCGCAAACGCTGATTGATACCGCCACATTGTCGGTTGTTCGTGATGGCTCAACAATAACCGTCCACGACCTTGTAGCCGATGAGGTGCATACATTCAAGATTGTTCGTGTACGCCGTTCTGAGGGCGTTCCAGAACCCCACCGGGCTATTGATACCGCCACGATCAGCATTGACACAATTCCCCACGGCGGTCTGAAAATCACCGACAAAACCGTCGGGAAGGTGTACATAGTCAAACGGAAGTGTATTTCTATGAACCCGTGAGGAAGCCAAGAAGAACCTAATAAAACTTGATATTTTTGCATATACGCAAATCTTAGTATTTTTTAGTGTTGGAGTGATAACGATGAATGATAACAGATGGAAAATTGACGAACATGGGAAGCGATACCGGGAAACTGCACCGGGACACCGTGAATATGAAATGACTGTTACTGTGTCCGGCGGTCTAGAAGTCCCTGTGAGTCAGTTAGAGGACTATCACCGCAGTCAAAAGGAAGCGGCAGAAAAACGCCGAGCGGCGGCTCAGGAAGAATTCAATAGCCGTCCACCTACAAGATATTGCCCCTTTGTTTCCGGGACAAACACTCAATGCAAGCGTGAGAAATGCACCCTGTTCCTTAATGGCAGATGCAG
>JAZQHD010000106.1:0-12400 GCA_045540375.1 Ructibacterium sp. | reverse complement strand
GCTTGGCCTCCGACTTGTATCATCACAGCGGTGCTGGACAGTATCCCCCAGCTGGTACAGGCAGGTATTGACCTTCTGGTAGCACTTATCCAGGCGTTGCCGGAGATCATCACCACCATTGTGGCGGCAATCCCGGAAATCATCGGTTCTATCCTCAACGCCCTTATAAACAGCATCCCCCAGATCGTCCAGGCTGGTGTTCAGCTGCTCATTTCGCTGATTAAGAACCTGCCGACCATCATTGTGGAAATCGTAAAGGCTGTACCGCAGATTATTTCTGGTCTGGTATCGGCTCTTGGTAAGGGCGTGTCCCAGATGGCAGAGGTCGGTGGAAACCTTGTCCGTGGCTTGTGGCAGGGTATTCAGTCCCTGGCTTCCTGGCTCTGGAACAAGGTGTCCGGCTGGATTTCCTCTATCTGGGATGGCATCTGCGACTTCTTTGGCATCGCTTCTCCGTCCAAGGAAATGGGCTGGGTTGGCGAAATGCTGGTAGAAGGTCTGGCTGGTGCTATCAATGACAACGGCAAGGATGCTGTAAAGGCTGCCGAAGGCATGAGCAAGGGCATCAACGATGTGATGCACGGTCTGGCTGATGAGATGACCACGGCTTTGCCTACAGAGTTCAATGTCAACGGCACGGTCAACCGCAACGATACGGTGTCCGGCACGGGCTGGGGCGGTGGTGCGCTTATCACCATCCAGCAGATGATTGTACGAAGCGAAGAGGACATCCGCAAGATTTCCCAGGAACTCTACAATCTGATTCAAAGCGGGTCCCGCGCACAGGGACATTTCACTACAGCGTAAAGGAGGGCTTTGACTTATGGGTTTCACCTATAACGATATTACTTCGGCCAGCATGGGCATCAAAGCCCGACTGACCTCCTGGCAGGTGTGTGGTAAACTCAGAAACTTTACCACCACTGTGCCGGGGAAATATGGTGTTGCAGATTTCGGTGCGGATTTCGATTACCGTGAGATCACCGCACACTGCAGCATCTATCCAAAACACAGCTTCACCGCACTGGTATCGGCTCTGGATGATATCGCCGTCTGGCTTGACCCCGTCCAGGGCCTTCGCCAGCTGGTGTTTGATGATGTGCCGGACAGATACTTCATGGCGCGTCTGAACGGTGCGGTGGACTGTGAAAGGCTCGTCCGCTCCTCTGGCAGTTTTGACCTTAAGTTCTTCTGCCCAGACCCTTTCGCCTATGCGATCACGGACGAGACCTTTTCCATCACGGAAGCTGGAACACACACTATTGCCCGTGTGATCGGCAATGTGGAATCGCTCCCGCTATATCGCATCGAGGGCGAAATGACAGCTGGGGCGAGTAACTATATCAGCATTACCACCAACGGTTCGGAACTCAAAATCGTAAACGCCACCTTGTCTGCCGAAGAGGCTCTGATTGTGGACACCGATAAGATGACCGCCTATGTGGTGGATGCAAACGGAGATACGCTCCGAAACGGTCTGCCTTACTTGCAGGAGTTGAATTTTCCGACCCTGCACGTGGGCGATAACACGGTAACGGTCGAAGTGAGCAACGCTGCACTGACCGAGGTGCAGATACAGGCAAAAAGCAGATGGAGGTGATGGCATGGCTCTGAAAGCTATTCTGAATAAGCAGACGGATTTCACAGGTGAGTTCCCGGCAGAGTATGCCGCCTCTGGTCTGTGGCGAATGAACGAGTCAGCACCAGACGAGGATAACGCCCTTGCGGATAGTTCCGGCAATGGCAGAAAGATGGTCATCGTCAACTGGTCTGGCACGACTGCCAACCTAAATAAAAGCCCCAAAGGGCGGCAGCTCCGTTTCAATATCAACAACCCAACATCGGAAAAGACCCACCTGCAGGTCACCAATGACGGCAGTATTTTTGCCAATCTCGGTGAACGCATCGTGGTGGGTGGCTGGATGTGTCCGACTACCTATTCGGTAGGCAACACATTCTGCCCGATTTTCAATACGAGATACGGCCCTGGTCAGCCGATTTTTTACCTATCGCTGTATTCCGGCAAGCCCAGAATCATGCTGTATAACTCCGCTGGTTCTCTGATCCTCGATCAGTCTTTGACACCTTCATTCAAATTGGTGAACGGCGGCTGGTATTTCATCGCCGGAGTCATTGAGCCAAATAACAAAAAGTTCACCTATGTGGTGGGCGACCGTTCTTCTGGCGTGGTGTGGAAGTCTGAGGTCTTGACCTTCACTGGGGAACTGAACCGTTCCTGCGTTGCAGACCTTGTAATGGGTATGCACGCTGACACCTATTATTACGCTGGCGGTTTCGATGACTGGTTCCTGGATTGTGATTCTCCGCTGACCGCAGATGATCTGGTGGATTACTTCAACGCTACGCTGCTTTGTGATGCTGGAGACAGCAATTCTGCTGTGGATGCGCTGACGGATGCCAGCGGTGTCACTCTGAGAGCCACTGATGGCGTGTATCCAGAAAGCGGTGTTCTCTACACGAAAGCGGTGGAATGCAATCTTTCCGGCACAGGTAAGGTGTCCGTGACCAGCGAGTATGTGGCCGGTACGACTTCCGTATCCGGCATTGAAACCTCTACCAGCGATGACCTTACGGATTGGAGCGACTGGATCGGCATTGCCGCTGATGGCAAGCTGCAGTCCCCAAACCGAAACTATATCCGATTCCGAGTCACCCTGACTACTTCGGACACGAGCCTGACCCCCAAGCTGGTGGATGTCCGCCTTTATGACATTCCGAAAGCACCCTATGAGAAGATCGGCTATGCCCGACCTGTGGTGCTGGATGGAAATGGAGCGTGGGAAGCCGTTCTGGAGAATGCCTACGACATTATCGTTACGGGCGAGATCAACGGTGAGGACACACTTTCTTTCTGCATCCCTTACAGGGACAGCAAACGAAAATACATCGACAACGAGAAGAAAATCCAGATCGTTGATGATGTCTATAAAATCCGCACCATTACCGATGTGAAGAACAGCACTGGCAGCACCATCACACAGGTGTATGCGGAGGCGGAGTTTTACGATCTGACCTTTTCAGTCCGTAAAGAAGAAAAGAAGTTCGAGGCTGAAACCGCCGATGTTGCTATGGCCTATGCTCTGTCCGGCACGGAATGGAGTGTCGGCACGGTCAGTGTTACTACGAAGCGCACCTGGACTTCCACGGAAAAGAACGCTCTGGCGATCCTCCGCAGCATTGCCGATCTGCATGGCGGCGATTTGGTATTTGACTGTCCGAACCGACTGGTGCATCTTTTGACCGTCAACGGCAAGGACAGCGGTGCGCTGTTTGCTTATAAAAAGAACATGAAGAGCATTGAGCGCGTGGTGGACACACGCTCCCTGGTAACAAGGCTGTATGCCGTTGGTGCAGATGGCCTGACTTTTTCGGACATTAACGGCGGCAAGCCATACCTTGAGGATTACACCTACTCCAAGGAAATCCGAATCTCCACACTGGACTGCTCCTCGTTTACCAACCCGTATCAGATGAAGGAATTTACAGCCATGCGCCTTGCGGAATACTGCAAGCCTACGGTGTCCTATGTGCTGAATGCGATGGACTTATCTGTCCTCACTGGTTACGAGCATGAAGCCTGGAACCTTGGTGATTATGTCCGGGTGGAAGATAAGGAACTGGGGCTTTCGGTCACCACTCGTATCGTCCGCCGTGAGTATAACCTGCAGGAGCCTTGGAATACCGTACTGGAACTTTCCACCACGCTGAAGAACCTGGGCAGCTCCGTAAGTTCCATTGATACCATTGCCGATGCGTTGGAAGGTACCAGCATGGTTTCCAACAACGACATCCGTGAACTGGTGCCGTTCAACCATCTCCGCAATTCACGCGCAGATGATGGGCTGGCATATTGGGTTAGTTCTGGCTTTGAAGCGGACAGCGAGAATGGTGCTTCCGGCACGGCTTCCTTTAAGGCCGAGGGCGTGGCAGGCATGACCAAGAGTCTGTCCCAGACTGTGTATCCGTCTAACCGTAGCAGTTATACGCTATCAGCGCAGATTGCTTCGGACGATCTGGAGAAGCTGTCTGAGGATGCCCAGGTCGGCATTGAGGTGGTTATTGAGTATGAGGACGGCAGCACAGAAACTCGATTTATTGACTTGTACTGATGGGAGGGCGTTATGGCATATTTCTCAAAGACCTCGCAGAAGATTACCCCGGAAAGCTACTTCTCCAAGGTCAAATCCATCACGGTGCGAGTCTGCATTACCAACTGCACAGGCACCTTGTATGTGACAGATATTTTGCTACAGCCGGGGTCTGTGGCGACTGGATGGGTAGGCCATCCTTGCGAAATGAAGTGGGTGCTGGATGGCTAAACCAGCATTCATCCGATTGGCAGAGGTCATCAATAAGAAACAGGATATGCGTGTCATGAGCATTACGGTGAAGCCTACCATCACCAACTGCACAGGCACGATCTGGTTCACGGATCTTCAACTGCAAGAGGGACCGGCTCTGACGGGATACACACCGCACACAGAGAAAAGACTGATAGAGGATTCTAAAGTCTGGTTCAATGGCGTGGTTCGTTCAGCAGAGACTGTGGTGCTGTTTAACCTTGGTGAGACTTCCGGCGGTCTGGATGTCCACATTTATCCCAAATCCGATATGTCGGCTGGGTCTGTACAGCTTGCCCAGGGCGTGGGTGGTCAGCGTGTCCGTTTCCCTAATGCACTGAAAGCAGAAGATGACCTCGCTCTACTCGCCTCAGTACGTGAATGCACACGGAACGGAGCGACAGAGCCGAAAGAGGGTTTTTACCAATACAGTGCCGCTTGGGATTCTAAGCACAAGGTCACTCTGGAGGATGGGAAGTCCGCCAGGGTGCTTTTTGAATTACAGCAGATGAAGGATGGAGGTGAATCGTTCTGATGGACAAACTGAAAGGCAAACGCATCATGGTCTGGACATTCATGGGCAATTCCAGAATGTATGAAGCCCTGCGTGACTATGGTGACCGCATCGATACCATCGGTCTGTTCTCATTCAAAGTGGATAAGACAGGAACGATCACGGAAAGCGGTGTGACCATATCCAGCATGATGACCTACATCAACAAATGGCCCCACATCCGCTGGCTGCTCACCGTTGCCAATGATGGCTCTAACTCTGTATTCAAAGCCCTGCGTGATAATACGGACGGCGCACAGGATAAGTTCTGCTCCGAACTTGTCCGCATCATGGAGAAATACCCCTGGTGCGATGGCGTGGATATCGACCTGGAAAAAGGAGATGACTATTCCACCCATGCAGTCTCCACAGCCATGTTCGCCCATATCTACAATACGGTAAAAGCCTACGACCCGACAAAGCAGATGAATATCTGTCTGCCCGGTATGACTTCGGTCAACGGCTCGGTCGGCGGTGAGAACTGGTGTGTTTATGGCGACCTGAATCAATACTGTGATACTGCCTCTATCATGACCTATGGCATGGCTTGGGCTGGCTCTGCCCCCGGCCCCGTTTCTCCCAGAAGCTGGTTGGAGGGTGTGTACGACTATGCCGTGCGGGTCATGGACAGAGAGAAAGTATTCCTCGGTATGCCTGCCTACGGCTGGAACTGGCAAATATATGACACCCCAGAGAACCTGGGTGAGTATTACCGTGGCACTTCCAACACTTACTATGCTGCGAAATACTGGATGACTGGGGCGTACAACTTCACTGATGATGGCCCGCCCCAGCCGATGATCCCGATAGTGGCGTACTGGGATGATTACGACATGGGTCCGTGGGCGCTTCCTCATGTGTATGACTACATGGAAGGCAGGGATGCCATTGCCAAAAGTGCGCCCCAGATGTCTGAAACTTATAACCGCAGACGGTATCTGACCGCCTACGGCAAGGAGCAGAAGACGGAGTTTGGCGATATTATTCTTGACCATGATGCCGAGCCGGACAGCTATTCCGGCGTGGTGTCTGTATCCAAAACGCTGGTCACTCTTGGCGATGAAGGGTCTGCCACCTACAAGTTCACCATTGATAAGGCTGGCACCTATGATGTGGCGGTTCGGCTCTGTTTTCCGTTCTGGGATAAGAACGGCATCTATGTATCGCTGGATGGAAGCACAGTGCAGTTTTCAGAGAATCGGCTCTGGTGGCCTTACTGGAGAACCACCTTCTGGGCTACACTTGCCAAGGGCGTGAGCCTTACTGTCGGACAGCACACACTGAAGATTTCCGTTGGTGTGAATGGGGTTCAGTTCTACGGCTTTCGTGTCTGCACGGATTTTTCCGAGGGCCCAACGGCAGGAGATGCTACGTACACCCTTGCTCCCAGAAAGTTCAAAGATGTGAACGGCGATATGGTGGGACCGGCGACTGGCTTTAAGCTAACCCTTGAGATGCTTCGCCGAAAGCCGGACTCTGCACTGGTCTGGTATGAGGACTTTCGTGATGAACAGAAGATACCCGAAAGCTACTGGAGTGTGCTGTCTGGTGAATGGGATGTCTGGCAAGACCCCAATAGTTCAGCAAACCGACCATACTCGCAGCTGGAGGGCTACGGTCAGCTGGCGTGGAAATACTCTGGCTTTTCCGATATCCACCTCCGGGCGCAGATCATCATCCCACCAGAGGGTGGTGGTAAATCCGGCATCTTCATCGGTTCGCTGTTTCTGTGCATCAACTATGACACCCAGCGGTTGGAACTCTACGAGGGCTCCACACTGAAGGGAAGCTACTCGGCAACCTATGAAAAGACGTCAAAGGCTGATCTGCGGAGCAACCCAAGTGTTTATACCATTGAGATGCGTAAGCGTGGTAACAAGGTGAGGGTCTACTCCTCAACCTCCTACACCCTCCGCTTTACCGCAACTGTCAGCAGCAGTGGCGGCTATGCAGGCATCCGTTCTGACAAACAGGTCAACTGCCAGCTTCTCCGTCTGGGCGATGCCTGGACTTACGAGCCGTATGAACGCTTTGATGTGTTGATGCCGGATGGAACACAGACTTCCTTCGGCAGAATTGAACGGTCGAACTGCACATGGGATGAAGAGTTCCAGGTGTTTACCCTGACTTCCGATGTGGAGGAATACTCCACCAGAAGCGAGGACATCTCTCTGGACTATGAGTTTTACCATTCCCATATGATGCCGCTGGAATGTGGTAACGACTATACAGCGAAAATCATCCCCAGGGACATCAACATCTGGATTTCCAGACTGTTCCTTGGGGATGCGGACGGCTTTTCCATTCTGTATTACCAGGATGTGGATAGCCTTATCTACTGGGCAAATCAGGCGGCATACCGTTGGAAGCTGCGAGGGATATGTATGTGGTCCCTGGGGCAGGAGGATATGCGTGTCTGGGAGTGGCTGCCCAAACAAACTGAATAGATGCGATGAGGGTATCTGCCTGGTGCGGATGCCCTTTTTGTATAAACAAAAACGAAAAGGAGGAAACGACAATGAAGGAATTTTGGAATGTGATCCAGCTGGTATTTGCCGCCATTGGTGGCTGGCTTGGCTGGTTCCTGGGAGGATGTGATGGCTTGCTGTTCGCATTGATTGCCTTTGTGGCGGTGGACTACGTCACTGGTGTGATGTGCGCCATCGTGGACAAGAATCTGTCCAGTGCCGTGGGCTTTAAGGGTATCTGCCGAAAGGTATTGATTTTCCTGCTCGTTGGCATCGCACACATTTTGGATGCCCAGGTGATCGGTGCGGGAAGTGTTCTGCGTACTGCGATCATTTTCTTTTACCTTTCCAACGAGGGCGTGAGCCTTTTGGAAAATGCCGCACATCTGGGATTGCCTGTGCCGGAGAAGTTGAAGGATGTCCTTCAGCAGATCCACGACCGCGCAGAGAGTAAGGAGGAATAAGCCATGAAGCTGGTAGAATCTATCCTTACGAAGAACCCCTGCTACACCGCAGGGCGAAAAATTACGGTAAAGGGTCTGATGCTCCACTCCGTGGGGTGTCCGCAACCCAAGGCTTCCGTATTCATCAACAGCTGGAACTCCGCCAGCTATGACAGGGCGTGTGTTCACGCCTTCATCGATGGCAACGATGCTACAGTTTATCAGACCCTGCCTTGGAATCATCGTGGCTGGCATGGCGGCGGTTCCAGCAACAACACGCATATCGGCGTGGAAATGTGTGAGCCTGCCTGCATCAAGTATGTGGGCGGTTCTTCTTTTACCTGCTCTGACACCGCAACGGCAAAGGCGGTGGCGAAGAGAACCTATGAGGCAGCAGTCGAACTGTTTGCTTACCTCTGCAAGATGTATTCCCTTGACCCTCTCGGTGACGGCGTGATCGTCAGTCATCGTGAGGGTCATTCTCGTGGTATCGCTTCCAACCACGGTGACCCGGAGCATCTCTGGAATCAGCTGGGTATGGGTTACACCATGACCACTTTCCGAAATGCGGTAAAGGCACAGCTTTCTGGCGACACCAAAGAGGAAACTCCGGCGGCTACCTCCAATGAGGAGACCATCTGGAACTACCTCTATGGCAAGCTGGGTAACGCATACGGCACCGCTGGTCTGATGGGCAATCTGTATGCAGAGTCTGCGTTGAAGCCTACCAACCTGCAGAATACCTATGAAAAGAAGCTGGGCTATTCTGATGCTGACTATACGGCGGCAGTGGATAACGGCAGCTACGATAATTTTATCAAGGATTCTGCCGGATACGGTCTGGCTCAGTGGACTTACTGGTCTCGCAAACAGGCTCTCCTGGAATTTGCAAAGGCAAATGGTAAATCCATCGGTGACCTCTCCCTGCAGCTTGATTTCATCTGGAAGGAACTGACCGAAAGCTATTCTGCTCTGCTCACCACGCTCAAGACTGCGACTTCAGTAAGGGATGCATCCACAGCGGTGCTGACCATCTACGAAAGACCCGCCGACCAGGGCGAGAGCGTTCAAGCCAAGAGGGCATCCTTCGGTCAGACCTACTTCGACAAGTATGCGGTCGTTGTGTATCCTGAAAAGCTGACCACAGGGTATTACCGTGTCCGTAAGTCCTGGGATGATAAGAAGTCCCAGCTGGGTGCATACCGTGTCCTTGCCAACGCCAAGGCGAAGGCTGATGCCAATGCTGGCTATTTTGTTTTCTCCGATGATGGCAAGGTGGTCTATCCCACTTCTGCCAAAGAGGAAAAGCCGGAGCCTGCCTTTGAGCCGTATCTGGTGCAGGTCACTATTTCGGACTTGAACATCCGTAAAGGCCCCGGCACCAACTACGGCAGATCTGGTTACACTGGCAAGGGGTGCTTTACCATCGTTGAGGAAGCCGATGGTGTGGGTGCATCCAAGTGGGGTCTGCTTAAATCCTATAAGAGCAAGCGTGACGGCTGGATTTCCCTCGATTATGCCAAGAGAATCTAAGGCTCTGCCCGGTGGCAAAACGCTGCCGGGCACCCTTTTTTACCTATGAAAATTCTTTGAGAAATAGCCCTTTTATTGCTTGACTAATCGGCGATAGTACGGGAATATACGATAACCCCCAAAGAAAGGAGGAATCGACCTATGCGAATCAAAGTCATCAAGCCCACAGTGGCAGCGGAAAATAAACGGTTGAAGGTATGCGCCTATGTGCGAGTTTCAACCGACAGTCTGGAGCAGGAGGACTCTCTGGATAACCAGACTGCATACTTCAGAGACTACATCCAAAGCAATCCTGCGTGGGAGTTTGTCGGCATCTATGCAGACCAGGGCATTTCAGGCTTTAAGGAAAACCGCCCTCAGTTCCAGCAGATGATTGCAGATGCCAGGGCTGGAAAGATTGATCTAATCGTAGTAAAAAGCGTATCCCGCTTTGCAAGAAATACCGAGACCGTGCTGAAGTTCTCCAGAGAACTCAAAAGCATCGGTGTCGGTATTTTTTTTGAACTTCAGAACATCAACACCTTATCGGGTCCCGGCGAGTTGATGCTGACCATCATTGCGGCTTTCGCCCAGGCAGAGAGCCAGGGTGCTTCTGATAATGCGAACCTTACCTACAAGAGAAAGTTTGAGGCTGGTATGCCAGTCCACGACCTCAAGTACACCTTCGGCTTCGATACCGATGAGGGTGGCAACACCTACATTGTGGAAGAACAGGCCAAGACGGTTCGGCTCATTTTTGACCTTGCCCAGCAAGGCGTGTGGCCCAGCAAGATAAAGCAGTATCTCAACAAGAACGGCATCACAGGCTGTTCCGGCGGCAAATGGGACGATACCGGGGTGCATCGTGTTCTCCACAACCCGGCTTATAAAGGTGCGCTGGTATTGCAGAAAACCTACCTGGACAGCAATCGAGTCCGCCACAAGAACAAAGGCCAGAAAGACCAGTGGTACATTGCGGATAACCACCCAGCCATCGTACCGCCGGAGCAATGGGATGAGGTGCAGGAAATCCTTCTGGCACGGAGTGAGCAACTTGCTCCAAGACCGCCCCAGAAGCCCTCACAGCCTCGTTCCAGCCGAAACCAGTATCCTTTGACCAATAAGCTGTTCTGCCCCCTATGCGGTCAGAAACTCCACCACAAATGGTCGAACCAGGGCAAAAGCGAATACTGGGCTTGCAGTACCAATGTGAAGGTCGGAGCCAAAGCCTGCAAGGGCATCTGGCTTCCGGCAGAGATCGCCAACGGCTGGGGTGAGATCACCGAGCCGACCACGGTCATTGGCTACAAGGATGAATATGGGATGCAGCACTTCACCGCTTACCCAAAAGCAGAATATGAATTATCGGATGATTGTCCGTACACCAGAAAGGAAGATTGACATGGCAAGACAAGTCGTACACATTCCCGCACAGCGGAATATCGCAAACAGGGCTGTTGCCCGTAACACCAAACTCCGAGTGGCAGCCTACTGCCGAGTATCCACGGAGCAGGACGAACAGCTGAACAGTTTTGAAAACCAGGTGACCTACTACACGGAGTTCATCACCAGAAACCCCAATTATGAACTGGCGGGAATTTATGCTGATGAGGGAATTTCCGGCACCAGCACCAAGCGGCGTGAACAGTTCAACCGCATGATTGCAGACTGCGAGGCTGGCAAAATCGACCTCATCATCACAAAGTCCATCAGCCGATTTGCCCGTAACACCCAGGACTGCCTGAACTACTCCAGAAAGCTGAAAGACCTTGGCATCGGCATCACCTTTGAGAAGGAGAACATCAGCACGATGGACAGCACGGGTGAGTTGCTTTTCACCATTTTGTCTTCGCTGGCCCAGGACGAAAGCCGATCCATTTCCGAGAACTGCCAGTGGGGCATCCGCTCCCTTTTCAAGCAGGGTGTGGTGCATATCAACACCAACCGCTTCTACGGCTACGATAAAGACGAGGACGGCAGACTGGTCATCAACCCAGAGCAGGCCAAGGTGGTGCGCTGGATTTACGAAAGCTACATGGACGGCATCAACCCAGACATCATTGCCCGTCGCTTGATGGAACAAGGTGTGCCGGGGTGCATGGGCGAACCGAAATGGACGGTCGATACCATTATGGGCATCCTTCAGAATGAGAAGCACATGGGCGATGCCATTTTGCAAAAAACCTTCACCGTCGATTATCTCACCAAAAAACAGGTCAAGAACGAGGGCCAGCTTGCCCAGTACCATGTAAAGGATGACCACGAAGCCATCGTCAGCAAGGAACTCTGGGAAGTAGTCCAACTGGAGATCCAGCGGAGAAAAGATTATATGAAACGCTATGGGCTCCGCACGATGGGGCGCAACACTGACGAGCAGCCATTCACCAACCGAGTGTTCTGCGGTGTCTGCGGTCAACTTTTCTGGCGGCGCACCCTTTACCGTCTGAACGGCAGTATCAAGGCTTGGATGTGCGCCAGCAAATGCAAGGGCAAGGAAGTCAAGGGGTGCATCAACGATACGCTCCTGGAAGCAGACCTACACAAAGCCTTTGTGATGGCATGGAACGCCATGCTGGAGAACAGAGAGGATTTTCTGGAACATTGGAAAGCCCAGCTGGACGACCAGAACCCTTTGGTGGTATTCCGGGCGAAGCAATTCATGAAGCTGACCGAAAAGGCAAAGCCCATGAAGGAACTGGATGTGACCATCGTCAGCAAGACTCTTGACCATTGCGACATCAAGCCTCTGGGTGTTATCGATTTCTACTTCCTGGACGGTAGCCACATCGTGCTGGTGACGGGAGAATAAGGAGCGGGCTCCGCATTGCCAAATTGGTGGTGCGGAGCCTTTTTCTCTTTATGACGATTGACACGGCAGGGTTTTGACAGTACAATTTAACTGAGTAAAGAGTACGATAAACTTGAATTTGACGGGGGATAACGCTTATGATGTACAATGCCAAAGAATTAAAATTATGTGCTCAAAATATGCAGTTTGACTATATTACATTTGGCAACGGAACAAAGCCATTGATTATGATACAAGGTCTTAATACACGTGGA
>JAZQHD010000105.1:0-9358 GCA_045540375.1 Ructibacterium sp. | reverse complement strand
CTTGCGATTGATCCTCCGAAGGTCTTCGGGTGTAAGTTCCGCCATTTCCATCACATGCTTATGAGCAATCTTATACTGTCCCGAGAGAATCTTGGGAACTAACCTCGGCTCTTTCTTTCCGATCTCCTCCAAGGCTCGGGTAAAAATAGCATACTTCTGAACGGTGGCTGCAGATACATTGTTCTCCTCGGCGATCCGCTGAGCAGTCCAATGACGGCAAGCCTTGTCTGCCTCTTCATCGTTCATAGATGAGATATCCACGGTGTGTTGGTTCTTCCCAATCTTATTACGAATGCGCGTAACAACCTTTTCACTCTCATATTGCATACCGATGAGAAATTTGCGAGTCTCTTCGGTGATGTTTCTTCTGCCAAGTTGATTGGCACAAATCCAGGCAATGGCAGCTTCACGACACTCGAACTCCATATCCTTCGTGTCGAATGGAATGCCGTGGCGCATACAAATCTCATAGCGATTATGACCGTCTACAATGACATCGTGCCATACAACAATGGGATCACGACAGCCATCGGACAAAAGGTTCTGCTCCAACTGCAAATACTCCTTGCGAAGCAGAGGACGGATCAGATGCTTGAACTCTTCGTCAGTTTTTAATTTTCGCAACCCCATTACTGCTCCTCCAAACCATCGACTTTTTGGAGAGAACTGAGTGGGAAAACTGCAGCATTCTCTTCGGTTATAATTTCACCGGTGAGCCTATATGTACATCCGGTATCCAAGTCAGACACCAAGGAACACAGCTTATTAACAAACAAGGTGCTGTAGATCTCGTAGGAATTATCAGGATGCAGGGCATCCAAATTCACACGGTGGGTGAAGTTTGTCCTTTTGTCCGTACCTTGAATTGCAAGCATCATCGCAGAAGGACTGACGAGAAGTTGCACATACTTGGGTGTCCCGAGCATGGATAAAGTGTTGCGATGGATGCGAATACGGTATTTTTTCAAATCAACCGATACGGTTACCTGTTGGCGAGTCTGTTCGCTCACTATTTGTACCTCCTTCTGGCAGAGCAAGCTGACCGGCAGCATCGGATGCTGTCGAAGTTTGTCGAACTGCCTTGTTTTCCTTAATTGAATAGATGGCATATCCCTCAAAGATATTCACAAGCATAGACTGCTTGTGTTCATTGAAAGTCATACCGAATTGGTTCTGCCAACCAATCGGATATACCGGTGTTCTTGATGCCGTTGATTTAGCACCCTCCTCATCGTAGGTGCGCTGATACACCTCGGTGGATGTTAAATCAAAAGCAATCAGGTATTCACCATTGGCACGAATGATATTCCCGAGCATCTTGTAGCGGTGATCGGGATTCCAATTCATCATGTCAAACATTTTCAGAAAGAACAGAGTGCAGGTGGTCTGCCTCGGCTTTCGTTTCCCTTGACTGATCGAACACCATTGGAACGAACCACGCTCACCCTCGCCACAGGGACGGAGAGCCAAAATCTTGGTCTGAGGGTTAATCAGGGCTTGGACATAGTTCGTATTGGGGAACTTGCTCAAGCAAGCAGAATTAACATAGAATTTGCGGTTATTGAAGGTAACCGCAGGTTCACGGGTATGAGCAAAGAACTCTCTACGAACAACCTGGAATTCCTCCAAGCTGAACTCCTCGCTCATCTCGATCAATTCTTCCTCATCATGTAGTACCGGAATCTTGTGCAGCTCCGAGTCCGCCTCGGGAGAGTGCCCTCCCATAACGAACCGTTGCTCAGTAATATCAGACATAGTCTACCTCCTAAATTTCTACTCCTTGCAATTCTTGGGTGATAAAGCTTCTGAGTTCCTCAAACCCTGTTACATGGAGTTTGTTGCCGGTCTCAAAAAGCTGACCCTCCAAGCGAAGCATCCAATCTGCCTCGCTTTGCCGCTGAAGCTCAATAACGGACTTCTCCTGTGCATAGAACTGCTTGCCAAAGGAGCTTGTCCAGGATTCAGGAATTGCACGGATGCGCTTTCCCGAGGGCATCAACGGTTGAACACTTGAACCGTCCTCCTCGGTAGTTTCTTTGGAAAGCACATTGGGCTTGAAATAAGCCTCGGAGTCAACGGTATCAAAGATATATGCGACTTCACCGTCCTGCTCATAGAGCGTACCTAAAATACGGTACTTGTTTTCAATATTCCAACCGAGAAGATTGAACATCGTCTCGCTGAAAGCGGAGGTGGGAATCATCCTTGGATATAAGATGCCTTTCTCCGGTTTTGCAGCCATAACGCTGTTTCGGTTCTCCTTGGTAGTGGGACGGATCGCCAGTTTTCTGCTAATGGGATTTATCAGGATTTCAATGTAATTCTTCGTACCAAACTTCCTTACGCAAGCGGTACTGAACTTAATGAATTTGTGATAGATAATGGCATGCGGACGGCGCGGATCGTCAAAGAATTCACCTCGGGCAATCTCAAAACCGCGCAGGTCAAAGTCGCCGGCTTCCACCTCGAAGCGGATCTCCTCTTCGGGATGTGGTTCTTCCTCGGGAGAAGAATAGACACTCTTGGAAGCCTGGTAATAGTCGCCCTCCTTGAAACCTGCCCATCGAGGATTGATGGTAACGAAGCCTTTCAGAACGCCATCCTCGACCACACGAATCTCGGGCAGAATGGACTTGTTTCCGTACTTGGCATTATCAAGCATACGCTGAACCGCAATGAAGTCATCTCGGGTAACAATCCCAGGGTGATGATTACGGTATCGGCTCTGCGGTCTCTGTCCTTTATTCTTCTTGGACTTATGGGTACGGAAGTTAGGTGTGAAAGTCTTACGGGTAAGAACATCACCACAATGGCGCTCATTGCGTAGGATCTGAACAATACCCGTGGAAGTCCAGTTGATATTACCAAGGTAAGACTTACGCCCCAGGGCATTGAAAGCATCCGCAATCTGCTGCGTGGAATATCCGTACAGATACATATAAAAAGCAAGCTTGACGGTGGGTGCTTCTTCGGGATTCGGGATAAGCTGACCATCAGCATCGTGCATATAGCCGAGCAGCTTGGGAGACAGAGGAATGCCGTTATCCAAACGCATACGAAGCGAGGACTCCATGGATCTGCTTCGGGTGTGGGACTCTTCCTCGGCCATGGTTGCCTGGAAAGACAGAGCAAGTTGAGAGTCATCATTCAGAGAGAAGATGGCTTCACTTTCAAAGAAAACACCAACAGGTGGATTACGCTCGGCAAGGTCTCTGACGATGCCAATGAAATCCACCACATTACGAGCAAAACGAGAAACACTCTTCGTGATAATCATGTCGATTTTGCCGCGTTTCGCATCTGCAATCATTTCAAGGAACTGCTCACGCTTATTCAAAGAAGTACCGGAAATACCTTCATCAGCGTAGATCTTGACGAGAGTCCAATGGGGATGCTTTACAACGAAATCCTCGTAATACTTCTTTTGCAGCTCAAAGGAAGTAGTCTGTCGGACATCATCCGTGGAAACACGAACATAGATAGCAACCCTCTGCGGAACATCGTTGTCGTAGTAATCGGTCTGTTTGACCTCGGGTATGTAGTCGTAGTTATCAGGATCGATCTCAACATGGATACGCCTACGCTGTTTATCCTTGGCTCGTTCCTTTTCATATCGTTTATTTTTATCAATCATGGAGCAACCCCCAGGGCTTGTCTTCCTCGGAATCGGGCAAACACACCCATCCCTCGGGGAAGTAATCAGTATCTCGCATATCCTCTCGATAGTAGGAAGCGAGGGTGAAAATGTCTTCGGAAATGAAATAGATGCCGACCGGATGTGGCAGCGTTGCAAGTAATCGGGAAAGGATCGTGATCTCCTGCGGCTTCTTGGTTACATTGGAAACCTTCTGTGTGATGATCAAGTCCACCTTGCCATCCATACAATCTTGAAGGAGTCTGCACCACTCGGGTGCGCTTTCCATATTCGGCGCGGTTTGTCCCTCATCTATATAGAAGTCAACCAACTCCCACTTGGGACACAGAGCCAGGGTATCGATAAAGCCCTTCTTGTGAAAGTCAAGGTAATTCTCGTACCTGGTCTGATTAAAATAGCGAATATAAATGCCCACCTTGAATGGTCTGGAAACAAGTGGGCGTTCTCGGCGAATGGAGTGAAGCCAAATCAGATGATCGGCAATCAGCTCGGCTCTCTCCGTATCACCGTCAAATATCATTGAAAAGTGAGGGGCAGTTTCAATCTGCGCCAATTTAGCATGAATATCTATCTCATCCATAGAGTGTCCTCCCGTGGTCATAGTTAGCGGATTATCGAAATAAGGCTAAGACTATTGTAAATAATGCAAGGCTTAATAGGAACTAACCACAGGTCAAACGATTAACCCCTGGTTTATGAGCGATGACAAAAAAGCAAAAAAAATAGACCGACAACACATACGGCTGTCGGTCTGTAACAGAAATATACGATTTATTTTATATAATGAAGTTCCGGACAAAAAAGCAGGTCAGACATCGCTGTCTGGCCTGTTAAAAGAGATATTCGTCTTTCTTGATCCGCATGGTGGTTTTTAATTCCTTCACGATTTTGAGAATGGAATCAATCTCGGCAGGTGAGCAATCCGCAAGCAGGTCGTTAAACTCTCCCTGGTATATTCCGTTTACCTCGGGGATGTTGGGACGGAGCAACACATCGGCAGAAACCTGCAATGCCTCTGTTATATATACAAATGTAGAAAGGCGCAGTTTGGTCTTGCCGTTCTCAACTTCACTCATATGCGGAACGGAGATGAAAGCCTTCTCAGCCAGTTCTGCCTGGCTCATGTTCTTCTGAATGCGAACATCACGAATCCTCGCACCGATTGCCTTATATCTGGCATCGTCAAGTTCTCTCATGGGCGCACCTCCTCCTTTAACGATATAGTCTATAGATTATTATATAAGCCATACCCGATATTTGGAATAAGGCATAGATGAACAGTTCGGGCATACCTTATAATAGAAACATCAAAATTTTTTTGGAGGTTTCTATATGCAAATCAATTACATCCTTCTCGGACAGAGAATCCGCGCAATCAGAACAAAGAAAGGTATCACCCAAATGGAGTTGGCAGAGCGTATTGACCGTTCCCCGGCGTACATGAGTTATGTGGAAACTGCGTACAAGTTCTGCAGCCTTGACACCTTGGTGCGTGTGGCAAACGAACTGAATGTCTCGACCGATGACCTGCTCATCGACAGCCTCACCAATACCATCAAGGTCTCAAATCATGAGTTCGCAGCCATCCTCTCGGATTGCAGCGATTACGAAATGCGCGTCCTTTTGGATATGGTGAAAGCCACGAAGCAGGCCATGCGAGAATACAAATACTTGACTCGACCCTCCCGTAGATAAATTATAGGTTGCTCCAGGCCACGATGGAACACTCCGAGAGTCAAGGAATAAACCTACAGTTTATGAATTGAGAATTACATAAACCAAAGGTGAAAATGAAAGAAATGCCCTCGAAACATTCGCTTGCGAATACATTTTCGGGAGTTTGCGAATACATTTTCTCAAATGCCAAGACAATGACAAAAATGGCTGATATACTTATGATCGGAAAGGTGGCTCTATGCAATGATTTATTATACCGGTGATATTCACGGTCAGAAATATGAGATAGAACGCTTCTGCAAGCGTTTCAATCCTACGAGAGAGGATACCATTGTGATCCTCGGGGATGTGGGTGCAAACTACAGCCGAGATGAAAGGGATGCGGAATTAAAGGCAGCCCTTAACAAACTCAAACCCACGATCCTGTGTATTCACGGCAATCATGAGATTAGACCTTGGAACATTCCTACATATAAAACAAAGGAATGGAACGGCGGCACCGTATGGTATGAAGACGAATATCCCTCCTTATTGTTTGCCAAGGACGGCGAGATATACGATATCGAAGGAATCCGACACATCGCCATCGGTGGTGCGTACAGCGTGGACATGTTCTATCGACTTGCCCGAGGATATGGATGGTGGGCAGATGAACAGCCTTCATCTGAAATTATGCAGTATGTGGAACAGCAGCTCAAGAAAAACAAGGTTGATGTAATCCTCTCTCATACCTGTCCGTTTAAGTACGAGCCTGTGGAAGTGTTCCTCCCAGGCATCGATCAAAGCACGGTAGACACGACCACGGAAAAGTGGCTTGAAAAAATCGAAGAAACAACAGACTACATCGCTTGGTACTGTGGACATTGGCATATCAACAAACGGATTGACAAGATGCACTTCCTGTTCCACAAATTCGAATCAAGCGAAGCGATTAAGGACGAGTTAGAAAGGAAGATAAACGATGGGTAAAGTATATTTTACCGGTGACCTACACTTCGGTCACGAAAATGTACTCGCCTTTGACAATCGACCGTTCAAGACAGTCGAAGAAATGGATGCGGAACTCATCCGCAGATGGAACAATAAAGTCGGAAAGGGCGACCTCACTTATGTCCTCGGGGACATGATTTGGAAAGCCCGAAACGATGATGCCCCGGAACTGATTAAAAGCCTTAACGGTCAGATCATCCTTATTAAAGGAAACCACGACCGCTTTCTGCACAATGCGAAGGCAAAGGCAGCTCTTGCAGGGATCAAGGACTCCGATGATATCTGTGTGACCTTGGAAGACGGCACGAAGAAAAGAGTCATCTTGGATCACTTCTTCAAGCCTATGTACAACGGACACAGATACCAGGCAATCCACCTACACGCACACTCCCACTTTACAGATGAAGCTGACTTCGAGGTTGACTATGCCAAGTACCTCAACAGCATTGGATGCAGAAACGAAATCTACAATGTGGGATGCATGTATTGGAACTATGAACCGGTCACTCTGGATGAGATCATCGAAGGTGGCCCCACAATCCGCCCAAACTACGGAGAGAGATCTCCCGAGTACACAATGCAGTTCCCGTGGGTGAAGAAGCCCACACTCTATCCCGAAGATGGCATCACATGGAATGTGTTCTATCACAATGTCAACGGTGACAGGATCGACACCTTCAACATCTTTGAACACGGAGCATTCCGTGAGTATGTGAAGAAAGCAGCTCGTAAGGTTCAGAGCAAGGAAGACTTCGCCAATCAGCTCCGCAGAGAAGTGATGTATTACTTCTGGGCCAAGTGTGAATGGGAAGTTCTCATCAAGCCCTGGGTCAGAGGAAAAGGTGTCGAAGACAAAAAGGTTGATGTCTGCTGGCAGATCATGAACAATTGGGATGCCTTTGTGGACTATGTTTGGAACAATAGAAAGAAACTCTGGCAGTAAAACAGGAGAGAAATATGGGAAGACAAGAAAATGTGTCCATCTTTGAGGACACCCGTGAGCATTGCAAGAAGCACCCTGTGATAGCAAATGCAATTAAACTGTCCAACGATCATCAAGAGATATTCCTCGAGAATGATCCGGTGTTACCTGTACCCAAGGCAAGTGCGGATAAAGCGAAGATTGTAGTATCCAAGCGGAGAAGCTTCGAAGCAGCATTCAGATACGCAGGATATGAAACCTGCGTGTTGAACTTTGCCTCTGCGACAAACCCAGGTGGTGGCGTAGCATGGGGATCTACTGCACAAGAAGAATGCCTGTGCCGGTGTTCCACGCTCTATGCCAATCTGATCGTCAAAGAGAATTGGGAACGCTTCTACGCACCACACCGTCAACAGCACAATCAGTTATACAACGATGACTGCATCTACACTCCCGATGTGTTGGTGTTCAAATCCGACACACGCTTTCCACAAATGATGGATCAAGAGGACTGGTTACAGGTCAATGTAATCACCTGTGCAGCTCCCAATCTTCGACCGGACAAAGACGGTACGGAGCGAGTCAAAGTTACAAACACGGAACTGAAAGAACTACACAAGAAAAGGATGCGTAAAATTCTGACCATTGCTGCATCACGACAAAACGATGTTGTGATCTTGGGTGCATACGGTTGCGGAGCATTCAAGAATCCACCCGAGGTCGTTGCCGAAGCAATGAAAGAAGTGGTACAGGAGTTCCTGCACCACTTCGAAGTAATCGAGTTCGCTGTTTACTGCTCCCCGAGGGATGAGCAGAACTATATGGCATTTAAAAAAGTATTGGGAGAACTGGAATGAGCGACACTCCATAAATTAAAACAGAAGATGTGAGATGAAAAGATGACCTATGTATTATCCGACATCCACGGCAACCTGCAACGATTTGAGTCGATCATGGCTCAGATCAATCTCCAACCGGATGATACATTATATATCCTGGGGGATGTAATCGACAGGTATCCCGATGGAATCAAAATATTAAGAAGAATTATGAAGATGCCCAACGCCCGGATGCTGATCGGCAATCACGAGTATATGATGCTCAAGGCCATCGGTCATTGCAAGGATGCAGCCGAGGAAAAGGAAAACACAAATTGGCGTCAGAGAAGACATTGGTATCGAAACGGTGGCATGGTTACCCATGAGCAGCTCAAGCATTATCGCAAGGACACCCGAGCAGAAATCTTTGACTTCATATGGAGATTGCCGACCAACATCGATGTCGAAGTTAATGGCATCAAATATAAGCTCGTACATGCCTCTCCCGAAGAAAACTATATGACGGCATATTGGTACAGCCATGACTACAAGGACAGCCGTGAGTTTGCAGTATGGGACAGATGGGATGAAACGAAGCCCGTCCCCGAGGGTTATATGCTGATCTTCGGTCATACGCCCACCTGCTACTTTCACAACGCATACCCGTGGAGTATATGGAAAAGTGACGAGGCCATTGGCATTGACTGCGGTGGTGGCTTTGAGGATGGTCGGCTTTCTTGTCTCCGCCTGGATGACATGAAAGAGTTCTATTCGGAACAATAAAAATGGAGGTATCACCGAAATGATACCTCCGACAAATTAAACTGTTCGACAAATTGGAATTTACTTGTTTTTGATAGTTATATCAACTCAACTGATTTTCAAATTTACTGCTCTTATAAAAAAGCACCATGTATATAACTGCTACAACTGCTGCTATGCTCTCCGCAATTGTGACTGCCCACCAGATGCCATTGCCTTGCATAATCAACGGCAGAACATACAGCAGGGCCACATTGATGGTAATTCCACGAAGCAGCGATATAGTAGTTGCCGCACTTGCCTTGTTGACCGATTGCAAATATGCCATTACGAACATATTGATTGCAAGAGGTAAGAAGGAGATGGAATATACTCTCAAAATATAAGGTGCAATCTCAGCAACCTCCGGTGTTACCTTCATAAATACTCTTGTCACTTGTGATGGGAACAGGATGCAGATCGCCGCACAGATCACACCGAAAATAATCGCAGTTCTCATTCCGAGTTTTCCAACACTCAGATAGCGCTTGTGTT
>JAZQHD010000104.1:0-4396 GCA_045540375.1 Ructibacterium sp. | reverse complement strand
AAGGACACACTGACGATAACGTTTGATTTTACGCTCCCGGAAGGCGTCTGGCACAAAGCCGATAAGCAGAGGACGTTCGTCCTTCCCTACGATCCGTGCGATTTCATGGACTGCTATCGGTTCAAGGACGTTGACCCTTGCCTTCAGCTCAAAGACTGTTGTGACTGTGTCGAGATCCATGACGCACAAGAAGATAACTGCTGCGAGTGCGACTGCGATGCGGTAGAAGAGGAATATGCACTCTGTTACTTCTCTGACTACCAGAGTCTTTACGCCTGTCGGCAGAACTACCGTTTCGTGTATGACTGTGAAGCCGGGGACAGGTTCTTCTCTGACGGCTTCCTCGGTACTCGGTACATTGGTCAGAAACTAAGCGGAGACTGCGGTATCATTACTGGCAAGCTTTACTCCGATACAGATATAGACACAACCGATGTTTCCATCATGCTCCACGGCGTATTCAAGAACCCATACATCGAGATAAACGGCAATGGGAACTGGATCGAAGGCGAGTATGACGGAACGCTCATCATCAACTCTGACGGAAGCGTGTATTTCGGAAAGCTCAAATGCGATGCCTGTGACCCATTGGATGTAGACCTCTGGAGAGTTCCTGAGAACATGGACTATGGTTGGGTCATCCATCCCGGCTACAACAAAGTCCGTATAGAAACCAATTCATGCTGTGGCACTGATACTGCTTACTTTGACATCGGTGCATTAACATATTAGGGGGATTTATAATGTCTGAAATCAACTGCGGTGCTTGCTCAGAACTGCGTGAATATGCACCCGACTTCGCCACTAATGGCGTGACGGAGAGCGTTGCCGACTCTCTGGAAAACAACACAGGCTTCAATCCGAATCTCGAAGTCCTTCACGAGAACTGCCAAGACCTTAACAACGCCAATGACTGCCTCATCGGTATGCCAAGACGAGACATCGAAGGCTATGACAACTGCGACTGGAAGGAGTTCACCAAGAACATCCTTGGGAACATCTACGAGGTGAACAAAGCGATCATCGCTTCTGAGTGCGGTCAGTGGGATCGTCTGGAATCCATGTGCGCTATCCTGAGTGCCTCGCTTGTTCCTCCGACACTCGCTTACGGCGTCCTTCCGAACGCTCCTTCGTCTCGTGCGCTTGGGTCTATCCAGTCGAACCGTGTCACGATGGTCAGTGGGATCTCGTTCCTCGACCAGGGCGTAGGCATCCGTTACGCCAGACTTGATGTTAAGGACTGCGCCGGAAGCGGTACAGCGGTTTACGAATGGCTTGAACCCAATCTGTACGAAGCCTACATCACCTCAGGCGTGGCTGACGGCACGGTCATCTGGGCAGCTACAAAATCCGATTTCCAGTCCGTCTGCGGTTCTTCCGACTACCTGTGGCAGAGATATACATCTCAGCCGTTTACATGGTACGACAACATCATCTGGGAAGGCAACTCAGCCAAGAAGTTTGTCGGTCTTGAGATCAAGACGAACCCCGGCGGTTTGGGATCTAATTACATCGGCTTAGTCTACAGGGGAACGTCATATCCGAATGACGCTTCGACTCCGTATAATATCCTTTCAGGCCCGACAAGATACTCACCGAGACTTACAGTCCATACTGAATAATTATGTACTTTGAGATATATAAAAAGGGAAAGTTAATAAAACACGGCAATGAGATCCTCGGCGGATTTGGGTGGGAAAACGAGTTAATGTATATCCCCACCACGGATATTACTCTGCCAATCGAGTACCTTGAGTATATCTCAGGGCGAGAAGAGATAAAGATATTTACGGATTCTGAGTGTTTCTTTGGTATCGTCACTGGTCTCAATGCCGATAAAGACAAAGAGACCATTGGCGTTACCATCACTCATGTCATGTCCGAATGGGATTACCGCAAAATCTCTATCAACAATGCCATCAAGGATAAGAAGGTCAACATCATCTACAAGGAAGAAGACACGGAGCAACAGAACCCGACAGTAGATGACCAGTTAGCCGACATCTATGCCGACACGAACTTCGCTTATCCCGGCTGGAAGCTCGATATGAGCGATGAGGCTGCCAATACCACCATCGACTACGTCTACTCCAAACAGGGCAAACTTGAGGCTCTCACAAAGACGATGGAGCTGACACCAGACCTCTTCTGGAGAGTGCGTTTCGAGAACCAGAAACGGATCGAGATTTCAAAATTCGGTGACAGGCAGCAGTGGATTATCTCACGGAAGCCGAGCGGTGTGAACAACGTGTCGATCCTTGGAGAACCGACTATTACGCCTGACTTCTCAAGGGTAGTCAACCTGGCTACCGTCTATTCCGACAAGTCCGACTCCGGCATGAGTTCCCTGACGCTGAGAGAGGTCTATGAAAGACCCTCGCTCCAGATTGACGGATTCCCTGTTGTCATCCTTCGGAACAACGTCAATAACGAGCGTGACTACTCCAAATACATCACTCAGTACCCGGCACTCGCTCCAAACAACGAGTTAGAGTACGCAGTCATTGACGAGGAGTCAGTCGCACTGGAAGGCGGTGTCCTTATCGAGGATGTCTTCTCGTTCAACGACCTCTCAGCCTTCAATATTGACGATACGAAGGAGATTACGGACGCAGACAGGATAAAGGCTGCCCAGACGGCTTACAACGCTTCTGTGCGTAAATTGAAGCTCATGAGGCGTTCCGAGAAGATTGAAGTCCCTGTCGAGCCATGCCCTGTAAATCCCGGGGACATGGTCAGGTTCATGTACGACAATTCCGTCTACGTCCTTAATTCCTGTTCAGCGTATGAGAAGAAGATCCTCTCGTATGATAATTGGTTCTATGTGACCCATGTTCGCCACGACTATGACGCTGACGGCACACGGACTGACAAACTCACGCTTGAGAAATTCCTAAAGATAGACAGAGAGATATGACCTTAACGTATGACGAAGCCCTTGGCACGATAGCCAAGGGCGTTTTCCAGAACAAAGAGAATATCGACCAGAAAGACCGCCAGAGACGCTATTCCTTCGTTGACCTTTACGGTGTTGAGTACACCAGACAGGGAGACGGCGGTGCGCCAGCTACGGTCTACATCGGCATTTCGAAGGACATGGAGTACCTGCTCCGATTCGAGTTCAAGCTGATTATCCAGCCGTTCGTAACGACAGTCGCTTCCAACGGCATCCAGTCAGCAGAAGTCACGGTCAACAATACATCGCTCTCGGTGAATAATTCGTCCATCACGCCGAATCCGCATGGTCATACGACTCAGCCACATACCCACAACGTAGTCTCCGGCGTTTCGATGACACATACGACCGCAAATGACTTCAGGGTCTCAATAGACGGCATCGACATCACGCCATACCTCATGGCGCAGTACGGCTCATGGATAGACGGCGAAGGCATTTATCCGTCAGCCGAAATCGACAAGGACTACGACATTCTGGAAGTCATTTCAGACCTGATGTCTGAAGGGCATGAAACGGAAGCCAGAACGATAGCGAAAGCAGGAAACCACAGAGTCGATATCACATCAGACTCGCCGTTCCAGGTCACGCTTGTTAATTATCTGAAGTATTCCCACATGAACAGATAATAGATGAGGGCGTGACTGATGTGTCTTTCTTCCTTTCTCCACGTTGGTTGCGTGTTCTTCTATTATCTGTTGAGGGGGGAGTTATGTATAGAGAACATTTTGACGAGCATCCTGAAGAATACGAAGGCATTCGTGCTTTAAAGATCCAGACGAAGCTTTACGAAATCGAACGCCGGAAACGCAAGGAAGCCAAGCTAAAGAAGATAGAGGAGTGCAAGAAGGTATTAAATGGGACAAATCCAATCAGACGGGGCGAGTGAAGACATCATCCGCTCATTCGTTCAGTTAAGCTGTGGCGAGATGCACCTGAAGACCCTCATCGAGAAGACCGAGTCCGAACTGGAGAACGGCATAGTCAATATCGAGGATGAGGCAGAGTTCGAGAACGCCACAAAGAAGCTCACAGACCTTTCCGAGGAACTCGACATGGTGACCGAGCTGAGACGCTCTGCCATGCTGAAGCTCTTCGAGATGTATGACGGAGACAAGGACTACTGGTGCATGGTAAAGCACCTCGGCGGTGCTGCCTACACGCTCTTTGAAGCCTATCAGGCTAACGGAGATCCTGAGACATACAATTTAGCCTTGGAAGCCAATAAATGCTTTGTAAGGGCATTAACGCACTTCCTCGGCACTGAAATAACCGACTGCATTTCATGCCTTGCTGATTTCCTAAAGGCAAAGGAGAACAAAGATGCCTGATGTTTATATGTCCTGCGAAGAGGACGGACTGTATATGCCGGAAGTCGAGTGCGATGCCTGTGCTGAGTACCTCGAACTTCTGGACTCTAAAATGGACGTATTCTCCATC
>JAZQHD010000103.1:0-3852 GCA_045540375.1 Ructibacterium sp. | reverse complement strand
CGTATTCGGCGCTTATGTGTTTTTTGAGTTCCACGTAATCAATCGCCGCCCCGTTTTGATAAACGGCATTTTGGAAGCATCGTACCCATCTTCTACAACCATGCTCGCCATGTGCGTATTGCCCACTGCTATGATGCAGTTTCACCGCTTAATCAAGAATACGAGCATTAGAAATACCGTTAATACCTTGTGCGGTCTGTTTACGGCGTTTATGGTAATCGGGCGGCTTGTATGCGGTGTCCATTGGTTTACTGATATTTTTGGAGGGCTGCTATTCAGTATTGCTATGATTCTGCTTTACTGTGCGGCAAACAACTGCATTAGAGTAATCGAAAAGAAGTAATACACATCCATTGAATGAAACCGCCAAGCACTTCCATCTGTCTGAGAGCAGAGCAAGATCTACGGAAGCACTCGCTTTGGATAATGTGTGGTTGGAACTGCCGTGGTGGTACTGATAAAGGCAAAAAACCGCCGTACTTTTGTCCCCACAAAGGATAGAAGCACGGCGGTTCTCTTATTTCAATTTTATTTTTAACTGCATTATTCTTTGCTCAATTCTACGAATGGTTTCGAGAAATACTTCATCTGATTGACCCGTGGGATCATCCAATCCCCAATCCTCACGGTGGGAACAAGGCAGGAACGGGCAATGAACATTACATCCCATGGTGATGACCACATCCACTTCCGGAATATCGGCCAACAGCTTACTGTATTGGGTTGCTTCCATGTCGATGCCATGGACTTGCTTCATCAGCCGGACCGCATCCTGGTTGAGTTGTGGCTTTGTTTCCGTACCGGCAGAGTAGCTTTTAAACACATCGGAAGCCAATTTCTTACCTAACGCTTCTGCGATCTGACTGCGGCAGGAATTGTGGACGCAGATAAAGGCTACCTTTTTCATTTCAGCAGCTTCTCAACTTCTGCAGCTTTCAGAACCTTACCGAAAGCAACTACCTTGTCGTTGACCACGATGGCAGGCATGGACATTACGCCGTACTCCATGACCTTTTCCATGTCGGTGATATACTCCACCTCGATACCAAGGCCAAGATTGCTGACAGCTTTTTTGGCATACTCATACTGATCGTGGCAGGATTTGCAGCCTGCACCTAAAACCTTAATGCAGCAGATACCCTCCACAGGCTTACCGCAGTAGCAGGGAGTGATTTCTTCTGCCTTGGGGGAGGAGCCACAGCAACAACTGGTAGTTTCCTCAACCTTGGATTCAGAGCTGCAGCAGCAGGCGGGTGCCTTCTTTTCTTCTTTCTTCTTACCAAAATTAAGCAGTGCCATAATTATAATCCTCCTAATTGAATGGTTTTAGATAATTGCGGGGGCAATCGCATTGAAGAAGTAACCTACAATGATGATGCCGATGGTACAAATAGCAATAAAGATACCCAACAGCTTCGGCTTCACAGCCTTACGCAGCATAATCATGGACGGCAGGCTCAATGTAGTCACACCCATCATAAAGCTGAGTACCACACCAAGCTGTGCGCCCTTTGCCAGCAGTGCTTCCGCAATGGGAATCGTGCCGAAAATGTCCGCATACATAGGGACACCTGCAATGGTTGCCAATATCACGCCAAAGGGATTGCCAGAACCCAGAAGTCTGATGATAAATTCTTCGGGAATCCAGTTGTGAATGAAAGCACCGATACCGACGCCTACCAGCACATAGGGGAATACTTTCTTTGCAGTTTCTACAACCTGTTCCCAAGCATACTGCAAACGATCTTTAACCGTCAGTTCTTCCTGCGGGACATCCACATTCTTTCCCTTGCGGATAAACTCTTCAACTTCGTTTTCAAGACGCAGCTTTTCGATCATCGTACCACCGAAAACGGCGATTACCAGACCAAGCACAACATAGACAACAGCCACCTTCCATCCGAAGATGCTCATCAAAAGCACCAGACTTCCTAAGTCCACCATAGGCGAGGAAATCAGAAACGAGAAGGTAACGCCCAAAGGCAGACCAGCGCTGGTAAAACCAATAAACAGAGGGATGGACGAGCAGGAGCAGAACGGCGTTACGGTTCCCAACAGAGCAGCTACACAGTTTGCGCCAACTCCATGAAATCGTCCCAGAATTTTCTTAGTTCGCTCCGGAGGGAAATAACTTTGGATATAAGAGATCAGGAGAATCAAAAAGCCTAACAACACCATGATTTTGATGGTGTCATAGAGGAAAAACTGAACACTTCCTCCCACACGGCTTGTCGGGTCAAGCCCAACCGATTCTACGATGCTGCCGATCATGCGGTTCAGCCACTGCATACCCAAGATCTCTGTTTGAAAGAAATCCCAAGCAGTTTTTAATGCTTCCATAAAAAGCTCCTTTCATATTCACATATTCAAAAATGTCGATATTTAGATTTTAAGAGAAGCCACCTTTTCAGATGGCTCATGTATCTTTGGCACAACAGCAATGCTTCTCTGATACGGTGCCAGCATCCAGTATGACCTGCTGTTTCAGTAATGTAACAGCTCGGGCAGCACCTTCCGCATCAATGGAGTAATACACCCATTTACCCTCTTTACGACCTTGAACAACACCGGAATCACAAAGAATCTTCATGTGATGTGAAAGGGTGGACTGTGTAATGTGCAAATCATCCAACAGTACGCAAGCACATTTTTCGCCGCTACGAAGCAGCTCCAGAATACGCAGACGGTTTTCATCGCAAAATGCTTTGAATACTCTTGCCTTGTCAACATATTCAGATGCCATTTGTTTCACCTCACATTCAAAATCTTCGATCTATCGATATTATATTCATCACATTGAAAAATGTCAATGTGTTTTGTGAAAAATAGCTGCTACTCGTTTTTCAGAGTAGCAGCCATATTAGATTCGGTTATTCTTCCATGACTTCCAACATCATCCTGGCACCCAGCTTAAAACCGTTTTGGAATATCAGGCAATCTGTAATGACCTGATTTTCCCGCACACAATCGGTGTATTTCTCAAACAGTTCTTTCTGTTCGTCCGTCATGGTTGCACGGAGCTTTTCTTCATTCCTGCAGATCAGCTCTACTAATTTCTTGTACTCTTTGTTGGAAGATGTGTCGTACTCGGTCGGCTCGATATTGCCGTACCAAAATTCTTCGAGGATTCTCATACCGCATCCTCCCCGTAGATCATTTCCCGCAGGATGATTTCCTCTGCCCGGTTGCGGATGCTGTTCATAGCACCAACCCATGCCATTTGGTTGGCTGCTTTCAGTTCCTCTGTTACGCCCTCAGTTGCCTTCATCTGCTCGACAATCAGGGACAAACGCTCCTGCGCCTGCTCATTCAGATCAGCCAGATATGTCCAGAGCTGACCGCTGAGAACAAGGTCATCAAAGCGGATCGGATGGTGCTGTTCAAGATAATCCCGGTGCAATCTGCCCCAACGACCAATGGGTCTGTTTTCTTCCGGCAGAGCAATGTTGGGGATGTAATAGTCACCCACGAGGGTGTATTCGATACCATTGGTAAAGATTCTGTCTTTCATATGTAATGACTCCTTTTACAACTAAATTCTCATCATAGTTTGGCTATTGAGTGTCGTAAAAGTGTCGTAAATTCAGAGCTTAAAGTCGGAAAAAGCCTGATATATCAAGGGTTTTCGTCCTGTGTTAATACCATGCCGTGGCAAATAAATAGAATATTCGTCATTGCTTTTTCTCCTCTCACCGGAGGCCGATGGCCTTAAGAACCTCTGTTGTGGTCATTCCGTTATGGTGATAAGCAAGTTCCTCCATTTCAAAAGGAACCGGTCGCTCTCCGGACAGACAAATCAATTTAAAATTTTTCCTGATTTGCTCTTTGAACTCCTGCACCGACTTTCGCACC
>JAZQHD010000102.1:0-17240 GCA_045540375.1 Ructibacterium sp. | reverse complement strand
ACTGAAGAACAATTCAATAAAGCACAGGCGACCGGACTGAAGGATGGTCACCTTTATAAAATGGCAGGTAACGCAGTGAGCGTACCTGTCATTACTGCTATTGGGCAAAAGATATATGAAATAAATGCCGATCTTGGCATCGTAAAGGAGTGATGAATCGTGCTTAATGCAATTATCACAGCGAATGATCAGACAGCCATCATTGAATTTCCGATTGACCAGTTCGACTTGTTTAAGCAGCTCGGTCAGATTGGTATTCGTAAAGGCCCCCACAGAATCCCACTCACGGATGATGAGGATGCCGAGATTCAGGTGAAGCTTTATGCGGATAATGACTTCGGCAATCATGTGATTCGACTGTTTCACGAAAGAGATACTCTCGATGATGTTCACACCGCCGTAGGCGCAATAGACATCGCCTCGGACGATGTAAAAGAGCAGCTCGAGGAATATATCCTTCATGATCAGCTTGAAGGTACAGGTCATCTGTACAACACCATTCGTGAAATCAAAGAATCCATTGCACCTATCGTAACGACATTCTACTGCCCGTTAACTGCCCAGGTACACGATGACGAGTATGGCGATATGAATGATGTTGGTGATTATGAAATCAGAGCAGCACAGTATGAAATCGAGGAAGCCTTGGAACGAGAGCAAAATCCCGACTTCGATATGGCTGCCTATATCACGGATCACCCAACCGCCAATGATAAACTTGTTTCTGCTGTATGGTCTGTCGAAGAAATCGATGGTGTCCTCTACGGTAGAATCGACTGTCGCTCTGCGGTAGCATTTACGGAGGAAGAAATCGAAGCTTTGAAAGATGGTATATCCGGTCAAAACAGTGATGGATTTGGCGAAGGCTTTGAGCAGCGCCCCATAGAAACAGACGAGGGCGATATGTATGTTTCCTTCTGGAATAGCGGCGATGATTATTTCATCCGCACTAAAGAAGAAATGGACGAAGCACTCGGCCAAGGAATGAAAATGGAGGGTATGTAATTATGAGTGAATTCCTATTTTTCCTCATCGGGCTATTGCTCGGTGGATGCCTCGGCATCATACTTCTTTGTGGTTTTCAGCTCAACCGAGTCAATGACTACGAAACACAGATAAGGAAGCTGAAGGCACAACTCGCCAAGGAACAAAAGGGCGAGATCACAAATAAATGACTTTGAGGCCGTTTGCGTGTGTATGCACAAAAACGGCCTGTTTTTGTTTTATACGCAACTGCCTCCCCACGAAAGGAGGTTGGTTACATTGTCCGGCTCGGTAAGCCCACTCCCTTGGACTGGAAGCAAAGGATGCATCTATACAACAATAGATGCCTTTATGCCTCCCCATAAAACATATGTGGAAGCATGTATGGGAAGTGCGGAGGTGTTCCTACGAAAAAGACCATCGGAAAGAGAAATCATCAACGACTATAATGGCGACCTGGTGAAGTTCTTCCGAGTGTTGCAGCGTAGTGAAAAGTTGGCATATCTGATAGGACGGCTATACTTGTCCTTCAACTCCGAGCAGCTCTTCAAAGCGAACAAGGCAATGCTTGCGGATGTCCCCAACATTCTCGATGATCTCACGGAAACCTCCGTTATTATCGAAAATGCCGATTGGTCGGACATCGAAAAAGCTGTAGCCTTCTTTGAAAATCAGATATTCAGCTTCTCGTCCACAGGCAAAACCTTTGCCATAGCAAAGAAGGATATGACTAAAAGGTTCGGCAGACTCGTAGCCGCCTGTAGCAGATTGAGGAATGCGGTCATTATGCATCGTGATTATAAGGATTGCATCGCCTATGCTGCAGGTAAGGATACATTCATTTTGCTCGATCCCCCGTACAAGGGTACGGAAAACTATTATCAGAAGGCGAGTTTCGGTAGCGATGAACACGCCATGCTGTTTGAGTTCATGAACGGAGTCCACGAAAAGTATAAGGGTGAATGCAAATTCATCATCACTTATAACAACGATCCCTACATCGTTGATCTTGCGAACAAGTATGGATTTGACACCTATGTGCAGAAGCGACTCCACAACATGGCGCAAAGCACCAAGCCCGGCGAGATGTTCGAAGAACTGCTGATTGGCAACTTCAACCTGCTCGATCAGGCAGAACTGAACAACAAGTACCTGTTGGAACAGACCCGGCAGCTTACTCTATTTGACTTTCAATATGATTACTAAAAGGAGAAACGAAATGGAATACAAAGCAGAATTTGCGATTACCTTGCCGGAAGATCTGTTGGATGCGCTCGGGATCGATGAAGATACCCTGTTCGAAGCGTATTACGATGACGGCAAAATCAAGGTTAGAATCCTTGATGAAGAAGCCCTCGAGGATGAATTCGAGGATGACGATGAGGACTTTGATGACGAAAATATCGATGTCCCCGAGGAATGTGCCGAGTGTCCGCACTTCTGCTGGCATTGCGGTGTATGTACCCTTGATGAGTAAAGGAGTGTGACTGTAACAATGAGAAAGATTGTGCGTGTCCTCGGTAAGCGAGGACGAATTACTATCCCCTATGAGATCAGAATCCGCAACAATATCGGTTATAACGATATCCTCTCCTTTGAGGAAAAAGATGCAAATACCATCATCCTTAAAAAGGAAAAGCTTTGCGGTGGTTGCACTCCCGAGTGCTTTGACGAGGTCGATGACCTCTCCATTGAGGACTTTCTCGATAGCCTCACTCCCGAACAGCAACGAAAAGCAACGATCCATTTGAATCTGTTGTGGGCGCAGAGAGAAGGTGCAAAAATCAATGGCAACACATAAAGTCGTATATCGGTGGTCTCAGGATTACGCAAAAAGGTACGATGAACTTGACCAATGGCGCGAAAGCTACAAGGAAAACTGTACCTGTGCAAGAGCAATCGAAAAGGCCATTAATGACAACTACCAGGATAATCGGCTTAATACCGACTCAGCTCAGGGCATCATCGCTGAATACGGATGGAACAGAGTCCAATGGGTTCTTGCAAACACAATTCAGCAACACGCAGATGACGGAAGGTTCAGCCCCGAAAACAAGAAATGGGCAGAAGGTTTCTATATGCCCGAGGATGATAATTTGTGGCATTATTCCGTGGAAGCGCATCCAGGCCTGGTAAATATGTTTGTCGACCGAGTCCAAAAGGAATGGCAAGCACTTGGATTATTTGACCGGACCCATTGTACTGATGAGGGGGATTATGAGGACAAGCTCATCGTGCTAAAGCCTTCGAGTTTGAAAGATCAGTATAAAACGCCCGAGTTTCAACTCTTCTATGCTACAAGCGGATTCGGTTGTGATCCAAAGAAAATCGGCACACAAGTGGCTGGGCATTTTCTCAAGGATGACGAATATGCCCATTTCCGTAGAGCCGATTTTATTGGAGTAATCCGTGAAGATTGCATCCCCGAGTGGGCGCAAGAAAAGCTGAAGCAATATCAAGAACCCGTGGAGCAAGCGGATATAAAAATGGAGTAAACGGTAAGGTGATGCAAAATATGATTGTATTGCGACCGGCAAGCAGGCTGCCGGAAAGATAAAAATCTGATGAAATGAGGTAAAGAAAAATGGCAACAAAGAAAACTACTGGTGCAAAAGCACCCAAGGCGACCGAAAAGCAGGTGGAACAGACCGTTCCTGCTACGGAGAATAAAGGAACGCAGTATCGCATTCCTTTTATTACCGCAAAGATCGACCGCATGTCTACTGACCCTAACAACAAGATCAAGGCAAATGCAAGTGTAACCATTGGCAATCACTTCGCTATCCATGGTCTCAAGGTTTATGACGGCGGCGATAAGGGCTTGCAGGTTCTCTACCCCGGACATAAGGGATCGGATAACAAGTTCTATGATGATTTCCATCCCATCACCAAGGAAGCGCGAGAAGCTCTCAATGGTTATGTCCTTGATGCCTATGAGCAGAAGCTCGAGCAGACACAGGGTGAGGATCAGGCTGCCGGAGAAGACCTCGATGAAGACGAGGAACCTGCCTTTGAGCAGACAATGTAGGCGTTTTTGTTAAATAATCAATAATTCGCTGGACTTTTGAAAGTGTTTCGGTATTGTGTTGTTTGAGGTGATATTTATGATGAAACGAGCAATCGCAATTCTTATGGCGATTATGCTGTGCATGACATTTATTGCGTGTAGCAATCAGCCTGTAACACAACCGACATTGGAGTCTGGCGAAACGGTTATGAGTGAATTGGTAAGTGCAACATCGGGCAATGAAGATGATAGCGATGGCAACGATACCGTTCACTCCGAAAAACCTACAGAAAACTCCACCCCCTCTACAACAACTGTGACAGAGGATGTGGTTACATCGGAAAAAGAAAAAGATGAAACCAAGCCTTCGGCAACGCATCCATCAACAGAGGATATTGAACAAAACGATCCTCCAAAGGAAACCGAAGAATCCTCTCCTCCCAAAGTCACAACAACTGATCCAGTAGAGGAAACAGATGCGTCAACAGTACCCGAAACGGAGATGAAAACTGAGCAGTCAGAGGAAACAAAGCCTCAACCGCAACCCGAGGAAACAAAGCCCGTGGAACAACCATCGACATATGACATCGAGAGATTGGTGGCTCAGTATATCAATCAGTACCGAGCAGATCAAGGATCATCCTCTGCGACTATCCTCCCAGGACTAACAGAGGTGGCAAGGTATCGTGCAAGGCAGCTTGTAAGTGACTTCTCCCACAACAGCAACCCCAACCCCTGTACGGTCTTACAGTACGGCGAGTACATTGATATGACCTTGTTCGGTGGGGATGCAAGTGAAAGCTATTATCGTGGCTATAATCGAGAAGCTATCGGTAAGGGCGACTGGTTCGGTACAGCCGATCAAATGGCTCAAAGAATCGCAAGTGGCTTCAAGAAAAGCAGTAAGCATTGGGCGTATGTTGGCGACTCGGAATACAGTTACATGGCTGTAGGAGTCCACTATAACGAATCCGATGGAAAATGGTACTGTTGCATCTGTATGAGCAGTAAAAACTATGGTGATTAAAAATAATCTACCGCAAGAATGCCCTCGTCCACACGGACGGGGGCTGATTTTATTTCAATCATGAAAGGACGAATGATCTATGAGTTTTGTTAAGAATAAGTGGTCAAAAGTATTGGCAATGGTTCTTGCGGTGGTAATGGTGGTAATGGCGATGCCCATGAGTGCATTTGCCGCAGTCGCAAGTGATCTCCCCGAGGAAATGGTGGATCACTCCATCCTCCGCGCATTGGCATATACCGGATACGATGTGGATAAGCAGATCGCTGACGGCACTCTGTATCAGTATGGCCATTACGGTTCTCGTGTTCCCACCGAAATTCTGTCGGGGATTAACTATGGCACATCTACTTCCGGTTTTGAAACCGTTGCAGATGCTTCTACCGTGACCGGTCTTGCGCCTAACATTGCAAGATACCAGGATTACGGTCTCTGCTGTGCCTCCTTTGTGACCTACTACATCTGCAATTACTTACCCAACATCGAGGGTGTAGATACGCAGTTTATCACGGATGCGATTAAGGCGACCGGCTGGAACTCCCAGGCAGTTGTGACATGGCAAAAAGCCCTCAATGGTTTGGCAGACGAAGGCAAGATCGAGAAGATTGGTACAAGTGCATCCAATGTTGACAGAAGCAAACTTGCTCCTGGCGACATCATCATTTTTGGCACTTCTGAAAACTCCCACACCCATGTGGCAATTTACTCCGGCACCTATAATGGAATTGATTTCATCATCCATGTAGGAAATGATCGTGGCCCCGAAATTACTCGAGTAGACTGGATGGGACAGGCCGGTGATAAGTCCTCTTATCCCAACGCATACTTCCACCTTCCCGATGACATCTTCGAGAATGACGGTAGTATCGAGGTCTATAAGGAAGATACCGATGGCAAAGCTCTTGCCGGCGCGTATTTTACTGCGACCAATACTGAAACAAACGAAAAGTTTGTAATCGGCCCCACCGATAGTAATGGCTACGCCAAGAGCGAGGACAGAATCCCTTATGGCACTTATACCATTACAGAAACGGTATTTCCGACCAATTACAGAGCCTATGGTACGACCACATGGACGAAGACTCTGAATTCGGAAACGCCTAATGCCACTATCACAATTGAAGCAGTCAACGAATTGATCCCCGGATCTGCCAAGATCGTGAAGAACTCCGAGGACGGTGAAGTGGCAGGTGTTAGTTTCACCATTAAAGGAAACGGTGTTGACAAAACCGTTATTACCGACGCCAATGGTGAGATTAAAATCGACAACCTCAAGCCCGGCAGTTACACCGTAACTGAAATTGTGGCTGATGAGTATGAGCCGCAAGAAGTTAGAACGGTAACGATTGTTAGCGGTCAGACTGCGACTGTAACATTCAACAATGTTCTCAAGCGTGGTTCTTTGCAGGTTACGAAGGATTCTGAAGACGGACTGGTGGAGGGAGTGCAGTTTAAGTTGTCCGGCACTTCTCTCTCGGGACTTCCCGTAGAGCAGTACGCTGTAACCAATGCAAACGGTGTAGCGACATTTGAGGATGTACTCATTAGCGGACATGCACCCTATGTACTCGAGGAAGTCAATACGGCCGAGAGATACATTGTCCCCGAGAATCAGACTGCTGCAATCGAATGGAATGAGGTAACCAACAATTACTTCTATAACGAATTGAAGCGTGGCGATCTCAAGGTTACCAAGACAGCCGAAGACGGCCTGGTAGAAGGAATGAAGTTCCACCTGTACGGCACTTCTCTCTCCGGCGCAAAAGTCGATGAATATGCATATACAGATGAAAATGGTATTGCGATGTTCTACGGCGTATTGATCGGTGAAGGATACACTCTCGAGGAAGTCAACACTAACATTCGCTATGTTGTCCCTGCAAAGCAGACTGCGGATATCGCATGGAATGAAGTGACCAACAAGACATTCGAGAATATCCTCAAGAAATTCCGTGTTGATGTCTTTAAGGTGGATGGATATCTGTTCTGGGGCGATCCCGAGGACGAGGAAAGCGGTGGGCTCGTGCCTGTTTCTGCTGTCCCGATGTCTCTCGCAGTCGACTCCGATCAGATGGTCAATGAATACGGTTGGCCTTATGGTGTAACCCAGGGTGATGCAACCCTGGAAGGTGCGGTCTATGGCCTCTATAACAACGGAGTCCTTGTAGATACCTACACGACAGACAAAAACGGTTATTTCTTGACCGATTACTATGTCTGCGGTGACAATTGGTATTTACAGGAGATCACCCCGAGCGAAGGCTATTTGCTTGATGATACGAGATACTATATCGACTGTTCCGCCTACGAGTATACTGTAGAACTGAACACCGAGTATGTGGATGTATACGAAGCAATCGTTCGTGGCAAAATCGCCATTATCAAGCATTGTGATGATGGTAGCACCAAAATCGAAACCCCCGAGGAAGGTGCAGTATTTGCTGTTTACCTCAAGAGCGCAGGATCTTACGACAACGCAGAAGAAAAAGAAAGAGCAATTCTTTTCTGCGATGAGTTCGGCTTTGCTGAAACCGCATGGCTTCCCTACGGCACTTATGTCGTAGAGCAGATCGATGGTTGGGAAGGCAAAGAAATGATGCCGGCATTTGATGTGAATATTAACGCAGATGGCGAAACCTACCGCTATCTCATTAACAACGCCACTTTCGAAGCGGAAATCGAAATTGTCAAGAAAGACATCGAAACAGGCAACATCATCCCTGCTGCCGGAATCGGCTTTAAGGTTCGTAATACTGACACTGGCGAATATGTTATTCAGCGTGTAAACTATCCCACTCCCGTGGATATCGAGGTGTACTACACCGATAGCACCGGCAAGTTGATGCTCCCTGCTCCGCTTCCTTACGGAAATTATGAAATCATCGAGCAGAACACCTGCTATGGTTATGTACTCGACAGCGATCCTGTAGCATTCAAGGTGGACGGCTCGACCGATATTGTAACCGTAGTCAAGTCAAATATCGCACAGAAAGGCACGATCACCATTGAAAAGACCGGTGAGGTATTCTCCTCCGTCCGTGAAAACGAAGGCATCTACCAGCCCGTGTATGAAGTGAAAGGCTTGGCAGGTGCAGTATATGAAATTACCGCAGCCGAGGATATCGTAACCCTGGACGGCACAATCCGTTATACCAAGGGACAGGTTGTTGCGACCGTTACCACGGATGCAGATGGCAGGGCAACAACCGAACCTCTCTATCTTGGCAAGTTTACCGTTAAGGAAGTTACTGCTCCCCACGGCATGGTGCTGAACACGAAGCCTGTGGATGTAGAACTGACCTATGCAGGTGAAAATGTAAAAGTCACCACAACCTCCACATCGTTCTATAACGAGCGACAGAAGGTCACGATTGACCTGTCTAAGTCTCTCGAGAAGGACGATGTATTCAATATCGGTAATGGCGATGAAATCTCCCGTGTCCAGTTTGCGCTCTATGCAGCCGAGGATCTGACTGCCGAAGACGGTAAGACTATCCCCAAGGATGCGCTTATTGAGATTGAAGCCTGTGATACAGACGGTAAGATTTCCTTTAAAACCGATCTACCCGTAGGCGCAAAGGTATATGTGAAGGAATACGCAACCGACAGCCACTATATCCTCTCCGACCTCATCTATGAGGTGACCTTCGATTATGAAGGCCAGGACACCGACACCGTCAGAAAGAAAATTAATGACGGCAATGCCATCGAAAATGAGATGATCCGTGGCAGCATTGTGGGCAAGAAGCTTGATGAGGATGGCTTTGCCATCTGTGGCGCACTCTTTGGCCTATTTGCGGAGAACGAAACTGAGTTTACGGAGGAAACCGCAATTCTTACCTGCGAGTCCAATGAGATTGGTGTCTTCCACTTTGAGAATGTACCTTTCGGCAGATGGATCGTGCGCGAGATCAAGGCAGCACCGGCTTTCGTATTGAACGAAAACAGCTATGCGGTTACCGTTTCCGAGCATGAGCAGGTCGTGGAGATTACTATCGAAAATGAATTCATTACCGGTACAGTCAAGACCACCAAGGTCGATAAGGAGTATCCCGAGAATACGCTCGGCGGCGCCATCTTCGAAATCTTCGTGGATGTGGATGGCAATCAGGAATTCGATGCAGAGATCGACCTGCTTGTAGGTGAAATGACCGAAGGCGAAAACGGAGTCTATACAATGGATAACCTCCGCTATAACGGTTACTTCCTGTACGAAAAGGTTGCTCCCGAAGGCTTCCTCAAGGATGATGGCTATTACTATTTCGAAATCAGAAATGACGGAGAAACCGTTGTCGTAGGAAACGAGGCCGGCGTTGGATTTACCAATCAGCCTATCAAGGGTAATGTTACTACCACCAAGGTGGACGAGGAATATCCCGAGAATAAACTGACCGGTGCTGTATTCCATGTCTATGCTGACACCGACAACAACGGTGAATTTAACGCAGAAGTTGATACCTTCGTGGTCGCTCTTAGCGAAACCGAGCTTGGTGTTTATTTGGCTGAAGGTGTCCGTTTTGGTGGTTACTTCTTGTATGAAGAAACTGCCCCTGTAGGTTTCGTAAAGGACGATACCTATCATTATTTCGAAATTCGCAACGATGGTGAAACCATTACGGTCGAAAATAAGGCTGGCGTTGGCTTCGCAAACAAGCCTATCGTTGGAGAACTCGAACTGACAAAAACCGACATTGCAGATGGCAAGCCTCTTGCCGGTGTCGGTTTCCGTATCAAGGATGAGGAAGGCAATACTGTAATCGAAGGATATACCGATGAGAACGGAATTGCTAAGTTTACCCTCCGTTACGGAAAATACACCTATTCTGAATTTGATCCTCTCGAAGGATATGTAGCCAATACCGATGAGCATCCGTTTGAGATTACCGAAGACGGTCAGATCATCAAAGCATGTGTAACCAACGAGAAAATCCCTGTCCCCGACATTCCTCAGACCGGTGATAACTCTAACCTTGGCTTCTGGATTGGCCTCGGTGCAATTGCCCTTGGCGGTTTGGTTGCTACGATCATCATCGGCATCAAGCGAAAGAAGGACGATGAGGATTAAGCATGATGAAAAAGGTGTATATCTGCGCACCTTTGGGTGGCGATGTCAAGGGTAACCTTGAAAAAGTCAAGCGATACACCCGATTCGCATTAATGTGTGGCACGGCCCCGGTCGTGCCACATTTTTATGCACTCTGCCTCGATGACGATATTGAGAAAGAGAGAGAAATCGGTATAGTCGCAGGGCTTGGTATGTTGTGGTTCTGTGATGAGCTTTGGGTATTCGGGGACGAAGTTACCGAGGGAATGCACACAGAGATCAACTTCTGCAAGAATCTCAACATTCGTATAAAGAAAATCAATGAAAAAGACATCAGAAAAGTGATTGGAGGATGATTACAATGAAAAAGAAAACCGTTAGAATCCTAATCTGTGTGATGGCAGTCATTATGCTGACAATGTCATTCTCCATGACTGCTTTTGCAGCCGGAGATGTTGCCGGTGCCATTGAGCAGACCTGGAACACGGCAAAGACCCAGGTGCAGACCGTGGTTAACAATGTTGTGTTCCCCGTGGTAGATATGATCCTGGCCATCCTGTTCTTCGTGAAGCTGGGTACGGCATACTTCGACTACCGCAAACACGGACAGTTCGAGTTCGCAGCTCCTGCGATCCTGTTCGCCTGTTTGATTTTCACCCTTACTGCACCTCTGTATATCTGGACAATCCTTTAAGCGGAGGTGAATGGGATGAATTTCTTTGAAAAGGAAATGCGAATGATGTTTGAGCATACAGGTGTCATTCAAGACCCAAAGTTTATCGGAAGGACGATGGTTGGTATTTTGGATGATAATCTGCGCGTCAAGATGCAGTTTGTCTCCACCTATATTGCCGACCACTACGATGCCATTCAGGTCTCCGTTATCAATCGCACCGATGGTGTGGTGGATAAGGAAACAATGAAGTTCGGTGATATCATCGGTCTGCGAAAGGATAACTGCGGAAACAATGTCCATCCCTATATGTGGCAGCAAAGTGATAAAACCGCCTACTGGTACATTCCTGTATCCGTTTCCGACAAAGCAAAGATTGCTGATACTGCCCTCGAATATGTGAGTATGTATCAGCAACAGGACATGTCCGTAAATGAAATGCAATTTCAGTAAGAGAAACCAATCCCAAGGGACGGCGCAAGCCGTCCCTGCTTTCGTAATTTCTGGAGGTGATAAAGAATGTTTGACTGGATCGGCGATTTAATCGATTCGGTTGTAGGTGCAATACAGGACGGTTTTGAGTGGATCGGTGAAGTCCTTTTAGGTCAGATTTGGAATACAATGATGCAATGGCTGTATGAAACTGTATATACGGCAGTTGCAGATTTCTTTGCACTAATGGGAAACATGGGTGCAGATATCTTTAATCTTTCGTGGGTACAAGCCACAGTCGAACTGTTTACCTTGTTTGGATGGGCATTGTTTGTTGCAGGTGTGGTAGTCGCAATATTTGATGTTGCAATTGAATACCAAAACGGTAGAGCAGATATCAAATCATGTGCTATCAACATATTAAAAGGCTTCTTTGCCTGTTCTCTGATAGGGGTAGTACCGATTGAATTATACAAGTTTTGCATTAGTCTGCAAAACACATTTGCATCAGAAATTGCCGCTTATGCAGGATCAACACAGTCTTTTGATTTGTCAATCACAGCACAGGGCGTACTCGTAGGAAGTTTCTTTGCGGGCAATCTGTCTTCGCAGTTGGGGCTGTTTACCCTTCTTTGCCTAATTGCATTTGGATATTGCGTTGTCAAGATTTTCTTTCAGAATATCAAGCGCGGAGGAATTTTGCTTGTGCAGATGGCAGTAGGATCATTGTATATGTTTTCTGTCCCCCGAGGTTATCACGATGGATTTGTGCAATGGATGAAGCAGGTCATTGCTATATGCTTGACTGCATTTATGCAGACAACATTACTATACCTTGGCTTGATGACTTTCCCCGGCAATATGCTTCTTGGCCTCGGCATTATGCTTGCTGCCAACGAAGTGCCTCGTATTGCACAGCAATTCGGTCTCGACTCGAGCGTAAGAGTCAATATGATGTCCGTTGTGCATGCAACAACTACGGCAGTCAATCTCACACGCTCCATCGCAAGGGCAAAGTAAGGACGGTGGCAGCATGAAGAAAGACAAAGAATTTGAACGAGAAGACCTGGCCGTGGATCGGGATATTCAGCTCGACAGCGACAATAAACAGCAAATCGTGGCCTATCTCGAAACCCTCTTCGATGTGAATGAGAAGTTCAATCTGCAGCTCGACTCAGAAGCCGGCGAATGGGTAAATATGTACGGCATTTATAACCCATTAAGCGACTTCCTTACGGTCGAATGCGTTATCAGCAAGGATAACAGTAGCGAGAGTTTCTTCTACACGCCTACAACGGCAGAGTCTGCGTTAATTAAGGAATTGATCGCAGAGAAAATAAAAGAAGAATTCGGACAGACACCAACAGAGTTCGTTTGTGATCTCGCCCACCAAGAAGAAAAGGCATATCTGTATTACAACCGAAGCGGATGTGATACAAGACCGTCATCAGCAAAATTCAATCGACTCAAGCAGTACTGCCAGGAGAATGGATATACAGTAGATGGCAGCACCTCCATCAATGCGCCCATGAGCAGAAGCGGTGGTGAATTAAGGAGTATGGTGGAATACTGCAAGTCCCGAGGTATCCGAAGGATTGTCGTTGACGAAATGAAGGATATTGCAGACACACCGTGGGAAACAGCGCGAATACTGAACCATCTGCAAAATAATGGGCTCGTGCTGAATGTTGTACATTGCGATATGGTGTTCGGGCAACAGAGAACCCAGGAAATCGAAACAGGAGAAATAGAATTTGGAGGGATGTAAATGACACAGTATATCTATCCGCAGAACCTCAAGGCTACAGCAAACTTGTGGCTGTGGGGACTGCGAGATTTCTGCATTATCGGTATAGCAGCCCTCCTTTCGGTTGTAATACTGGTGTATGTGCAATTTTTTGTTCCTGCGGTCGTAACGCTGTGCTATGCGTTTCTGACCATACGCATGGATGATACAACCGTGCTGGACTATATGAAATACGCTGTGAAATTCTTAATATCTACACAGCAATACTTTGAGTGGAGGTGAGCCAAATGGCAAAAGAAAAGCAGAAAAAAAGAAAAGGCAGTTCGGTGCAAGATCTCATTGGCGTAAAAACCTTTACAAAATACGGACTGAAAACCAACAAGGCCGAGCTGCTCTTCTATCTTGTTGCACCGACAAATATCTCGGTGCTTTCGCATACCAATATCGAAATCAAGGTTAGGCACTTAATGATGGTGCTTTCCGCACTACCGGATATTGAAATCGCCTGTACCGACTCTTCCGAGTGCTTCGATGATAACAAGGCATACCTTCATATGCGACTGGATGAGGAACAGAATCCCAAGGTCAAGAAGATGCTGAAAAAGGATATCGAATTCTTGGATCAGATACAGGTAGAGATGGCTACTGCTCGACAGTTCTTGTTCATCGCACGATGTAAAGCAAAGAAAGCCGAGCAGGTATTTCAAATGGCCAACCGTGTAGAGAAGGTGATCTCGGAGCAAGGCTTTGAGGTCAGAAGAATGAGGAAGGAAGACATAAAACGCTTCCTGGCTTTGTATTTCGATGCAAGTCTCAATGGTGAGCAAATGCCCGATATTGACGGAGAACAGTTCTTCGAGGTAGATGAGGACGATGAGGAAGCTTAATATATTTCTTATTCTTCTGCTGTCGGCGCTACTTACTGTATCAGCGTATATGATATGGAAAGAGATATCCATACAGCAGAGAGAAAAGAAGGAGTTTGACGAACTCCTCGAAATCATCGAACCTACCAACACGGAGAAGCCCAAAGAAGAAACAGGTGGCGTAATATCAGGAACGGACGATGAAACTGAACCACAAGAAACCGCACCCGAAGCACAAGGCCGAAATCTCGATCCTCTCTTCGAGAAAAATGCCGAGTGCATCGGTTGGATATGTATTGAGGGTACAAATATAAATTACCCTGTAATGCACACCCCAAGTAATCCGCAGAAGTATTTACGCAAAAACTTTGAGGGTGAGTACAGCCAATCCGGTGTCCCGTTCCTTGATGCCCGATGTTCCGTGAACTGTGGGACTGCCATTATTTATGGACATAACATGAAGAATGGCACACAATTCTCTGACCTAAAAAAGTACCTTGATGCTGACTTCAGAAGCTATCATCCTACAATAGAGTTTCAGACGGCAACAGGTATTCGTTATTACACGGTCGTGGATGTGATCCGAACTGACATCTACGATGAAATCTACAATAATATCAGTTCTGAAGACAACACGCTTATACTCTCCACCTGTTATGGAAGTGCAAAAAGCGGTCGTCTATTAATAATCGCAAAGGAGGCCACAGGCTAATGTCTAAAAGAAAACCCAAGGTGTTGACACCGGAGCAGGTTGAGGAAATCCGTACTAAGGACTTCTTCGATTGCATCCTGCCCAGCACCATAAAATTTTTCAGCGACCATTATATTGTCGGTGATAGTTATCGTAGCGTGTGGGCAATTCGAGAATATCCACCCTCTACCGAGGAACAAGCGATCCTTTCGCAGCTTGCGGATCGAAATGGCGTAACTCTTCGTATCTACCACAGACTGGTGGAGTCGATGGAACAGAGGAAAATCATTCAGAATGCAACACGCCGAAACACCCTAAAAAGCGGTGGTAACGACATGAATGAAACAATCGAAGCGGAAGGAAATCTCCATGATGTAATTGAACTCCTTGCCAATCTTCGCAAGAACAGAGAACCCCTGCTTCATTGCTCAGTATTCATTGAACTGAAAGCAAAGCAAATGGAAGCGCTCAAAGAATTGCAAAGTGAAATTGCAATGGAATTGACACGATCCAAAATCACCGTTGACAGGCTGACCTTGCGGCAAAAGGAAGGCTTCCTCTCTGTTCTGCCCGTGGGCTTTAATCAGTTCGGTGCGCAGTTCGAGCGAGTGTTGCCGGCATCAAGTGTAGCGAATCTCTATCCTTTTAACTTTTCCGGCAAAACCGATCCCGAGGGACTGTACATCGGGAGAGATAAGTTTGGTACGAATATCCTGGTGGACTTTGATCGCCGAGCCGAGGATAAGACTACAAGCAACATTCTGATCCTTGGTAACTCGGGACAGGGCAAGTCCTATCTCCTAAAGCTGATCCTCACTAATATTCGTGAGTCCGGCAAAAGTATCATCTGCCTCGATCCCGAAAGCGAATATATTGACCTCTGTGCCAATCTTGGTGGATGTTATATTGATTTCCTTTCTGGTGAATACACCATCAATCCTCTTGAACCCAAAGCATGGTCAGACGGAAACGATGAAATCGATGCGACCACTCCCGAGGCATTCAAAAAGCAGACACGGCTGTCTCAGCATATTGCGTTCCTTAAAGACTTCTTCCGAAGCTATAAGGACTTCACGGATGCACAGATAGACACCATCGAAATACTGCTTGCGAAACTGTATGCGCGATTTGGGATCACGGACACCACCGACTACGCCAAGATGAAGCCGACAGACTATCCTATCATGGAAGACTTCTACAAGTTATGTGAGGAAGAATTCATGACCTATGACAAACAGAGAAAATACCTCTATACAGAGCAAACGCTCCAGGAGGTATGTCTCGGAATCAATTCCATGTGCGTAGGTGCGGAAAGTCGTTATTTTAACGGATACACCAACATCACCGATGATGCATTCTTGGTGTTCGGAGTCAAAGGTCTCATGGATACAAACAAGCGACTGAAGGATGCGATGCTGTTCAACATCCTGTCCTTTATGAGTAATCAGTTGCTCGGCAAAGGAAGCACGGCAGCATCCATCGATGAGTTGTATTTGTTCCTCACAAATATGACTGCAATCGAATATATCCGCAACGCAATGAAGCGAGTGCGAAAGAAGGACTCCTCGATTATTCTGGCATCACAGAATATCGAGGATTTTTTGATCCCTTCTATTCGTGAATTTACGAAGCCCCTGTTCAGTATCCCGACCCATCAATTCCTGTTCAATGCAGGTCAGATCAACCCCAAGGAATATATGGATGCATTACAGGTTGAGCCGAGTGAATTTGAACTCATCAAGTATCCCGAGCGAGGAACTTGCCTATACCGATGCGGAAATGAAAGGTATCTTTTACAGGTTATCGCACCCGATTATAAGTCGGCGCTCTTCGGCAAGGCTGGTGGTCGATAATGGCAGCTCCTGCGGTTGGTGCAGCACTTAAAAAAGTTGCAACCTATATCCTTACAGACAAGAAAGCACTCAAGGTCGTGGGATTGATTGTGGGCATCATACTCGTAATTATCCTACTTCCGATAGGTGCGCTACTTGCGATTTTTAATGGTGGGATCGAGATCGACACAGGACGGCTTGACGAGATATATCAAGAAAGGCAAATACAGCTTGTGGAAATCTGGGAATCCGTTGAATCTGCAATGACAGATGCCGGTTTTGATCAAACACGCATCGATGAAGCACAGGCACTATTCATATTTGGATTGTCTGAGCATGTCGGCGAGGACGGCTTCGCTGATGATCTTGTTAGTTGCTTTGAAGAAGAACAAACCGATAGCGAACTGATCGATGCTGTTAACTCAAAGTTTGGAACATCTATCGAGGTCGAAGATTTCCAAAATGCGATGGCAAGTACGCGCAACGCCTATATCAATACCTCCAACTATGTTGACCCTTCGACCAAGAACAATTTAGACTTGGTCAAATGGTCTGAGTTTGCAGCCGACAAGGGTTGGGGTTATGTGTGGGGAACCTACGGTACAGTTTTGAGTCCCGATTTTCTGGAAAGTAAAATCATCCAGTACCCCGATGAGGTTGGTGGAAAGGAGGATTTTATTCGTGAAAATTGGCTCGGCAAGAGAACCGCAGACTGTGTCGGACTGATTAAGGGATACTCCTGGTATGATACGGCCAGTCAAATGACAATTCTCGTATCAAATGGGATGCCCGATATCGGTGCAGATACTATGTATGAAAACGCAACAGAGAAAGGGACAATCGACACCATTCCCGAGATACCAGGACTTGCCGTTTGGAAGGAAGGTCATATAGGTGTGTACATCGGTGACGGTAAGGTTGTAGAAGCATACGGAACAAC
>JAZQHD010000101.1:0-3375 GCA_045540375.1 Ructibacterium sp. | reverse complement strand
GTCCCTTGACATTTCGCACAGCCAGCTCCTGGCCTTGCATCTGGAGCATCCGGTAATCCTGTTCCAGATCGTCGAGACGACGGCGCAGGATCTCTTCATAGGTAGCTTTCTTCTGCTGCAGAGCATTGATCTTTTCCAACCAACGCTTGATAACAGCAGGAGATTCGCAGCCGCTGTTGGTGAAATGCTGTACGCGGTCCTGATATAGCTCAATATCCTTCTTGTAATTTGCGTAGAACTCGTCGGTCATTTTCTGACGCTGACGCTCATCGTCAACCACAAACATACTGTTGCTCATAATCACACCGGCATTCAGATTATGTTCGCCAATAGCGGCGATATAATCCTCCAGAAGGTTCAGAAGCGGGAGAAACTGCTTGGGAATAAAGAACAGGTTGCCGTGAATGCTGATTTTGTTCGCCTGCACACGGGAGAGGATATCGTCAATGACGGCATCCACCTGATCTGCAGTATAGCAGGTGCAAAAGCGGACATACATCTCCTGCGCCTGCTGACAATAGGCGTGGACATCCACATCGGGGTCTGAAACCTCGTTTTCAACAAAGATAATTTCATTCTCCTTGTCAAAACAGATGTTAGCAAGCTTCCGGTACTCATTGGTACGGGAATTCAGGGTCTCTTTAACCAGCTCTCTGGTAATAAACTTGGCATCCTCTTTCTTGTTGTCCCGGCAGTAAATGCGATAGACCTGCGTGCCGGTTACGCCCTTGACCGTTACACGGTCCTTGATAGCGGTGGTGGCATTGCGGTAGGCACCGGCCTTGGACTCCTTTGCAGGCTTCACCTTCGGCAAACCGAAAGCCTGTCCGATCTCGATGAACTTATCTTTCGGGACCAGAAGATTGGAGGTGGAATAGTAGAAAAACTTTCCGATAATACCCTCGGCGTTGTCGTGCACCGCCATAAAGTTGTTCATTTGCATAGCAGACATCCTTTCAAGCACAGTTTTTTACGTCGGTGGGAATACAGTATTGCTTAAGCTTTTCCAGATTCAATTTGAACACCGGGCATTTATAAGCACCGTGGAACTCGTAAAAGCCCATACATTCAACGAGCTTTAACTTTTCCAACTGTTCCGCAAGCTCCGGACCGTGATGGTTGGTATCAACGCAGGCACAGTATTCAGGGAACTTTGCCGTTGTTGTCATAGTAATGTCTCCGCACTGGTCGTAGCCGAACAGTGTGGGTCGATGCACCCGGATCGCGGTATTGCCGTTAGGGTATTTTGCCAGGGAAAATGCAACACGAATTGGGGTTTTTCGTATTGGCAGCTTAACGGTTTTGGTAAATCGTTTCAGCATTGATTTGTCCTTTCAATGTTCGATGTTAAGGCTCATCTGAGCTCTTCGTTGGGTTTCAGTCTGGGCAGCAGGAACATTTGCAGTAACGCGCCCAGCTCTTTGATTTCCTCCCATTGACGGGGAGCATAGGTTTTGTAATATCCCTTGCAGCCTGCAGCCCTGTGCAGAAATTCCTGTACCCGCCAAGCCGCAAAGAACTCTCTTGGGTTCAGATCGAATATCCGCAGGTCATAAAAGCCGGGATAGGGTTTATAGTCTTTCTTTTTCTGCTTCATTGCTGATTTCTCCGGTCATCACAACGGGCCTTTCCAACACAACGGGATAGGCAGGACTTACAGACATGACCGTTGGCACATTCGGCGTGGTTGTTATACCACTTTGTACCGATCACATCTCCGCCTAAGACCTCACCGATGATCTCACCGCAGCAGTAACAGTAGCGAGGCTGATTGCCTGCCTTGTAAATCTGTGCAGCTTTATCCCGACGCTGACGGTCCCGTTCTGCTTCAGCCACCTTGCTTTTGGCTTCATTGAGAACACCAATGGCTTTGTGGCAAAGGGCGATAAAGTAATCCTCCTTCAGCAGTGGGCGTTCGTTGCGGTACTCCAGAGCTTCCAGCAGTCTGATTCGTTCTGCATCGGTAATCAAGTCGTAGCCATAAGCATCCTGGATTTCCCGTTCCGTAGCGTATACGGTACCGTCGTCGCTTACTGCATTCATCTTTTTGACTACCTTTGCTTCCAAGGTCTTTTGTGCCTTGTCGATCTGACCCTTAATCAGCTTTTCAAAAGCAGTAAAGGCTTTTTCTTGTTCTGTCATTGATTTGCACCTCTTATTGAGCCAGTCCGTGCTCCCGTTTGAGCTTTTCAAACAGCAGCCAGTCATCAATACCTTTCTGCTCCTGAGGCCAGGTAAAGGTTCTGTACTCCTGACAAAGAGGCATACAGATAGACCGGATCTTAGACTGGGCTTTCTGAACATTGGGGTTTGTTCGTACATCCATGTCGATGCATTCGATAATACGCCTTGGCTTTAACTCCTTGATAACGGAGGCAAGATAACGCACATTCTGTACGCCGGTTAATCCGATGAACAGCTCTCCGTCCGAAAGGTAGCTGGCGATGTCCGCCTTCATAGGTCCTTCGGTCAGGTGCAGCGTGTCGCAGGAGATGTCGCCGACGACGTGAATGTAGCTGGAAATGCCGGTGCCGTTGGGATAATACTCGCCCCGGGATGAGAACCACCGGAAACGGTCACCTTTCTTTTCAGTCTTGGTGCCGTCCGGATTGGTTACGATCTTCGGAGGAGGCTCATCCAACCGGATCTGCAGCCCCTGTACCTGATTGTCTTTATCACAAACAGGTATCAGGATGCCGCTGTACCGGCAGTTTGCCATCTGCCATTTGTTATTCTTGGTGTAAAAGCCTGGAATACCCGCAAGGTCATACTGCTCTGACAGCAGGTTGATCGCTTTGCGCCGCTTTGCAGGATCAGTAGGAATACTCCGATACATATTACCTGCAATGATTTCTTCAGATAGACCACGGTTCAAAAGATTGCGGTGGTGCTTTTCTTCTAAATCAAGCAGCTGCAGGAAAGCGAGATAGATCTGACTGCGTTCGTGCAGTGGCCGTATTTGCAGCTCTTTATGATCGCCCGCCTCGTAAGGCACTTCATCGCAGCGTACATCAGGATGGTGAAGCAGCTCGTTATATGCCTCGGCGTTGCTAAGACGGCGACCTTCCGGGTTGAAATCGGCGTAGAGCGTTACCGCATTGCCACCGGTGCCACAGTTGTGGCACCAAAAGGTGGCGTTTTCCATGCGGTGGCTCAGATACATACGGTATTTGTAATCCTGGCAATATGGACATTTCGCTTGGACTTCATCATCATTGATCGTCGATTGCTTAATGTCCAGATTGCACACTACCGCAGTATCAACTACATCTATGGAAATGTAGTTGTTCATTGCCATTGTCAGGCTGCCTTTCGCACATCATAGGTTTGGGTTCTGTTTTGGAACTGAACGGTGAGGGCTTGCCCCTTGACTAC